>DATKAX010000327.1:0-5836 GCA_035514595.1 Burkholderiales bacterium
GCGGCGGCTTCGCGCTCGGCGGCAGCAGGTACACGCTCGAGCTCAAGGCCTACGACACGCGAGCCAATCCCGCGGAAGGCGCCTCTGCCATGCAGCGCCTCGCCACCGTGGACAAGGTGCCGGTGGTCCTGGGCGAGCTGCACAGCGGCGTTGCGGCGGCGGAAGCCCCGATCGCTCAGGACTACGGCGTGCCTCTGATCCTCACCATTCCCACCGGCCCCAATTTGACCGAGCAGGGCAACCGGTTCCTGTTCAGGGTCAACGCCAACAACGACCAGCTGACCCAGGCCCTCGCCGAGTTCATCGCCAAGCAGGGCTGGACGCCGCTGGCGTTCATCGCATGGAATAACGACGCCGGCCGGGGCGGGGTCAACGGCATGAAGAAGCTGCTCGGCGATCCGAAAATCGGCTATGTCGGCTACTTCAACGTCGGCGAGGTGGACTTCTCGAGCCATGTTTCCAACATTCGCGCCGGCAATGCCCGCGCCGTAATGCTCCTGATGGACGAGGAGCCCGGAAGCCTCGCCATCAAGCAGATCCGCGACGCCGGGCTAAAGACCCAGCTGGTAGGGACGCTCGCAATGGGCTCGGACCGCTTTCTCAAGCGGCTCGATGCGGCGCGGCTCGAGAGCATGGTGCAGTACAACGCCTTCCCTCCCAACGCCGACGTGCCGCGCATCCGCGCCTTCAGCGAGCGCTACCGGAAGAAGTATGGCGAGGAAGCGCACGGCTTCGCCGCCCAGTCCTACGACGGCCTGATGCTCGCCGTCGCCGCCATGCAGAAGGCGGGAAGCGTCACCGACGGACGCAAGATCCGCGATGCGCTCGCCGCCATCGAGCATGACGGCGTCATCGGCCGCATCAAGTTCGACGCCAAGGGCCAGGCGCATCCCCCCGTGTACGTCACGCAGTGGTGCACCGACGGCAAGCGCCGCATCCTGTATCCGGAGTCCCTCAAGGCAGACTGCGGCGCGGGCTAGGCGCGGGCGGTCGTGCTCACCGCCCTCCTGGAGCAGACCGTCAACGGCCTGATGGCCGGATCGGTCTACGTGCTGGTGGCCCTCGGCATGGTGCTCATCTACGGGGTGATGCACGTGCTCAATTTCGCGCACGGCGCACTCTTCATGCTGGGCGGTTACCTGTGCCACTTCTTCTTCACGCGTGTGACAGGCAGCTACCCGGTCTCGGTGGTGCTGTCCATGATCGTGCTTGCGGCGATCGGGATCGCTCTGGAGCGCGGCGTGTTCCGCCCGCTCCAGGGCAACCTGCGCAACCAGGTCATCGCCTCCCTCGGGCTGATCCTCGTCCTCGAGAATCTCGTCATCGCCCTGTGGGGACCGAACGCGCTGCAGCTCAGGGTCCCCGCCACCGAGACCCTGGTCCCGATCGGCGAGCTGCGCTTTCCGCTGCAGCACATCCTGGTGATCGCGGTTACGTTTGCAGTCGTCCTCGCACTGTTTCTGTTTCTTAAGCTGTCCAGGCTGGGTACAGCAATCCGTGCTGCCAGCCAAGATCGCCAGGCCGCAATGGTCGTTGGCATTCCCGTCGAGCGTGTCGACTGGACGACCTTTGCCCTGGGCACTGCGCTGGCAGCGCTCGGCGGGGCGCTGGTCGGTCCGCTGTTCCTGGTGTTCCCGCAAATGGGTGACGCCCCGCTGGTAAAGGGGCTTGCCGGCATCCTGCTGGGCGGCATGGGCAGCGTGCCCGGCGCGGTCGTCGGCGGTCTCATCATCGGCGTCGCAGAGTCGCTCTCGACGCTCGTGCTGCCGACCGACTATCGCGACTCGGTCGCCTTTGTCGTCATGATCCTCATCTTGCTGGTCCGACCGCGCGGCCTTTTCGGAGTGCGGGTACGCGGCGAAGACTGATGCTGAAGCTCGCCGCGGCCGCGGTCCTCGTGCTCCTTCTGTTTGCCGTTCCGACCCTGGCCGCGGAGGAGCCCTACCTCATCCACGTGCTAGTGCTGTGCTGTCTGTACGCCATCCCCGCGGTGGGCTTGAACCTGATGCTTGGCTACACCGGCCTGGTGTCGCTCGGTCACATGGGCTTCGCCGGGATCGGGGCCTATACCGCCGCGGTGCTGATGGTCGACGCCGGGCTCGGGTTCTGGGGCGCGCTCGCCGCCGGCTTGTTCGCCGCGGCCGCCGCGGGCGCCGCGATCGGCGCCGTCTGCCTGCGCTTTCGCAGCCACTTCTTCATGATCGTGACACTCGCGTTCGGGCTCATGCTCTACGCGGTAATGAACAACTGGGATGACGTCACGCGCGGCGCCGCGGGTTTCCCGGGAATTCCGAGGCCGGGGCCTCTCGGGCCGCTGAGCTTCGCCTCGCTGCAGAATTTCTACTACCTTGCGCTGAGCGCTGCGCTAGTCGCCTTCCTAGTGCAGTGGCGCGTGGTGCGATCGGACTTCGGGCGCATTCTGATGGCGCTACGCCAGGACGAGCGCCTCTCCCAGTCGCGCGGCGTCAACGCGATGTTCTACAAGACAGCCGTGTTCGCGCTCGGCTCGGCGCTTGCGGGGCTGGGCGGCGTTCTGCACGTCTCCTTCCTGCGCGTGGCCGCGCCTCCCACCTTCAGCTTTGCCGAGAGCATCAACATCGTGCTGGTGGTAATCGTGGGGGGCGCCGGCGCGCTCGCCGGCCCGGCGCTAGGCGCCGCGGTCTACGTCGGCCTGCCCGAGTATCTCCGCGTGGCAGCCGAATGGCGGCTTGTGCTGTTCGGCGTCCTGCTGGTGCTTCTCATGCGGTTCGCGCCGCGCGGCATCGCGGGGCTTGTCGCGGATGGATGGCAGCGCCTCCTGCGGAGAAGCCCTTGAGCGCCTTCGCGGTGAGAGGGCTCGTCAAGCGCTACGGTGGCGTCTCGGCGCTCTGCGGATGCAGCCTAGAGATCGACGCGCCCGGAATCTATGGCTTGATCGGGCCGAACGGCGCCGGGAAGACCACTCTCTTCGATGTCGTAACCGGGATCACGGAGCCCGACGCGGGCAGCGTTACGATCGATGGGCGCGAGGTGACCGGCGTCGTGCCCCACCGCCTGGCGCGCCTCGGCCTCGCGCGCACGTTTCAGGAGTGCCGCGTGTTTCCGGAGTTCACTTGTCTGGACAACCTGATGTTCGCGCCGCGCGTGGCAGGCAACGCCCGCGGAGCGCACGCCGAAGCCATGCGCCTGCTAGACCTGGTGAATCTGGCGCACTTCGCTGACGAGTCCGCCGCGACCCTGTCTTTCGGGCAGCGGCGGCTGCTCGAGCTGGTCGGCGTCTTCATGCTCCGCCCGCGGATCCTGATGCTCGATGAGCCCGCAGCGGGCGTGAACCCGGCGCTGCTCGAGGTTCTGTCAGCGTTCATCGGGCGGATGTACGAGGAGCGGCCATGCCTGTTCCTGGTCGTGGAGCACAACATGGAATTCATCATGAGCCTCGCGCGGGAGATCGTGGTCATGCACGAGGGCCGCGTGCTGGAACGCGGCAGCCCCGAGGCGATACAGAGCAGCCCCCGGGTCATGGAGGCTTACCTCGGATGAAGCCGGTCCTCGAGGTGCGCGGCCTGAAGGCAGGCTACGGCGGCCGGCGCATCCTGGAAGACGTGTCCCTGCGCGTTTTTGCCGGAGAGGTCGTCACCGTCATCGGCCACAACGGCGCCGGCAAATCGACGCTTCTGAAGTCCGTGTTCAACCTGATCCCGTGGCGTGAGGGCGAGATCGAGCTGGAGGGGCGCGACATCCTGGGCCTCCCCCCGGATCGCATCCTCGCCGCCGGGATTGCCTATATCCCGCAGAACCGCAGCGTGTTTCCCAAGCTCACCGTCGACGAGAATCTGCGCATGGGTGGATACCTCCTCCGCGACCGCAGCCAGCTCGCACAGCGCATCGAGGAGGTGCGCGTGCTGTTTCCGGCGCTCGCTCAACGCCGTGGACAGCTTGCCGGAACGCTGAGCGGCGGCGAGCAGCGCATGCTCGAGATTGCGCGCGCGCTTCTCATGGATCCGAAGCTGCTGATGCTCGATGAGCCCTCGATCGGGTTGGCGCCGAAGATGGTGGACGCGGTGTTCGGCACCGTGCGCCTGCTCCGCAGTCGCGGCAAGGCCGTGCTGATGGTGGAGCAGAACGTGAAGAAAGCGCTCGCCACCTCCGACCGGGGCTATGTCATGGAGCTCGGCGAGATCCGCCTCGAAGAACCGGCATCGCAGCTCGTCGGCGACGAGCGCGTCATGCGCCTCTACATGGGCCGGCGCTGATCGATTATGCGCCTGGCTTTCCAGGAGCGCGACGGATCGCTGATCGCATCGGCGGCGACGAATTCCACCATCGGCGTGACCCCACAGGCACGCTTCACCGCTTCGGCAAGGGTCGCGGCGAGCATCCCGTCCTCACCGGCGGCCACCTTGAGCGTAAGGACGTCGCCGGCGACCGAGGAACCTACCGCGAACTGGAATTCACGCGCGCCGAGCACGCCCTCGACCGCCTGCACCAGAACATCGGGGTTTACCAGGGTGCCCTTGACCTTCATCAGGCGGTCGGCACGCCGCGGCATCGCGACCAGTCGGTCGGTCCAGGCGCCGCAGTACGGACAGCGATCATGCGAGAGGGTGGAAATGTCGCCCAGGGCATAGCGCAAAAGCACCGTGCCCCGCCTTCGCAGGTGGGTAAGCAGCACCAGACCGGGCTTGCCATCGTCAAGGGGTGCGAGAGACTGCGGATCGACGACCTCGAAGAAGAACTGGTCGGGCGCTGGATTGTGGTAACCGGAGCCCGGTGCGCACTCGACCATTCCGCCTTGCATCTCCGTGGCGCCATACGAGATACTCACCCAGGCCTCCGCGGTACCGATCCGGCGCAAGGCCGCGGTCAGCTCGGCGCGAGCCGGCTCGGGAAGCCCTTCGCCGGTGACCAAGGCGAGCCGTACCGCCGAGAAATCAGCGCCCAGCTCCTCGGCTCTTGCCACGACGCGGCGCACGTAGCTCGGAACGCCCCAGAGGATGCTGGCGCGGCACTGAGCGAGCACCTGCACTACGCGGTCGAGGTCGTTACCCAGGGTGAAATACGGGGACGGATTGCCCGGCAGAGCGGCAACGACGCGCAGGTTAAGGCTCGCCGCCGCATGCAGCGTTCGGATGAACGCGCCGTGCGGCCGTGGGGTGAGCGGAAACAGGCTGGCAATGATGTCATCGGAACGCGCGCCGCGCAGGCGCAGCATGTTGCGGTTGGCTTCCAGAATGCGGAAGAAGTCGTAGGTCGTGGAGATGAACGGCGTCGGCGTCCCAGCGGTCGAGCCGGTGGTATACATCACGTCCCACACCGCGCGCATCTCCTCGGGCAGCCCTTCGGTTTCCAGGCGCAACGCATCCGGCGCGCGCATGTAGTCTTCCTTGCGGGTGACGGGAAGCCTGCCGAGGTCGGCCAGCGAACGGAAGTCCGCCCTCGACAGATTGCACTGCGCCATCTGCTCGCGAGTGCGTGGATGGCGCGCCGCGGCAAGCTCGATCATCTCTGCAAAGTAGCGCTCCTGCATGGCAGAGATCTCGCGGCGGCTGAGACTCGAAAGCTCGTCCATGACGCGATGTTATAGTGCCCGACCCCTAGACATCGTGGAGGCAGCATGGACAAGAGAACACACAAGGAACGCTACGACGCCGGACTCAAGACCCGCCGCGAGGTGCTCGGCGCACCCTGGGTCGACAAGTCGATGGCGGGCGTCGATGAGTTCAACCAGGAGTTCACCGAGCTGCTCAACACCTACTGCTGGAACGACGTCTGGAACCGCCCCGGGCTGCCGCGCAAGATGCGCTCGGTGCTGAACCTCGGGATGCTCTCGGCGCTCGGCAAGGAGCACGAGCTGAAG
>DATKAX010000328.1:0-2004 GCA_035514595.1 Burkholderiales bacterium
CGAGAACCCGCCGCCGGCCCCGGCGTTGGCCGGCTACGCGCTCGCCTGCCGCGACCCGGACGAATTCGCCGCGCGCCTTTCCCGGTCAGGCATCGCCGCAAGAAAGACCGGCGCGCGCTACGCCGTGGCGCTCCCCGCCGCCCTCGGCGGCGCCTGGCTGCTCGAGCCGGCCTAGCGCCTAGACCGCGTCGGCCTGCTTCGAGGGCTGGGTGTCGGCGAACGCGGGAAGCGCCATGCAGCGCTCGTAGATGCGCATCACCGTCGGGTAGGGCTTCAGCTCGCAGTTGAAGCGCTGCGCGTTGAACACCTGCGGCACCAGGCACACGTCGGCCATGCTGACGCGCTCGTCGAGCACATAGCTGCCGCAGCGCCCCTGCGCGGCGAGGAACGCCTCCAGGCCGGCGAAGCCCTCGGCGATCCAGTGCGGATACCAGTCGCCGTTCACCCTGGCGTCGTCCAGGCCGTAGGCGCTCTTCAGGTACTTCAGCACGCGCACGTTGTTGAGCGGGTGCATCTCGCAGCCCAGGATCTGGGAGACTGCGCGCACATACCACTTCTCCTCCGTGTCGCGCGGCATCAGCGGCGGCTCCGGGTAGCGCTCGTCGAGCCACTCGATCATCGCCATCGACTGCGTGTACACCCGGCCCTCGTCGCTCACCAGCGCCGGCACCAGCCCCTGGGGATTGAGCTTGAGGTACGCCGGGTCCTTGTGCTTCATCCCCGGCAAGCTGGTGTAGACCGGCTCGTAGTCGAGCTTCTTCCACGCGAGCGCGATGCGCAGCCGGTACGACGTTGACGACCTGAAGAAGGTATAGAGCTTCACGCGGCCTGTTCCCGGGCCTTGTCCAGGATGTGCTGCGGCGTCGCCGAGACGACCTTGCCGTATTGCGGCACGAAGCCGCCGTCGCGGATGTGCTTGAGAAACTCGGGCTTCATGCCCTTGAAATTCTTCAGGATGTTCGCGTGCACCTCGATGTCGGCCCACTCGCCGATCAGCCAGAAGCGCGTCGGGTCCTTCACGTCCTGCACCAGCGCCCCGTCCTTCACCTGCGCCGGCGACTTGTGCATGGGGTTCTCGTCCGAGTAGTCGAACTGGTTGAAGAGACGAATAAAGTCCTCGACGTGGTCGGGATCGACCTTGAAGTCGTAGATGTGCAGGAAGTTGCCTTGCTTGGCGATGGGTACCAGTGCCATGGGGTTTCTCCTCACGTGGTTGAACCGAAAAGACCTTTGATGCGCGACCACAGCCACTTCCAGAACACGCCGCCGGCGTCCAGGCGAGCGGCGGGCGCGGCGCGTCCGCCGCTCGCGAGGTGCCGGTCGAGGTTGGCGCCGAACTCGGCCACCATCCTGCCGACGAGCTCCCGCACCAGGCCGCCGCGCGAGAACTGCGCGAGCGGGCCCTGCAGGCTGTAGTCGATGGAGAGCGCGATGCGCGTCGCGCCGCCCCCGGCGTCGGCCAGGCGGTAGGCGATGTCGCCGCGGGCGCGCGAGGACGAAAGCGAATCCTGCCCGGCGCCGCGGATCACGCCGCGCCTGGCAGCGTCGTCGCGCTCGAGCGAGGCGCCGCCGGCGAACGCGGCGCGCATCGGCCCGAACTTCACCGTGATGCGGCCCTTCACCGAATCGCCGGCGTTCTCCGTGATCTCCGCGCCCGGCAGGCAGGCGGCGACCGCAGGCATGTCGGCGAACGCCGCCCAGACGAGCTCGACCGGGTGCTTCACGATCACCTCGTCCTCGATGCGCGTGCCTGCCGATAGCGGCGCGGTTTGCGGCTTTTCCTGGGGGAGAGGCTGTGAAGGCGTAAACCGCACATCCTTCTGCACCTTCGGTGCTTGCGCGACGGGTGCCTCATTGGATGCCCGGCGCGCCTGCACCACGGAAGAAATGGCGCGCACGATGCCGACGTAGCCGGTGCAGCGGCACAGGTTGCCGGACATCTCCTCGCGAATGCGGCGCTCGTCGGCCCCCGGCAGGCGCAGCACCAGGTCGCGCGCCGCGATC
>DATKAX010000329.1:0-9105 GCA_035514595.1 Burkholderiales bacterium
CCCTCGCGCGTCGCCATGGCGAGAACCTCCCCCGGCGCAAGGACCCCGGGATCGTGCGCCACGCCCTTGTGCAGGAGCGATGCGAACTTCATCACGTCAAACATGTCCAGGCGGTTGTTCGCCTTGGCGCCGTCGGTGGCGAGCGCGACGCGCACGCCGGCGGCGCGCATCGCCGGAATCGGCGCGACGCCGGAACCGAGCTTCAGGTTCGCATGCGGGCAGTGGGCGACGCTCGCCTTGCGGCGCGCGAGCAGAGCGATGTCCTCGGCGCCGGCCCACACGCAGTGCGCGAGATGAGTGCGCGGGCCGAGGGCGCCGAGGTGCTCCAGATGCGCGATCGGGCTGCGCCCGGTGCGCGCGCGAGTGCGCCCGGCCGCGAAGCGCGATTCAGCGCAGTGCAGGTGCAAGCCGGCCTTGCGCCCGCTTGCGAGCGCAACGCCTTCGCGGATCTGCGCATCGCTGCAGCTCTCGAGATCGTGCAGCCCCACCCAGACATTCGGGTTGCGCTGGAGGAGCGTCTCGGTCTGCCGCAGCGTGGGCGCGAACGCCATCGAGTCGGCGACGTAGGGCGCGATCGCGGCGCGGATGCCGATCTCCTGCGCGGCGCGCAGCGCCGCCTCCGGCACGAGGCACATGTCGAGGATCGCCGTGGTGCCCGAGAGCAGCGCTTCGGCGTAGGTCGCAAGCGCCCCGACATGGGCCTGCTCCGGGGTGAGCCGGCGCTGCTCGCGGATGATCGACTCGATCCAGGCCTCGAGCGCCATGCCCTCGGCGCTGCCGCGCGTGAGGCTCGAGTGCGAGTGAGCGTGGGTATTGACGAGTCCCGGGATCAGCGCGCCGCCGCGGGCGTCGATGACCTTGCCGTACGGGCCCTGCGGCGGCTTGCCGCTTCCGGTGCGATCGATGCGCGAGCCTTCGATCGCGACCCAGCCGCGGAACGGCGCCTCGGTGACGACGAGCGCGTCGCGGATCAGGATGGCCATCAGCGCTCGACGGCGGCCTCGCCGCGCAGCGCCAGCTTCTCGAGGTAGCCGAAGACCGCGAACAGCGTGACGCCGAGCGCCGCCAGGACGATGATCGAGACGAACAGGAGATCGGTCCTGAGCTGGGTCGCCGAGGTGATCACCAGGTAGCCGAGCCCGCGGTCCGAGCCGTAGAACTCCGCCACCACCGCGCCGACGAGCGACAGCGAGGCCGCGATCTTGAAGCCGGCGAAAATGTAGGGCAGCGCGCTCGGCAGCTGCACCTTGAAGAAGATCTCGCGCCGCGTGGCGTTGATCGAATGCATGAAGTCGAGAATGCGCCGGTCGGCCGACTTGAGTCCCCGGGTGGTGTTGGTCACGATCGGGAAGAAGGTGATGATCGAGGCGATCATGATCTTGGGCGCGATGCCGTAGCCGAACCAGATCGTGAGCAGCGGGATGATGGCGATGATCGGGATCGCGTTCGACACGATGATGTAGGGAAACACCCCGCGCTCGAGGAACCGCGAATGCACGATCAGCGCGGACAGCGTGATGCCGATCACCGCCGAGGCGGCGAAGCCGGCGAGCGCCTCGAGCACCGTCAGGCCGGTGTGATACAGCAGGTTGGTCGCCTTGACGAAGCGCGCCGCGATGTCGCTCGGCGCCGGCAGCAGCCAGGGCGGCACGTCGTAGAAGCGCACCAGCGCCTCCCACACGCCCAGGATCGCGGCCAGGATCAGCGCCGGCGGGAGGAGCTTCTCGAGCAGGCTCTCGCGCGGCTCGGCGCGGCGCTCGCTCATAAGCGCAACGCCTCGCGCGCGCGCTTCACGTGCTGCACGAACTCGAGCGTCTCGCGCACTCCCGGGTCGCGGCTGCGCGGCAGCTCGACCGGGAGGGTGGCGACGATGCGTCCCGGGTGGGCCGACATCACCACCACGCGGTCCGCGAGATACACCGCCTCGGAGATGTTATGGGTCACGAAGAGAATCGTCTTGCGCTCCTTCGACCAGATCTCGAGCAGCTCGTCCTGCAGCTGGTTCTTGGTGAGCTCGTCGAGCGCGGAGAACGGCTCGTCCATCAGCAAAATCGAGGGATTCCAGGCGAGCGCCCTCACGATCGCGACGCGCTGCTTCATGCCGCCCGAGAGCTCGTGCGGATAGCGGTTCAGGAACTTGGACAGGCCGACCATCCCGAGCAGCGCCTCGCAGCGCGCGCGGCGCTCGGCCGCCGGGTACTTCACCACCTCGAGGGGCAGCATCACGTTGTCGAGCGCGGTGCGCCAGGGCAGCAGCGCCGGCTCCTGGAACACGAAGCCGAACTCGTTGGCGCGGCGCGCCTCGGCCGCGGGGCGGCCGCGCACTTCGACCACGCCCGCGCTCGGATGCGTGAGGTCGCTCACCACGCGCAGCAGCGTGCTCTTGCCGCAGCCGGTCGGGCCGAGGAGCGCCACGAACTCGCCCTCCTCGACCTGCAGGCTCACGCCCGAGAGCGCCTGGACCACTTGGTCGGGCGTGCGGAAGGTGACTTCCACGTCCTCCACGCGCACGCATGGCGCGGCCCGCCTCACTTCAGCAGGCTGGCGGTGTATAGGGCGCTGGTCGCGGGGGCCTTTTCCACCAGTCCGAGGCGCCTCGCCGTGTCGACGGTCTGCTGCCAGGCCTGTTCGGTCTGGGTGCCGTAGCTGGAGAGATCGCCGCCCTTCACCGGGTAGAAGGGCGTGGTGCGCTCGAGCACCTTCATCTCGCGCGCCGCGTCGACTTCGGGGACCGCCTTCACCACCGCCTGGATGATCGCCTGCTTGGCATTGGGCGACTCCATGACCGCCTTGCGCGTGGCGCGCAGGAAGCGGGTCAGGAGCTCGCCGTTGCCCGCGATGAAGCGGTCGTTCGAGGCGATGGTGAGCCCGTAGGCGTGCACCCCGGCGTCGGCGATCAGGATCTCGTGGATCGGCATGCCCTGCGTCTCGGCCTCGATCGGCTCGTTCATGGTGAAGCCCATGATGGCGTCGACCTGCTTCACCAGCAGCGGCGCCACGCCGAAGCCGATGTCGACCAGCTTGATCTGCTCGAGCTTGATGTTGTTCGCCCCCAGCAGCGCGATCAGCCCCTGGTAGGTCGAGCTGCCCTTCTTCGAGCCGAGCTTCACGTCGCCCAGCAGCTGCTGCACGCTGGTCACCGGCTTCGCCTTGGGGCTCATCAGCGTGATCGGCGTGCGCTGGTAGTGCGCGGCGATCGACTTCACCGGGACGCGCTGCTCGGCCGCCTGCACCAGGACCAGCGCGTCGACCAGCGCAATGTCGATGGCGCGCGAGCCGAGCTGCTTCACCGAGTCGGACGAGCCCGAGCCGGGGATGATGTTGAGCTCGATGCCCTCGGCGGCGTAGTAGCCCTTGTCGCGGGCATAGTAGAACGAGGCGTGCTGCGCGCCCGGCTTCCAGTCCAGGCGCATGTCGACCTTCACCGGTTTGCCGGACTGGGCCTGCGCAGTCGCGGCGAACAGGACGATGAACAGCTTGAGCATTAGTTTCATGGCGGCTCCCTCGGTCATTGCGTTTGCAGAAAGCGGCTCGCCCATTCGCTGGCGGCCGCGGGCACGGTCGCGCGCCGTACGTCCCACTCGAGCGGCGCGGTGGCGTCGATCGCCATCTTGGCCGACATGCCGTCCACCGAGGACGGGTCGAGCCGGTTGCATAGCGTTTTCGGCACCACGAACATGTCGGTATCGGCCTGGAAGCGCGTGGCCATCGCCCACAGCACCTCCTCCTCGTTGAAGACGTCCACGTCCTCGTCCACCGCGACGGCGAGCTTCACGTAGTGATCGAGTCCCATCAGCAGCATCAGGGCCTGGCGCGCCTGGCCCTCGGCCGACTTCTTCAGGGACAGGTAGGCGTGGAAGTGCGTCCCCGAACGGGGGTAGTTGACCGCGACCAGGTTCGGCACCATCTCCTTCAACCGCTGGAACACGTAGGCCTCGCGCGGGCTGCGGCTGAGCAGCAAATGCTCCATGGAATAGCCCGGCACGATATCGAGGAACATCGGCTTGCGGCGCCGGGTGATGCACTTCACCACGAACACGTTGCGCGTCGAGCGCGAGGTGGAGTAGCCGGTGTACTCGCCGAACGGCCCTTCGTCCTCGTGGACGTTGCCGAGGATCTCGCCCTCGAGCACGTATTCGGCGTGCGCCGGCACTTCGACGTCGATCGTCTTGCAGCGCACCAGCTCCACCGGGGCGCCGAGCAAGGCGCCGGCGATGTCGAGCTCGTCGACCTCCATCGCGACCTTGGCCGAGGCCGCGAGATAGATCGCCGGGTGCGCGCCGATCACCACCGCCACCTCCAAATTCCTGCCGCGCGCCTCGCAGCGCTGCAGGTGCTCCCAGATGTGGCCGCGCGAATGCAGGCTGGCGCCGAAGCGGTCGGGCGCCTTGAGCTGCAGGCGCTGGTAGCTCAGGTTGCGCACGCCGGTGTCCGGGTCCTTGCAGATCAGGATCCCGGAGCTGATGTAGCGGCCGGCGTCGTTCTCGAAATGCCGGCTGAAGGGCAGCGCGCCGGCGTCAAGCGAAGGCCCCTGGATCACCACCTCCTGCACCGGTCCTTCGGGCACCACCACCGGGGGCACCGGCTGCTCCAGGCAGCGCAGCCAGGCGCTGTTGAAGTCGCGCTGCTCGACTCCCGCGAGCCGCGCGATGCGCGCGCGGTCGCTGAAGATATTCACCACCACCGGCGCATCCGAGCCCTGCGGGCGCTCGAACAGCACCACCGGGAAACGCTGGCGCTTCTCGAGCTCCAGGACCAGGGCGGTCTTGGTGTAATCGAGGGCGACCGGCTCGCGAACGCGCAGCAGCTCCTTTTCCGGCAGCGTCTCGAGATACGCGCGCAGGGAGCTCATCGCGCGAGCAGCGCCTCGGCCAGGTCTGCGGCCGGCGCGGCCTCGTCGAGCGTCAGGTGGCGCTCGAGGCTGTCGAGATGCGCGCTCATGCGCCGCACCGCCGCCGCGGCATCGCGGCGCGCGAGCGCCTCGACCACCTCGCGGTGCTCCTGAGCGCCGCAGTACGCGGCGAGCCGGCCGCCGTTGCGCGCGAGCAGCGGCGTGCGGCAGATGAGCTGCTCCATGAAGCGGTCGAGCACCGCGTTGCCCGCCAGCTCCGCGATCAGTTTGTGGAAGCGGATCGACAGCCGCTTGCCGGTCTTGACATCGCCGCGGTCGTAGGCGCGCTGCTCGTCGGCGCAGAAAGCGCGCAGCGCCGCGAGCTGCTTGGCGCTCAGCGTGCGCGCGAGGCGCTGCAGCAGCGCACTCTCGATGACGCGCCGTGCCTCGAGCAGGTCGCGGGTTTCGGCGGCCGAGGGGTTGGCGATCACGGCACCGCGGTTGGGCCGCAGCTCCACCAGCAGGTCGTGGCCCAGGCGGCGCAGCGCGGCGCGCACCGCGCCGCGGCTCGCGCCGAGGATCTCGGAGAGGTCGCGCTCCACCAGCTTGGTGCCGGGCGCCAGGCGGTGATCGAGGATCGCGTCGAGCACCGCGGTGAACACGCGGTCCTCCGCCGAGCGGCCGCTGCGCACGGCGCTCGTCGGTCGGCGGATCGGCGTACGCTGCGTGCGCGGGATCATGTCGGCGGCATTGACGCCGGTCGAGGCTAAGGGCAGCCCTCTCAAATGTCAACAACACAGCGGTCGTTTTGTTGACAATTCGGGATGCGCGGGCCTACGCTGGCACGCTGCCATGCGCCGCACTCTCGACTTCACGCTCAATGGCGAGCGCGTCTCGCTCGACGGCGAGGACCCGACGCGCACCGTGCTCTCGTGGCTGCGCGAAGCGCGCGCGCTCACCGGCACCAAGGAAGGCTGCGCCGAGGGCGACTGCGGCGCATGCACGGTGGTGCTCGCCGAGCACGATCGCGCCGGGCGCCTGCGCCACGCGCCGGTCAACGCATGCATCCTGTGCCTGGGCGCGCTCGACGGCAGGGAGCTCATTACTGTCGAGGGGCTCAAGCACGCGGGCGCGCTGCACCCGGTGCAGCAGGCGATGGCGGAGTGCCATGGCTCGCAATGCGGCTTCTGCACACCGGGCTTCGTGATGGCGCTGTACGCGCACCACAAGGAGGGGCAGCCGCTCGAGCGCGGCGCGCTGTGCGACGCGATCGCCGGCAATCTGTGCCGCTGCACCGGCTACCGTCCGATCCTCGAGGCCGGCGAGCGCGCCGGCGCCGCGCTCGAGGCGCAGCATGGCCTCGGCGAAGACGAAGCGCGCAGCCGCCGGCTGCTTGCGCTGCCCGGCACGCCCGCGCTCCTCGAGGCCGGCGCCAGGCGCTTTTTCGTGCCCGCCACCGCGGCCGAGCTCGGTACCTTCCTCGCCGAGCACCCGAAGGCGACGATCCTCGCCGGCGGGACCGACGTCGGCCTTTGGCTCACGAAGCAGCACCGGGACCTGGAGGCGGTGGCGTACACCGGCCGGGTTTCCGAACTGAAGAACCTCGTTGAAACCGAGAAAACGGTCGAGATCGGCGCGGCGCTCACCTATGCCGAAGCGTTCCCGGCGCTGGCGGCGATCCATCCGGACATCGGCGAGTTGCTGCGGCGCCTGGGCGCGGTGCAGGTGCGTAGTTCCGGTACGCTTGCCGGCAACATCGCGAATGCTTCGCCGATCGGCGATTCGATGCCGGTGCTGCTCGCCCTGGACGCCGTGCTGGTCCTTCAGCAGCGCGAGTCCGTCCGGGAGCTGAAGATTTCGGCGTTCTACACCGGCTACCGCAAAACGGTGCTCCGGCCCGGCGAGTTCATCCGTGCGGTCCGCATCCCGAAACTCCAGCCCGGGGCGCGCTTTGCCGCCTACAAGCTCACCAAGCGCTTCGACCAGGACATTTCCGCGGTGTGCGCGGCGTTCCATGTCGATGCCTCGGGCAAGGCGCGCTTCGGCTTCGGCGGCATGGCCGCCACGCCGGCGCGCGCACCCAGCGCGGAAAAGGCGTACGAGCAGGGCGTCGACGCCGCCTGCGCGGCGCTTGCCGTGGACTTCGCTCCCCTGAGCGACCATCGCGCGTCGGCCTGGTACCGCCTCGCCGCGGCGCAGAACCTGCTGCGCAAGTTCCACGCGCGCCTTGGGCCGCGGGCGCTTCTCGAGCTCGAGGCATGAAGTCCGAGCGGCCGATCTCGGGCGGCGCCTACGATGCGCTGGCGCACGACAGCGCAGTCCTGCACGTCGCCGGCGAGGCGCGCTACATCGACGACCTGCCCGAGCCGGCGGGGACCCTGCATGCGGCACTGGGTGTCTCGAGCGAAACCCACGCGAGGCTGGCGGCGATGGACCTCGAGCCGGTGCGCAAGGCACCGGGCGTCGTCGCGGTACTCGCCGCGGGCGACATTCCGGGCCCCAACAACGTCGGCCCGGTGATCGCCGACGAGCCGATCTTCGCCTCGGAGACGGTGAGCTTCCGCGGCCAGGCGCTGTTCGCGGTGGCCGCCGGCAGCGTCGAGCAGGCGCGGCGCGCGGCGCGGCGCGCGCGAGTCGAGTACCAGCCCCTGCCCGCCCTCGTCACCATCGAGGCGGCGCTCGAAGCGCAGAGCTTCGTGCTGCCGAGCCTGCGCATGGAGCGCGGCGCGGCGTCCGAGGAGCTCGCGCGCGCGCCGCAGCGCATCGCAGGCCGGCTGCGGGTCGGTGGCCAGGAGCACTTCTATCTCGAAGGCCAGATCGCCCTCGCCGTGCCGGGCGAGCGCGGCGAGATGCTGGTGTATTCCTCCACCCAGCACCCGAGCGAGGTCCAGCACCTGGTCGCCTCGAGCCTCGGCCTGCCGGACGCCGCGGTCACGGTCGAGGTGCGCCGGCTCGGCGGCGGCTTCGGCGGCAAGGAGACGCAGGCGGCGCTGTTCGCGATCGGCGCGGCGCTGCTCGCGGCGCGCACCGGACGCCCGGTGAAGCTGCGCGCCGATCGCGACGACGACATGCTGCTCACGGGCAAGCGCCACGACTTCGCGATCGCGTTCGACGCCGGCCTGGAGGATGACGGGCGCCTGCGCGCGCTCGAGCTCACGCTCGCCTCGCGCTGCGGCATCTCGGCCGACCTGTCCTCCGCGATCAACGACCGCGCGGTCTACCACGTGGACAACGGCTACTTCCTGCCGCACGTGAGGGTCGTCTCGCACCGGCTGAAGACCCACACCGTGTCGAACACCGCATTCCGCGGCTTCGGCGGGCCGCAGGGCATGTTCGCGATCGAGGGCGTGCTCGCGGCGATCGCACGGCGCCTCGGCGTCGACGCGCTCGATGTGCGCAAGCGCAACCTCTACGGCGCGGCGCCGCGCAACGTGACGCACTACGGCATGACGGTGCGCGACAACGTGCTGCCCGAGCTGATCGACGAGCTGGAGCGCCGCTCGGAATATCGTGCGCGGCGCGGCGAAATCGAGCGCTTCAACCGCGCGAGCGCCTATCTCAAGAAAGGGCTGGCGCTCACCCCCGTGAAGTTCGGCATCGCGTTCACCGCCACCGCCATGAACCAGGGCGCGGCGCTGGTGCACATCTACACCGACGGCAGCGTGCACCTCAACCACGGCGGCACCGAGATGGGGCAGGGCCTGCTCACCAAGGTGGCGCAGATGGTCGCCGAGGAGTTCCAGATCGACGTCGCACGCGTGCACATCACGGCGACCAACACCGGCAAGGTGCCCAACACCTCGGCGACCGCAGCCTCCTCGGGCACCGACGTCAACGGCGAAGCGGCGCGCGACGCCTGCCGCACCCTCAAGGCCCGCCTCGCGCAGCACTGCGCCGCCACCTACGGCGTGCGCCCGGAAGAGGTCGTGTTCGCCGGCAACCGGATCGAGGTCGGCAGGGCGCGCACGCTCGGTTTCGCGCAGCTCGCACGCGAGGCCTACCTCGCCCGCATTCCGCTCTCCGCGACCGGCTACTGGCGCACTCCGGAGATCCATTTCGATCGCGGGCGCTTCCAGGGCGAGCCGTTCTACTACTTCGCCTACGGCGCGGCGGTTTCCGAGGTGGCGGTGGATACGCTGACCGGCGAATCGCGGCTGCTGCGCGCGGACCTGCTGCAGGACGTCGGGCGCTCGCTCAACCCGGCGATCGACCGCGGGCAGGTGGAGGGCGGGTTCATCCAGGGCATGGGCTGGCTCACCACCGAGGAGCTGGTG
>DATKAX010000330.1:0-10521 GCA_035514595.1 Burkholderiales bacterium
AGGATCGGCGCGCGCAGCCGCCGCAGCGCGAGGAAGAGCGCGCTGCCCACTAGCGGCGCTGGACGGTGGTTTCCACGATCAGGATCGTCACCGACACCAGGTTGGCGAGCAGCGCCCCGGCGGCGAGCGACACGATGCTCGCCATGTTGGCGGCGAAGAACCAGGCGAGCGCCGCGGCGGCGAGCTGCAGCAGCGCCACCAGGCTGGTCGCCATGTGGATCGCGCCCACCTGGGTGCGGTCGCCGAACTTGAGCACCGTGGCGGCGATGTTCACCACGAAGGCGGCGAAGAACTCCCACAGGTGGTGGTGCTCCGGGTTGTCCGCGTCGCCGTAGACGAAGCCGAAATTGAGCGTCGCGGCGAGCACGATGAAGAAGCCGAAGATCACTTTTTCCAGGTTCATGCGGTGCCTCCCGGCGCGAGTGTACTAGGCGCCGGGGCGCGAAGCCGCTTGACGGGTGCGCGCCGCGCCGATACCGTTGACGCCGCTTCCCCCCAAACCGACAACCATGTGGAACGAACTGCGTCCCGGCGACGAGATTCTCGACGCCATCGCCGCGATCGAAGTGCAGCGCCAGGCGATGGCGCGCGAAGGCCAGGGCGACGCGGCGCGCAAGCTCTCGCTCGCCAGCCTCGAAGAGCTGCAGCAGCGCGAGCAGGCTGCCTTGCAGGAGCACGGCCCGAGCGACGAGCGCCTCGCCAACGTCGAAGCCCTGCGCGTTGAAATCGAGCGCGTGAAGGGACTTGGCGCCGGCGGCGGCGGCGGCGGCGGTGGCCAGCGCCACGGCCAGCACCGGCCTGCGCCGAAGCAGCCCCGGTCCTCGCGCCGCGACGCCCGCCGCCCCCCCCGCAACCGGGGCCGGCGCTGAAAAATCGGGGTCAGAGCCCGATTTCCGAGCCAGATCGGATCGCCTGCCAGACGCGCTCGGGCGTCGCCGGCATGTCGAAGTGGCGCACGCCCGCCGCCGAAAGCGCGTCCACGATGGCGTTCATCACCGAGGCGAGCGCGCCGGCGCAGCCCGCCTCGCCGCAGCCCTTCACCCCGAGCGGGTTGGAGGTCGCCGGCACCGGGTGGCTCTCGACGCCGATCTCGCGCGGCACGTCGGCGGCGCGCGGCAGCGCGTAGTCCATGAACGAGCCGGTGAGCAGCTGGCCGGTCTCGTCGTAGCGCGCGTTCTCCATCAGCGCCTGGCCGATGCCCTGCACCACGCCGCCGTGCACCTGGCCCGCGACGAGAAGCGGGTTCACGATGGTGCCGAAATCGTTCACCGAGCCGTAGCGCACCACTTCCACCGCGCCGGTCTGCGGGTCGATCTCGACCTCGGCCACATGGCAGCCGTTGGGAAACGCCGATGGGATGACCTCGGTCACGTGCGTCACGTCGAGCGAGCCGGGTTTTTCTCCTGCCAGGTCCAGCAGGCCGATCGAGCGGTCCGTTCCCGCGACCACGAACCTGCCTGCGACGAACTCGATGTCGGCGGCCGCTGCCTCCAGCGCCTCCGCCGCGAGCGCCTTCCCCTTGGCAACGACGAGCTCGGCGGCCTGCGCGAACGCGGCGCCGCTCATCATCATCGAGCGCGAGCCGCCGGTGCCGGCGCCGAACACGAGCTGGTCGGAGTCGCCCTGCAGCAGGCGGATCCTGTCGAACCGGATGCCCAGGCGCGCCGCCGCGACCTGCGCGAACGGCGCCGCGTGCCCCTGGCCGTGGTCGAGCGTGCCGGTGATCAGCGTGACTCCACCATCCGTGTCGAAGCGGATGCCGCCCATTTCCTTGCCGGGCGGCGCGGTCACCTCGAGATAGCTGCCGACCCCGAGCCCTCGCAGTTTTCCCTTTGCTTCGCTCTCTTTCTTTCTTTCAGAAAAACCCGCAACGCCGGCCGCCTGGAGCGCAGCCTCGAACACAGCGCCAAACTCGCCCGAGTCGTAGGTCATGCCGGAGGCGGCCTTCCACGGGATCTCCTCGGGACGGATGTGGTTGCGGCGCCGCAGCTCGAGGCGATCGATGCCCGTTTCCGCGGCGGCGGCGTCGATCAGCCGCTCCATGTAGTAGTTGCCCTCCGGGCGCCCGGCGCCGCGGTAGGCGCTCACCGGCGAGGTGTTGGTGAACACGAGCTTCGAGCGCACCTCGATGAGCGGCGTGCGGTACACGCTCGGCGTGTTCTTGACGGCGTTGAGCGTCGCCATCAGCGGCGCCACCACCCCGAGATACGCGCCGAGGTTGCCGTAGCCGGTGAGGCGCAGCGCGAGGAAGCGCCCCTGCGCGTCGAGCGCGAGCTCGGCGCTCATCTCGTGGTCGCGGCCGTGCTGGTCGGAGACGAAGCTCCCGGAGCGCTCGTCGGTCCATTTCGCCGGCCGGCCGAGCGCGCGCGCGGCGTGCGCGAGGCACACGTACTCGGGATAGATCGAGCCCTTCATGCCGAAGGAGCCGCCGACGTTCCAGGTCAGCATGCGCACTTTTTCGGGCGGCACGCCCAGGATCTCGGCGAGCCGGGTCTTCATCCCGAGCACGCCCTGGCCGGGCGCGGTGAGCGTGTAGCGGCCGCTCGCGGCGTCGTAGGCGCAAAGCGCCGCGCGCGGCTCGAGCGCCGCCACCACCACGCGCGTGTTGCGCAGCGCGAGCCGCGTCACGTGCGCCGCCGCGGCGAAGGCTGCCGCGACTTTCTCTGCGTCGCCGTAGCGGTAGTCGCAGGCGACGTTCCCGGGAACGTCGTCGTAGAGCTGCGGCGCGCCCGGCTGCGCCGCCTCGCTCGCAGCCGACGCCGCCGCAAGCGGCTCGATGTCGAGCTCCACCGCCTCGGCCGCGTCCTTCGCCTGCAGCGCGGTCTCGGCGATCACGCAGGCCACCGGGTCGCCGACGAAGCGCACCTTGCCGGCGGCGAGCGAGCGCCGCTCGGGCTTTCGCATCGGGGTTCCGTCGTGGTTCGTGAGCGGCACGATGCACTGGTGCGGCCCGTAGGCCTCGAGATCCCCGGCGGTATAGATCGCCAGGACGCCCGGCATCGTTCTCGCCTTTTCAAAGTCGATTTTTTTGATCAAACCATGGGCGTGAGAGCTGCGCACGATGTAGGCATACGCCTGCCCCGGCTCGTTGAGGTCGTCGGTATAGCGGCCCTCGCCGCGCAGCAGCGCCGGGTCCTCGGTGCGCGCCACCGGCTGCCCGACGCCGTACCTGGAAATCGAAAGTGCCTCGGCTTCGTTCATGCCCGATTATTGCAGACCCTAAAATGGGGTCAGATCAACATTGATCCTGTAGAAGGAACGCCACCATGATCCACGTCATCGCCGTCATCACCGCCAAGCCCGGCAAGCGCGAGGAGATCCTGCAGCACTTCCGCGCCAACGTGCCAGCGGTGCGCGCCGAGAAAGGCTGCATCGAGTACGGCGCCGCCGTCGACGCCGATCCGGCGCTGCCGGTCCAGACGAAGTACGGCCCCGACAGCTTCGTCGCGATCGAGAAGTGGGAGAGCATGGACGCGCTCAAGGCGCACGGCGCCGCGCCGCACATGGCCGCCTACGCGGCGAAGACCCGGGACCTGATCGCGACCCGGGTGATCCACATCCTCTCGCCGGCATGACCCCCTGAGGGGGTTTCAGATCAGCCCGAGCGCCTCGAAGCGCAGGTAGAGCTCGCGGCACACCCAGGCGTCGGTCGCCGCGTAGGTGATCTGCTGCGGCGAGAGCTGGCGCGCCGCCCAGTTCGAGGTCTTCGCGCCCTTGGGGATGCGGATCTCCAGGAACAGGGCGGCGAGCGCGCGCACGCCGGTTTTCTTCGCGCCGTGGCGCTTCGCGATCGCGCCGAGATCGGCGATCGCGCGCTCGTGGAACTCGAAGCTCTTCTTGAGGCTCTTCAGGTCCTCGGCCAGCCCGACACCCGCCTTGACCACATGCGCGGACGAAAGCAGCTCGCGCAGCGCGCCCGAGCAGTCGTGCCGCATGAGAGGGAAGAGGTACACCGCGCGCGAGCCCGCGACCTGCGTGAGGCTCGGCAGGTAGGACTCGCCCGCGCGGAAAGCGGGTCGGGTCTCGGTGTCGAAGCCGACCACGCGCTCCTCGCGCAGCTCGGCGATCGCGCGCTCGAGCTCCTGCGGCGCCTCCAGCAGTCGCACCTCGCCCTCGTAGCGCCGGATCGGCAGCGCGTTGATCTCCTCCGGCTGGAGCGAGCGCCCGAATTCGGGGTCAGAGCCCGAATTCAAGCGAGGTGCGCGACCGAGGCGATCTCGACCAGGAACTCCGGCTTCACCAGGTCGGCGCGGATGCAGTAGCGCGCCGGCGGCTGCGAGGGGAAGTACTCGCGGTAGACCTCGTTCATCGCCGCGTAGTCCTTCAGGTCCTTGAGGAAGATGTGGTTGAAGGCGACGTCCTTCATCGAGCCGCCGGCCGCCTCCAGCACCGCCTTGATCGACTCCAGCACGAAGCGCGTCTGCGCCCTCACGTCGCCCGCGCCCACGAGCTTCCCATCCTTGTCGAGCGCGAGCGTGCCGGAGACGTAGAGCGCGTTGCCCGCCCTCGCGCCCGGCGAGTAGGGCGCGAGCGGTGGCGCAGAGCCTTTGGGGACTACGGGTTGGTAGGGCATCGTCGGTCTCCTCTTACCAGCCTTGCAGCACCTTCAGCTTGCCGCCCTCCCAGGTGGCGTAGCCGAAGGCATGCGGCCCGCCGTGGTACTTGGCGCTCCACTCGAGCGGCGGCACCAGGCCGGTTTCGATGCGCTTGGTGTCCTCCAGCGCCTTGATGAGCTTCGCGCGAGTGAGGTCCTTGCCGGCCTTCTTCGCGCCCTCGACGAAGATGACGGCCCCGGCCATGCCGAGGTACGGGTAGTAGCCGGGCTTGGTCTTGGGCGAGTACTTCGCGAGGATCTGGTTCGCGAGCTTCACCTGCGGCCGATCCATCGTGTCCACCGCGGTCATCAGGTTGACGTAGATGCCCTCGAGCGCGCTGCCGGCGAGGTCGACCACCACCGGGTCGGCCATGGTGTTGTGGCCGACGACCTTCGGCTTCCAGCCGAGCTTCTGCGCCTCGATCATGAACAGCGACCCGTGCTTGGGGATCACGCCGAGGATCACGGCGTCCGGATTCGCCTGGCGCAGCGCCACCACCTGCGCGCTGACGTCGACGTCGCTGGGGACATAGCTCGCCTCGGCCACCGGCGTCATCCCCTTCTTCTTCAGGTACTCCACCGCGCCGTCGCGCTGGTCCTTGCCGAACTGGTCGTTCTGGAAAAAGATCGCCACGCGCTTCGCGCCGAGCTTGCCTACGGCGTAGTCGGCCATCGACTCGCCGATCTCGGAGCTGAGCGGCAGGATGCCGAACACGTTCTTGTCCTTGGGCTTGTTGAGGTCGAGGTGTCCGCCGGCGGGATTGATGATCGGCACGCCGCGCTGCTTGAGGAAGGGCAGCACCGCGAGGTTGGTCACCGTGCCGAGCGTCGAGACGATGGCGAACACCTCGTCGCGGTCGACCAGCTTCTTCACCACCGCCACCGTCTGCTGCGGATTGTAGGAGTCGTTCTCCACGATCCACTCGATCTTGCGTCCGTGCACCCCGCCCTGGTCGTTGACGTAGCGGAAGTAGGCTTCGGTGCCTTCCTTCATCTGCGTGGCGCCCGCGGCGAGGCCGCTTTGCAGCGGCAGGAAGGAGCCCAGCACGATCTTGTCGCGCGTGACGCCGGGCTCGGCAATGGCGGCGCTCGCCGCCAGCAAGGCTCCTGCGAAGGTCAAACTGCTGGTAAACGTTTTCATGGCGTGGATCTCCGGTGAGTGGGGGCTCAGTCGCCGCCCAGGTAAGTTGCCACAACCTTCGGATCGCTCGCAAGCGATTGCGCGGCGCCGGACATGGTAACCAGGCCCTTCTCGAGCACATAGGCGCGGTTCGATATCCGGAGCGCCTGGCGCGCGTTCTGCTCGACAAGCAGGATGGTCACGCCGCGGCGGTTGATCTCGCGGATCAGGCGGAAGATCTCGCGCACCAGCTTGGGCGCGAGGCCGAGCGAAGGCTCGTCGAGCAGCATCAGCCGCGGCTCGGACATCAGCGCGCGGCCGATGGCGACCATCTGCTGCTCGCCGCCCGAGAGCGTCTGCGCCGGCTGCGCCCGGCGCTCGCGCAGCAGCGGGAAGAGCTCGAACACGCGCTCGAGGTCGCGGCGCCAGTCCGCGCCGCGCCCGCGCAGGTAGGCGCCCATCGTCAGGTTCTCGAGCACCGTCAGCTCGCCGAAGAGCTGCCGGCCTTCGGGCACCAGCACCACGCCGGCGCGGATCACCGCTTCGGTCGGTCTGCCCAGAAGCTCGGCGCCCTCCAGCGTCACCGAGCCGCTCGCCTCGCAGGGCGCGCTGGAGGTGATGCAGCCGAGCAGCGTCGACTTGCCGGCGCCGTTGGACCCGAGCAGCGCGACGATCTCGCCGCGGCTCACCTCCAGGTCGATGCCGGCGAGCGCCTGGATCCCGCCGTAGTGCGCGGCGAGGCCCGAGATCCTAAGCATCCTCGGTCTCCTCGCCGAGGTAAGCCGCGATCACCGGGGGGTCGGCGCGCACCCGCGCGGGATCGCCCTCGCAGATCTTCTCGCCGTGGTCCAGCACGACGATGCGCTCGCAGACGCTCATCACGAGTCGCATGTCGTGCTCGACGAGCACCACGGTGATGCCCTGCTCGCGCAGCGCGCGAATCGTCGCGCCTACACGGCGGCTCTCTTCCGGGTTCATGCCCGCCGCGGGCTCGTCGAGCAGCAGCAGCTTCGGCTCGCTCGCGAGCGCGCGCGCCATCTCGACCGATTTCTGGATGCCGTAGGGCAGCGCCGACACGCGCGTCGCGGCGTGCTCGCGCAGGCCAAGCGTGGCTAGCAGCTCGTCCGCGCGCCGGCCGGCCTCGCGCTCGCCGCGCGCCGACGAGGGGAGCCGCAGCAGGTCCGCGCCGGCGCCGGCGCGGTAGCGGAACGCGGCGCCGAGGATGACGTTCTCGCGCACCGAGGCGTCGCGGAACAGCTCCAGGTTCTGGAACGTGCGCCGGATGCCCAGGCCCGGCAGCTCATGGATCTGGCGCCCGAGCAGGCTTTCGCCCCGGTAGCGGATCTCGCCGCGCGTCGGCGTGTACAGGCGCGACACGCAGTTGAGCAGCGTCGACTTGCCGGCGCCGTTCGGCCCGATCAGCCCGAAGATCTCGTTCTCGCGCACCTCGAAGCTCACGTCCTCGAGCGCGCGCAGCCCGGCGAACGCGATCGACAGTCCCGAGATCTCGAGCAGGCTCATCGTTTTCTCGAGGAAAACAGGCTGGCCAGACCGTTGGGGAGGAACTGCATGCACAGCACCAGGATCAGCCCGTAGACCACCATCTGCGCGTCCTTCAGCTCGCGCAGCACCTCGGGGGCGAGCGCGAGGAACGCGCCGCCGAGCAGCGCGCCCGCCTCCGAGCCGAGGCCGCCGATCACCGCCATGGTGAGAAACGAGAGCGACGCGGTGAGCGAGAAGGTCTCGGTGCTCAGGCGCCCGATGAGCGATCCGTAGCACGCGCCGGAGACCCCGGCGAGGAAGGCGCTGAGCGCGAAGGCGAAGATGATGTGGCGTGCGCGCGAGATGCCGGCGCTTTGCGCCGCCACCGCGCTCATGCGCAGCGCCATCAGCGAGCGCCCGGTGAGCGAGAAGCGCAGGTTGCGCGTCAGCCAGGCGCAGGCGAGGAACAGCGCGAGCAGAAAATAGTAGTAGGCGAAATCGTTCACCAGCTCGACGCCGAAAAGCGAGGGCCGCGGCACCGCGAGCCCCTGCCGGCCGCCGGTGACGCTCTCCCACTCGAACAGCACCTGCTGCACCACCAGCGCGAAGGCGAGCGTCGCGATGGCGAGGTAGTGCCCGCTTACCCTCAGCGCCGGCAGCGCCACCAGCGCGCCGAAAGCGCCGGCGACGATGCCGCCGACGAAGATGGCGAGGATGAACGGCACGCCGAAGGTCTGCATCGCGATCGCCGAGCCGTAGGCGCCGAGCGCCCAGAACCCGGCGTGCCCGATCGAGATCTGCCCCGCCATGCCGAGCAGCACGTTGAGGCTGAGCGCGACCAGCGCGTACACCAGGGTGGTGGCGAGGATGAAGTGCCCGTAGTGCGACAGCCCCAGCGGCGCGAGGGCGAGGGCGAGCACGCCGGCGGAGAGCAGCGCGGCTTTCGGGCCGATCCTCATACCTTGGTGCCCGTGATGCGCGTGAAAAGCCCCGCCGGCCGGAACATCAGCACCAGCACGATGATCCCGAACGCGAAGGCATCCTTGAACGCGTTCGAGATATAGGCGCTGAAGAGGTTCTCCACCACGCCGATGACGAGGCAGCCGATGACCGCGCCGGGCAGGCTGTTGAAGCCGCCGAGGATGGCGCCGGCGAACGCCTTCAGCAGCACGATCACCATCATCTCGAAGTCGAGGAAGGTGACCGGCGCGACCAGCATGCCGGCGACCACGCCGATGCCGCTCGCGAGCCCCCAGGCGGTCATCGAGATGCGCCCGACGTTGACGCCCATCAGCTGCGCCGCGCGCCGGTTGAGGCTCGCCGCGCGCATCCCGATGCCCAGGCGCGTGTGCTCGAAGAACAGGTAGAGCGCCGCCATCACCCCGAGCGACACGCCGAGCGTGCCGAGGCTGTTCTGCGAGATGCGCGCGCCGAGAAGCGTCACCGGCTCGGGCGAGAACAGCGACGGAAAGCGGTACGGGTCGTAGCCCCAGATCCAGCCGGCGAGGTGGTGAAACACGAGCCACAGGCCGATGGTGGCGATGAGCGCGTTGATCGGCGGCCCGGAGGCGAGCGGCCGGATCGCGAGGCGCTCCACGATCGCGCCGAAGGCGAAGCCGAGCGGGAACGCGAGGACCATCAGGAGCACGAGCGGGATCCCAGTGGCGGCGAGCAGCGCCAGGCAGGCGAAGGTGCCGAGCATCGCCATCTCGCCCTGCGAGAAATTGACGACGTCGGTCGCCTTGTTGATGATCACGAGCGACAGCGCGAGCAGCGCGTAGATGCTGCCCAGGGCGAGCCCGGAGACGACGAGCTGCAGCGCGACGTCCACTACGACGCGATGAACTCGAGCACGGCGGCGTTGAACTGCTCGAGCGCGGTCTCGGAAGCGCAATGCCCGCCGCGCTCGAGGAGCTTGAGCTTCGCGCCGGGGATGCGCTGCGCGAGCGCCTCCGAGAAGTACGGCGGGGTGAGGAAGTCGTCCTTCGCGCACAGCACCAGCGTCGGCGTCTTGATGCGGGGAAGATCCGCGCTGCGGTCGAAGGCGACGATGGCGTCGATGCGGCTCGCGACGATCTCGGCGGCGGGGAAGTTCGGGATCGAGACCCTCTCGCGCTCCTCGAGCAGCGCGATGTTCTGGTTGATCCACCAGTCGGGGTAGAGGAACACCGGCGTGGAGCGCGCGTAGGCGGCGGTCCCCGCCGCGGTCAGCAGCGAGCGCCGCGCTTCGAACACGCGCCTGAAGAACGGGTCGGCCCGGGTCCAGGTCGCGTAGAGCACGAGGCTCGCCAGACGCTCGGGCCGCGTCAGCGCCATTGTCTGCCCGATCGCGCCGCCGGTGGAGTGCCCGACGAGGTGCGCCCGCTCGATCTTCAGGTGGTCCATGAGCCGCAGGAGATCGTCGGTCATCTGGTCGACCGAGTACTCGATCCTGGATGCCGAGCTCTGGCCGGTGCCGCGGTGGTCGTGGATGAGGGTGCGGTGGCGCGCCGAGAACGCCGGCAGGTTGGGGTTCCAGTAGCTTCCCGCCCCGCCCAGTCCCGGCACCAGCAGCACCGGCGGGCCCTCGCCCTTGCCGTGGGACTCGTAATAGATCTCGACCTCGCCGAGGTTCGCCTTGGGCATCGGTTTCGTCCTTGTGGATTCGCGGCCGGAGCGGCACGAGTATGCAATGCCCCGAAGACGGCGATCAAGCCGAATTCGGGGTCAGAGCCCGAACTCGCCAGCGACATTCGCCCTAAAATCGGGCTCTGACCCCGATTTCGAAATGCCGGAGGAACCCATGGCCGTTCACCTCAAGCGCCGCATCGCCAAAGACCTCACCGACGAGCTCGACCAGAAGGTGCGCGCCACGGTGGAGGGCATCCTCGCCGACGTGAAGAAGCGCGGCGACGCGGCGGTGCGCGAGTACTCCGAGAAGTTCGACAAGTGGGTGCCGAAGAAGCTGAGCAAGGCGGAAACTGACGCCATCCTGTCGCGCGTGCCCTCCGGCACCCTGGAAGACATCAAGTTCGCGCAGGCGCAGATCCGCAACTTCGCCGAGCACCAGCGCGCCGCGATCCGCGACATCGAGGTCGAGACGCTGCCGGGCGTGAAGCTCGGCCACAAAAACATCCCGGTGGAGTCGGTTGGCTGCTACGTGCCCGGCGGGCGCTACCCGATGGTGGCCTCGGCGCACATGAGCATCGTCACCGCGCGCACCGCGGGGGTGAAGCGCATCGTCGCGTGCACGCCGCCCAACCAGGGCGAGCCGCATGCCGAGACCATCGCCGCGATGGTGCTCGGCGGCGCCGACGAGATCCACGTGCTGGGCGGGGTGCAGGCG
>DATKAX010000331.1:0-4239 GCA_035514595.1 Burkholderiales bacterium
TCGCGCTGGGCGCGATGCTCGTCGGCGTGCCGGTAGCGCCCATCTCGCCCGCGTATTCGCTGATGTCGAAGGACTTCGCCAAGCTCAGGATGATCTTCGAGCTGCTGCAGCCGGGGCTCGTGTGGACCGCGGACCCGGCGAAGTTCGCCCCCGCCCTGGATGCGGTCAAGACTTCCGCGGTGAAGCTCGAGGAGCTGCTCGAGACCAATCCCGGCTCCACCCTGGAGCGGGAATCCTCGAAGGTGACGCCGGATACGGTGGCGAAGATCCTGTTCACCTCCGGCTCCACCGGCGTGCCCAAGGGCGTGATCAACACCCATCGCATGCTGTGCGCCAATCAGCAGATGCTGGCGCAGGCCTGGCCGTTCGTGGAGGACCGGCCGCCGGTGGTGGTGGACTGGCTTCCCTGGAATCACACCTTCGGCGGCAATCACAACTTCAACCTGGTGCTGCGCAACGGCGGCACGCTGTACGTCGACGGCGGCAAGCCCGTGCCCGGGCTCGCCGAGGTCACGGCGAGGAACCTGGCGGAGATCGCGCCCACGATGTACTTCAACGTGCCCCGCGGCTACGACCTGCTGCTCCCGTTCCTCGAGAAGGACGAGCGGCTGCGGCGCAATTTTTTCAGCCGGCTCGACGTCGTGTTCTACGCGGCTGCGGCTTTGCCGCAGAATCTCTGGGACCGTCTGTTGAAGCTTTCCCGGCAGGAGAACCGGCATCCGGCGATGCTCTCGGCCTGGGGATCGACCGAGACCGCGCCGCTCGCCACCTCGGTGCACTTCCCGATCGAGCGCGCCGGCGTGATCGGGCTGCCGGTCGCCGAGTGCGAGCTCAAGCTCGTGCCCGCGGCGGGCAAGCTCGAGGTGCGGGTGCGCGGGCCCAACGTCACACCCGGCTACTACCGGCGCGACGACCTGACCCGGGCGGCGTTCGACGACGAGGGCTTCTACCGCATCGGCGACGCCGTCAAGCTCGCCGACCCCGGCGAGCCGGCGAAAGGCATCGTGTTCGACGGCCGCGTCGCGGAGGACTTCAAGCTCTCGACCGGCACCTGGGTGCACGTCGGCGCCGTCCGCGTCGGGCTGATTGCCGCGGGCGATCCCCTGATCCAGGACGCCGTGATCACCGGCCACGACCGCGACGAGATCGGCGCCCTGGTGTTTCTGAGCCCCGCGGCGAAAGCGCTCGGCGCGCAGGAAATCCGCTCCCGGCTTTCCCAGGTCGTAAGAAACCTGTCAAAAGAGGCGGGCAGCTCGATGCATCCGAAGCGCCTCCTGGTCATGACCGAGCCGCCTTCCATCGACGCCAACGAGATCACCGACAAGGGCTACATGAACCAGCGCGCAGTGCTCGAGCGCCGCGCAGCGCTGGTCGAGGAGCTCTACGCCGGCGGCCCCGAGGTCATTTCCTAGCCGTTGATCCGGTCGAGGCGCGCCGCGTCATGCTGCCGTCATGAACGGCGAGTACCTTGAGCGCCACTCGCATGATCGATTGGCTCTCGCGCTTCGAACCCTCCACCCTGCTGGTCGCGTTCATCGTGCTCGGAACGCTCGCGGCATTCCCGCTCATGGCTGCCGCGCTCGGGCGCCTGGCGGGACTGCGCCTCGCGAGCGGCTCGCTATGCCTGCTGCTGGGCGCGCTGGTCTTCCTCATCGGCATTTCGAGCGCACTCGCCGCCGCGTCGCTGCATGGCTACCGGCGGATCGCGCCAGAGGAGACGGCCGCGAATGTGTCGATCCGCCACCTCGGCGAGCGGCACTTCGCGCTCAGCATAGAGGTGCCGGGAAGCAGCGCGCCGTGGGACTACGAGCTGCAGGGCGACGAATGGCAGATCGATGCGCGCCTGCTCGGGTGGGACGGGCTTCGCGAAATCATCGGATTCGATTCCATCTACCGGCTGCATCGGCTTTCGGCACGCTATGCCGAGCCCGGCGCCGGGCAAGGCGCCGCGCAAGTGGCACATGCGCTTCCGCGCAAGGAGCCGGTCGACTTCTGGGCGCTGCTCAGGCGCTATGGCGCCTACCTGCCGTTCGTGGACACGTACTACGGCCCTGCCGAGTACGTGCCGCTCGGCGAAGGCGCGAGGTACGTGATCACGGTTTCGCGTTCCGGCCTGGCGGTGCGCCCCTATGTGCCCCCCGGCGAGCGTCATCGCCTGGACGCGCTGCATTGACCTCGGGCCGCACGGTCAGCGCTTAGCCGCACCCAGCCAGGCGATGGCCCCGACCACGACGAAGGCCCCCAGCACCTGCAGCGGCGCCACCGCCTGTCCGAGGAACACCCAGGCGAGCGCGAGCAGCGCGATCGGCTCGAAGTTGAGCGCTACCGTGCTCGCCGGCGGCACCCGCGGCAGCACGATGAACAGCGAGATCATCGCTGCGCCGTAGAACGTCGTGAGCAGGCCAAGGGCGAGCCAGCCGGTGCCGCCCGCCGGCGCCGCAAGCACGCCTGCGGCGCCGCCGGCCACCCCTGCGAGCAGCGCGGTAATGCCGGTCATCAGCAAAGTGCGCAGCCGACCGTCCAGGGCCTTGAGCCGGTTCGCGTTCAGGTACAGGACGATCGAGTAGCTGAGGGCCCCGCCGAACGCCCAGCTCACGCCGGCGCCGATCTCCGACCAGCGCGCCGCGAGCGCGTCCACCCGGAAGTCGAGCGCTGTCGCGAGGCCGAGAAGCGCGAGCGGCATGGCGAAGAGCGCGGCCCCCCCGGGACGCTCCTTCCCGGCCGCCCACGACAGCAGCACATAAAGCATCGGGCAGGTCTGGAACACGAGCAGCGCGAGCGCCGCGGGAATGAGCGCGACCGCGGAGTACAGGCAGTAGCTCTGCACCGCAACCAGCACGCCCGCCACCAGGGCGGCGCCATGCAACCCGGGCGGCAGCGCGAACGTCAGGCGCTGCAAGCGCATCAGGAACACGAGGAAGATCGCCGTGCCGGCCGCGCGCACCGCCACGCCGGTGGCGATGCTCGCGCCGTTGTCGAACGCGATGCGCGCGGCGACGTGGTTCGCCGCGAACGAAACCGCGATCGCGGCGAGGATGACGATCCCCAGCCGGGATGGTAACTTCGCTTCCATGCCAGCCGACGCGGCTTCGTGTTAGGGCTTGAACTGCCGGTCGACCGGGACTCTCAGGCCGTTGGCGAGGCGGTTGGTCTGGTTGGCGAGGCCGACGACCGCCATCAGCTCCATGAACATCGGCTCCGTCATGCCTTTCTTGCGCGCCGCCGCGGTATGAGAATAGGTGCAGTACTCGCAGCCGTTGGTTGCGCTCACCGCGACGTAGACCATCTCCTTCATCAGCGGGTCGAGCGCGCCCGGCGCCATGACCTGCTTGACCTCGCTCCAGACGCGCGCGAGCAGGGCCGGGTCGCTCGCCAGCGCCTTCCAGAAGTTGTTGATCCAGTCGACGCCCCGCGTCTTCATGATGTCGTCGTACACCGCCTTCACCTCCGGAGCGGCGTCCGCATACTCGATCAGCGTGACCAGCGACATATGCACCTCCATCGGTATTGGCTATATTAGCAACGTGCTTGGTTGGCTCGCCGGTCTTGATCCCAGGGTTCTGCTCGTCGGCTTCGCCGTGCTCGGCGTTCTCGCGGCGCTGCCGCTCGCGCTCGCCGCGCTCGGCCGGCTGCGGCGGCTGCGCGTCGCGAGCGGCACGCTGTACCTGCTCGCCGGCGCTTTCATCGTGTTGCTCGGCGTCTCGGCCGGGCTGGTGGCGGCGTCGCTGCACTCCTACAGCCGCCTCACGCACGAGCAGGTGGCGGCGCAGGTTTCCATCCGCCAGCTCGGCGAGCACCATTTCGTGCTCACGCTGGACAGCGCCGCGGCCGCGCCGCGCCACTTCGAGCTGCGCGGCGACGAATGGCAGATCGACGCGCGCGTGCTCAAGTGGCGCGCGATGGGCACGCTCGCCGGCTTCGACACCGTCTACCGCCTCGAGAGGCTCTCAGGACGCTACGCCGACCTCCCGACCGAGCGCAGCGCGCGGCGCACCGTCTACGCGCTCACCGAGCAGCAGGGGCTCGACGTATGGCCGGCGATCCGGCGCTACCATGACTACCTGCCCTTCGCCGACGCGCTCTACGGCAGCGCGGCTTACGTGCCGCTCGCGGAGGACGCACGGTATACCGTGTCGGTTTCGGCTTCCGGACTGGTGGTGCGGCCCTCGAACGATGCGGCGCGCAAGTCCCTGGGTCTCTGGCGCTAGGACGAGCTGTGGGTCGAGGGCCGCGGCTGGC
>DATKAX010000332.1:0-2070 GCA_035514595.1 Burkholderiales bacterium
GAAGCTCGTGATCGCGCCCATCACCAGCAGCACGTAGATGTTGTTCCCGGCGAGGTAGACGAGATCGTTGGCGAGCGTCCCGGCAAGGCCGGTCACCGACATCGCGCCGATGATCAGCCCGACCCCTGCGAGCAGCGCGGCAAGCTCGCCGAGCGCTGCGGCCACGCCCTCCAGCAGGCCGCCGAGCTTCTTCCAGTCGAGCCGGTATCGCGGCCAGATCTGGTTGATGACAAGCAGCAGCGCGGTCGAATAGAAGGGTGCGAGCGATTCGCGCTGCAGCACGAACAGCATCCATATCAGCAGCGCGAACACGAACAGGTAGTGCCAGCCCTCGGCGAAGGTGCGCGCGGCCGAGGGCAGCTCCGCGCGCGGCAGGCCCTTCAGCCCGTTCTTCGCCGCGTAGCCGTCGATCTGCACGAACAGGGCGAAGTAAAACAGCAGCGAGGGCACCAGCGCGGCGAGCGCGATCGTCGCGTACGGCACGCCGAGGAATGCCGCCATGACGAATGCGGTGGCGCCCATCACCGGGGGCATCAGCACGCCTCCGGTGGACGCGCAGGCTTCGACCCCGCCCGCGTAGGCGGGCGCAAAGCCGATGCGCTTCATCGCCGGGATGGTCACCACGCCGGTGGTGAGCACGTTCGACACCACGCTGCCCGAGACCGACCCCATCAGGCCGCTGGCGAAGATCGCCACCTTGGCCGGGCCGCCGCGCACCATGCCGAAGAGGGCGAAGGCGAGGTTGTTGAAGAAATGCGCCGCGCCGGTGTACTGCAGCACTGCGCCGAACATGACGAAGCCGATCACCAGCTCGCCGAAGGCACGCGTCGGGATGCCGAGCGCGCTTTCGCTGCTCGCGAAGTGGAAGGAGGCGGTGCCGGCGAGGTCGCGCGGCAGACCGGAGATCGGCCCGGGCATGTAGCCGGCGAACACCGGGTAGAGCGAAAAGACCGTGACCACGGCGAACACCGCGGTGCCGCCGGCGCGCCGGGTCGCCTCGAGCAGCATCAGCCAGCCGGCGTAGGCGATCCACACCGCTTCCCTCGGCGCCTTGTACTCCCAGCCCTCGGTGATGATGCGGTGCGCGTTGAGCGCGAAATACGCGAACACCCCGAAGGAGAGCGCGAAAAGCGCCACGTCGTACCACGGCACGCCGTCGCGCCGCGCGCGCTTGCCGGCGGGCACCAGCAGAAACACGCTTCCGACGAGCAGCGCGCACAACCAGTACAGGTACGCGCTCTCGAGCAGCGTCCTGCCGACGAAAAAGCCGAGGTTGAGGAGCTGGTTGAGCGCGAGGCCGATCGCGCCCAGAACGAGCGCGATCAGCGCGACGCGCCACGCAGGCGGCAGCCTGCGATAGCGCGCCTCGGTGCTCACCAGGTCGTCTGTACGGGGTCGAAGCCGGCTTTGGAAAGCGCTTCGGCGCGCACCTTCTGCCACGCGGCGACGAAGGCCTTGTCGTCGGCGTGGCCGGCCTTCTTCGCCTGCGCCCAGGCGTCGGCGAGCACTTTCTGGCGCTGCACCAGCTTGTCGTTATGCGCCTGGTGCTCGGCCTTCCACTGGCCGGCTTCCTTCCAGTAGCGGATCGCGCCGTCGTGGAACGGGATCACCCAGGCGAAGTTCTGGCGCTCCACCGCCCAGCCCTTGTTGCCCGGGGCCGCATCCTTGTACATGTCGTAGGTCTCGACCATCGCACGGGTCATGTTGTAGACCAGGTCCGCGTTCTGCGAGGCGTAGGTCATCAGGATCGGGTAGGGGTAGGTGGCGGATTCGGCGGGCTTCTCCTTCGAGAGCTCCGCGCCCTCGGTGCCCATGAACGGGAAGAAGAACGGCGCCACCTTGTTCATGCGCGCCCAGCCCGCCTTGTCGTCGTGCGGGAACACGGGGTAGACCAGGCCACGCGGCGACTTGGCGATCTTGTAGGCGAGTCCGGAGATCGACGAAGTGAACGCCGCATCGACCTGGTTGTTGATGACGCCGTCCATCGCCGCCGCGAAGCCGCCGAACTCGACCTTGCGTACGTCGTCCCAGGTCAGGTTGGCGAAGGCGAGCATGGCGGTGATGTTCTGG
>DATKAX010000333.1:0-2953 GCA_035514595.1 Burkholderiales bacterium
CGCGCTCGAGCGCCCGGAGCACCTCCTCGCCCAGTTCCTCGCCGATTCGAGCACGCTGCGCGCGCTCGCCGCGCATGCGCCCCCGCTCGTGGACGATTTCCCGCGCCGGCTCTCCGCCACCCTGCCCAGCGGGCGCGCCGAGCCGCTCTACGTGGGGCTGCTCGGCGCTGCGGCGAGCCACGAGCGGCTGCGCTCGAGCGCCTGGGCGGCGGCGGTCCTGCCGGGCGCGCTCGCGGCGCAGGGACCGCAGGCCTTCCGCGAGCGCGAGATGCTCGACGCCCTCGGCTATCCGGAGCTGCGCCCGCCCGGCTCGAGCGCCTGGGGCGACCTCGCCGAGGTGATGCGCCGGCCGCGTCGCGGGCGAGCGCGGGCGGGCTCGCACCCTGACCGGATGGAATTCCGCGCGAGCGCCGGGCGCTCGAGCCCTACCGCTCCTTCCTCTCGTGGGCGAGCGAAGCCTGCGCCTGAGCGCCGCGGCGGCGCTCCTCGCGCTGATCGCGCTGTGCCTCGCCTGGGAGCTGTGGCTCGCGCCGCTTCGCCCCGGCGGATCGCTGATCGCGCTCAAGGCGCTGCCGCTCGCCCTGCCCCTCGGGGGCATCCTTAGGGGAAAGCGCTACACCTTCCAGTGGTCGAGCATGCTCATCCTTGCCTACTTCGCCGAAGGCGCGACGCGCGCGTGGAGCGACACCGGCCTTTCCCAGAAAATGGCTTTTCTGGAGGTGCTTCTCAGCCTCGCCTTCTTCGTCGCTGCTGTAAGCTACGCGCGTGGAACGAAAGCTCGCGGCCATCCTTAGCGCCGATGCGGCCGGCTACAGCCGGCTGATAAGCGAGGACGAGCTGGGCACCGTGCGCGCGCTCGCCACCTGCCGCGAGCTCGTCGCCGGCGTGATCGCGCGCCACCAGGGCCGCGTGGTCGACATGGCCGGCGACAACGTGCTCGCCGAGTTCCCCAGCGCGGTCAGCGCGGTCGAGGCAGCCGCGGCGATGCAGACGCAGCTCGAGACCTGCAACGGCAAGCTGCCGGAGAACCGGCGCCTGGATTTCCGCGTCGGCGTCAACCTGGGCGAGGTCGTGATCGACGGCGGCCGGCTCTACGGCGACGGCGTCAACGTCGCCGCCCGCATCGAGGCGCTCGCCGAGCCCGGCGGCATCTGCGTCTCGGCCAAGGTGTACGAGGAAGTGCGCCGCAAGCTCGACCTCGCGTTCGAGGACCTCGGCGAGCGCTCGCTGAAGAACATCGCCGCCCCGGTGCGCGTGTACCGCGTGCGCTCGGGCGACGCTGCGATGCGGCCGGTCGCGGTTTCGGCGGGGGCGGCGAAGCCGTCGATCATCGTGCTGCCCTTCACCAACATGAGCGGCGACCCGGAGCAGGAGTTCTTCGCCGACGGCCTGACCGAGGACATCCTCACGGACCTGTCGCGCTTCCACGAGCTCCTCGTCATTTCCCGAAACACTTCCTTCAAGTACAAGGGCAAGGCGGTGGAAGTGCGCAAGGTAGCGCAGGAGCTGGGGATCCAATACGTGGTCGAGGGCAGCGTGCGCAAGGTGGGCAAGCGCGTGCGCGTGACGGTGCAGCTGATCGACGCCGAATTCGACCGGCATCTGTGGGCGGAGCGCTACGACCGCGATCTCGAGGACGTGTTCGCCATCCAGGACGAGATCACCAACGCGATCGTGGCGGTGCTGCCGGGGCGCGTCGAGGCCGCGGCGCACGACCGCGCAGCGCGCAAGCCGACCGAGAACATGGCCGCCTATGAATGCGTGGTGGCGGCCAAGACCCTGCACCACCGCTCGACGCGCGAGGGCAACATCAAGGCAATGCAGCTCATAGAGCGCGCCATCGTGCTGGACCCCAAGTACGCGCATGCGCACGCCTGGAAGGCCTGCATCGTCGGCCAGCAGCTCACCTACGGCTGGTGCGACGCCGACGCCGGGTTGCGCATCATCGAGGAGGAAGCGCTGGCGGCAGCGGCGCTCGACGACAACGACAGCGACGTGCACCGCATCCTCGCCGCGCTGCGGCTGCGCCAGCACCACTACGACCGGGCCGTCTACCACCAGGGCCGAGCGCTCAGCCTCAATCCGAACGACGACCTGATCGTGGTGCAGCAGGGCGAGATCCTCACCTGGCTCGGCGAGCCCGGCGAGGGCATCGAGTGGATCCGCAAGGCAATGCGGCTCAACCCCTACCATCCGGCGCGCTTCTGGAACCACCTCGCGCGCGCCCTCTTCGGCGCGCAGCGCTACGCCGAGGCGGCCGAAGCGGTGCAGCGCATCGCCGATCCCGGCGAGTTCCACCTCGCCTTCCTCGCCGCCTGCTTCGCGATGGTCAACGACGCCGCACGCGCCAGCGAGCAGGCTCAACTCGTCTTGAGGAAAAAACCGGCTTTCAGCGTGCAGAAGGACTACCTGCCCACCCTGCACTACAAGCGCGAGGACGACCTCGCGCACCACCGCGACGCGCTGCTGAAGGCCGGGCTACCCGCCTAGCAGGCGTTTCGCGGCGGCGTAGACCGGCACCTCGATCAGCGCGCCGCCGACCTTCGCCCGGTCCTTGCCCTTCGCCCGCGCGCGCTCGAAGGCCTTGACGATTCTCAGGGCCTGGGCGCGCTCGGCCTTGCCGACCTCGAACACCCTGTTGATGGCGCGGGCGTGCGAGGGCGCCACCAGGCTCTTCATGCGGTAGCCCAGCCGCTTCGCGTAGCGCGCGTCGGCGGCAGCGCCCCGCGCGTCGCTGTAGGTGTACGGGCAGTCGATCGCCTCCACGCCCGCGGCCGGCACTCGACGAGGAAGCGCGCGCGCGTAGGCGAGCTCCTCGCCCTTGCGGCTCCTCACCGTGCCGAGGTCGGTCCTGAAGGATGCGCGGTGCGCGCATACCGTGAACCGCGTGCGCGGCGCAGATTTCGAGGTCAACCTCATGCTGACAGCTTGGATCCACAGTTCTCCAATTCAG
>DATKAX010000334.1:0-6042 GCA_035514595.1 Burkholderiales bacterium
GGCGGCCTTGACTGAGGTCAACTTCAGTGAAAGCGCGGGCGTACCTCGTTGCCGGGGCGCGTGCGGTAGGCGACGTCGCGCACGCCGGGCACCGCCGCGGCGACCTCCACGAAGGCGAGCATCTGGTCGGTGCTGCTCGCCCCCGAGAGCGTCACCCGGCCCGAGCGCGAGCTCACCGCGACGCCGGCGTCGCGGGTCTCGGGCGAGCGCCGCAGCGCCGAGCGCACCCGGGCGGCGAGCGCCAGGTCCTCGAGCGTGCCGCGCGAGGCCTCGGTCTCGACGAACTGCGGCGCGCGCACCAGGTTGAGAATCTCCGAGACGCACTCGTCGGCGCTCACCCGCTCGGTGTTCAGCACCAGGTCGTAGTGCTCCGGCTCGGTCCAGCGCAGGTCGAAGTGCCGCCGCATGATCGCGGTGTGCGCCTCGTCGTTCGCGCGGATCTCCTCCGCGACCCCTGCCTGGTCGTCGGTCGCGAGCCGCTCCATCATGCGCCGCTTGCGCAGCTCGAACGGCGCGCACACCCGTACGCACACCGCGTGCGGCACCCCGCGCAGCAGGTGCGTCGCGCCCCAGCCGCGGATCACCGCGCCGCGCTCCCTGCCCGCGACCGAGTAGATCTCGTCGGCGGTGAAGATCGCGAGGCTGGTCTTGTCGGCGGTAAGGCGCTCGAGCAGCCCGGCGCTGCCGTCGAGCAGGCGGATGACGTGGCTTTTGCGCACCCGCATGCGGTCGGCAAGCTGGTCGATGAGCTCGTGGTAGATGACGGGCACGCCGAGCGCCTCGCCCAGGCCGCGTGCCACGTCCTTGCCGAGCGAGCCCATCTCGCGCGTGATGGCGACAATCGGCATGCCCCCTCCCCCCGGAAGATCAGCCGTACAGTTCGGTGAGTGTACGCCCTTTGCCGTAGCCCGGGTCGCCGGGCCGCTCGCCTCCCCGGGTGACACGTACCGCGCAGTACTTGAACTCGGGGATCTTGCCGAAGGGGTCGAGCGCCGGGTTGGTGAGCAGGTTCGCCGCCGCCTCGTAGTAGCAGAACGGGACGAAGACCGCGCCCCGGGGGATGCCCTCGTCCATTCGGGCGTAGAGCGAGATCCTGCCGCGGCGGGACTCCACCGTGATGATGTCCCCGGCCTTTGCATTGATTTTCTGCAGATCCAGCGGATGGAGCGAGGCGACGGGCTCGGGCTCGATCGCGTCGAGCACTCCCGAGCGGCGCGTGATGGCGCCGGTATGCCAGTGCTCGAGCTGCCGTCCGGTTATCAGCACCGTGGGGTATTCGGCGTCGGGCCGCTCGTCGGCCGGAATGAGATCAGCCGGCACGAACCTGCCGCGCCCGGTGGCGGTCGGGAAATGCGTCTGGAATACCACGGGCTGGCCGGGATCGCCCTCGTTCTCGCACGGGTAGGTGACCGAGGAGTCGCGCTCGAGCCGCTCCCAGGTAATCCCCTTGATGGAGTCCATGCAGGTTCTCATTTCATTGAAAACCTCTCTGGGATGATCGTAATTCCAGGATAAGCCCAACCGTTTCGCCAGCTCGACGATGATCCACAGGTCCTCTCGCGCCTCGCCGGGCGGCTGGAGCGCCTTGCGCCCGAGCTGCACCATGCGATCGGTGTTGGTCACCGTGCCGTTTTTCTCCGGCCAGGCGGTGGCGGGCAGCACCACGTCGGCGAGATAGGCGGTCTCGGTGAGGAAGATGTCCTGCACCACCAGGTGCTCGAGCTTCGCCATCGCAGCGCGCGCGTGCTCGACGTCGGGATCGGACATCGCCGGGTTCTCGCCCATGATGTACATGCCGCGGATCTTGCCGTCGTAGGCCGCGTTCATGATCTCGACCACTGTGAGGCCCGGCTTGCGCTCGAGCGGCACGCCCCAGGCATGCTCGAAGCGCAGGTTCGCCTCGGGGTTGTCGACGCGCTGGTAATCCGGATACATCATCGGGATCAGGCCGGAATCGGACGCGCCCTGCACGTTGTTCTGGCCGCGCAGCGGATGCAGCCCGGTGCCCGGGCGGCCGATCTGCCCGGTCATCAGGGTGAGCGCAATCAGGCAGCGCGCGTTGTCGGTGCCGTGCACATGCTGGCTGATCCCCATTCCCCACAGGATCATCGAGCCCTTCGAGGTGGCGAAAAGCCGCGCCACCGCGCGGATCGTCTGCGCCGGAACGCCGCAGATCGGCGCCATCGCCTCGGGCGAGAAGGCCGCGGCGTTTTTCTTCAATTCCTCGTACCCGGAAGTGCGATCCCGGATAAAAGCTTCATTCGCGAGGCCCTCGTCGATGATGGTGTGGATCATGGCGTTCAGCAGCGCCACGTCGGTGTCGGGCTTGAACTGCAGGAAGTGCGCGGCGTGGCGCGCGAGCTCGGTGCGCCGCGGGTCGGCGACGATCAGCTTGACGCCGCGGCTGGCGGCGTTCTTCATCCAGGTGGCGGCGACCGGGTGGTTGGAGGTGGGGTTCGCGCCGATCAGGAACACCACCTCGGCCTGCAGCACGTCGCTCACCTGGTTCGACACCGCGCCGGAGCCCACGCCTTCGAGCAGCGCGGCCACCGAGGAAGCATGGCAAAGGCGCGTGCAATGGTCGACGTTGTTGGTGCCGAAGCCGGTGCGCACCAGCTTCTGGAAGAGATACGCCTCCTCGTTCGAGCCCTTGGCCGAGCCGAAGCCCGCGAGCGCGTAGCGGTCTTGCTGCCTTATCCGCTTCAGCCCTTCAGCCGCCATTTCGAGCGCTTCCTCCCAGGTCGCCTCGCGGAACACCGAGGACCAGTTGCCGGGATCGACCACGAAATCGGCCGTCTTGGGAAAGCCCGGTTTGCGGATCAAAGGCTTCGTCAGGCGATGGGGATGGTGCGCGTAGTCGAAGCCGTAGCGCCCCTTCACGCACAGGCGGCCGTGGTTCGAGGGGCCGTCCTTGCCGTTGACGAACAGGATCTTGTTTTCCTTGACGTGATAGCTGAGCAGGCAGCCCACGCCGCAGAACGGGCACACCGAGTCCACCGTCTTGTCGGCCTTCTGCAGGCCGACCCCGCGCGCCGGCATCAGCGCGCCGGTGGGGCAGGCCTGCACGCACTCGCCGCAGGCGACGCAGGTCGACTCGCCCATCGGGTCGTCGAAGTCGAACACCGGGACCGAGCGATCGCCGCGCCAGGCGTAGCCGATGACGTCGTTCACCTGCACCTCGCGGCAGGCGCGCACGCAGCGCGTGCACTGGATGCAGGCGTCGAGGTTGACCCCGATGGCGGGGTGGGAAAGGTCGGCCTCGGGTTGTTCTCTTTTCTTGAACCGCGGCGTGCCCACGTTGAGCTTCCTTGCCCAGTTGCCCAACTTGTCGTCGAGCGTGTACTCCCGCTCCGGCATGTCGGAGAGCAGCAGCTCGAGCACCAGCTTCTGCGAGGCGAGGGCGCGCGGCGAGTCGCTCGTCACTTCCATGCCGGGCGTCGGGAAGCGGCAGCAGGAGGGCGCGAGCACGCGCTCGCCCTTGATCTCGACCACGCAGGCGCGGCAGTTGCCGTCCGAGCGCTGGTTGCCGCCGTGGCACAGGTGGGGGATCTCGACCCCGTGCTGCTGCGCGGTGCGGATGATCGGCTCGTCGGGGCGGCCGACCACGGTCCGGCCGTTCAGCTTGAACTCGATCGGCATCATGGCGAGCTGCTGGTTGGTTACCCGTTCCATGACTCGGCCCTTTCTATCCCTCTATCTCGTGCGGAAAGTATTTCATCACGCTCAGCGCGGGATTGGGCGCCGCCTGTCCCAGCCCGCAGATCGAGGCGTCCATCATCACCTGTGAGAGCTCCTGCAGCAGCGGCTGGTTCCATTTCGCCTGTTCCATGAGCGCCACTGCCTTGCCGGTGCCCACCCGGCAGGGCGTGCACTTGCCGCAGGACTCGTCGTGAAAGAACTTCATCAGGTTCAGCGCAGCATCGCTCGCCTTGTCCTTGTCGGATAAAACGACAATAGCGGCCGAGCCGATGAAGCAGCCGTGCGGCTGCAGCGTGTCGAAGTCGAGCGGGATGTCGCCCTTCGAGGCGGGAAGGATGCCGCCGGAGGCGCCGCCCGGCAGGTAGGCGTAGAACGCGTGGCCGTCGAGCATGCCGCCGCAATACTCATCGATCAACTCGAGAACCGTGATCCCTGCAGGGGCGAGGTGCACGCCCGGTTTCTTCACGCGCCCGGACACGGAGAAGGAGCGCAGCCCCTTGCGCCCGTTCCTGCCCTGCGAAGCGAACCACGGGGCGCCCTTCTCCACGATCTCGCGCACCCAGTACACCGTCTCCATGTTGTGCTCGAGGGTCGGGCGGCCGAACAGGCCGACCTGCGCGACATACGGCGGGCGCAGCCGCGGCATGCCGCGCTTGCCCTCGATCGACTCGATCATCGCCGACTCCTCGCCGCAGATATACGCCCCCGCGCCCCTCCTCAGGTGGATGGGCGGCAGCGGACATGGCATTTCGTCGTTCAACTTCTTCAATTCGGTTTCGAGGATTTTCCTGCACCCTGCATACTCGTCGCGCAGGTAGATCCAGATCTCGCCCACGCCGGCGCACCACGCGGCCATCAGCATGCCTTCCAGGAAGCGGTGCGGGTCGCGCTCGAGGTACCAGCGGTCCTTGAAGGTGCCAGGCTCGCCCTCGTCGAGGTTGAGCGCCATCAGCCGCGGCGCGGGCTCGGCGGCGACCAGGCGCCACTTGCGCCCCGCCGGGAACCCCGCCCCGCCCAGGCCGCGCAGCCCCGAGTCCTCCATGATCTTGGTGACATCCTCGCGCGTGCGCCTGCCGGCGAGGCACTCGCGCAGCAGCTCGTAGCCGCCCTGCTTGCGATAGGCGGCGTAGTCGATATACCGGTCTTTCGGAGAAGACGTCTTCTTTGCGGAAACCGCGTCCCTCACCGCTTCCACGGTCGCATTTCCCACCGGGTTCTGCCCGACGACTACGCAGGGCGCGACTTCGCAGCGCCCCACGCAGGGCGCAGGGATCACCCGGACGTCCTTCCCGAGCGAGAGCTTCTTGAGAAGATCCCTTGCACCCGCGAGCTCGCAGGCAATCGAGTCGCATACCCGCACCGTCAGCGCGGGCGGCGGCGCCTCGCCTTGCTTCACCACCTCGAAGTGATGGTAGAAGGTCGCCACCTCGAACACCTCGGCGAGCGAGATGCGCATCTCCTGGGCCAGAGCGGCGAGCTGCGCCGCCGGCAGGTGGCCGCAACGGTCGTTGATCCGGTGCAGGTGCTCGATCAGCAGGTCGCGGCGCCGCGGCTCGCGGCCGAGCAGCCCGCGTACGTCCTCCAGAGCCCTGGGATCGACCTGCCTGCCCTTCGGTGCCGGGCGGAGCTTGCTTTTCATGGGGACGACTATTATCGGTCAGCGCCGCTTGTGCAATTCTTGACTGCGGTCAAGGACAGCATTGCCCGGTCGTCGCTTTCATGCCTGTTTCATAGCGAAACTTTGCCGCCTGGATTGGTGCATATGGAATACAAGCTCCTCGGACGTACCGGCGTGCAGGTCTCGCGCCTTTGCTTCGGCACCATGTCCTTCGGCGGCGATGCCGACGAGGCCATGTCGGCGCGGATGTACAAGGCCTGCCGCGACGCCGGCATCAACTTCTTCGACAGCGCCAACAACTATAGCGAGGGACGCTCGGAGGAGATCCTCGGACGCCTGATGAAGGCCGAGCGCGAGGACCTGGTGATCACGACGAAATGCTTCACGTCCATGGGGGCGGACCGCAACGCACGCGGCGGCTCGCGCCGCCACGTCACCCGCGCCGTGGAGGCGAGTCTCCGGCGCCTGCAGACCGACCGCGTCGACGTGCTGTTCCTGCACCAGATCGACCGGCTCACGCCGCTCGAGGAAACCCTGCGCGCCTTCGAAGACCTGGTGCGCGCCGGGAAGGTCGTCTACTCGGGGCTCTCCAACCATGCCGCGTGGCAGACGCAGCTCGCGCTCGACCTGCAGGCGCGGCACGGCTGGGCGCCCCTGCAGATCATCCAGCCGATGTACAACCTGGTGAAGCGCCAGGCCGAGGTCGAGATCCTGCCGATGGCCGA
>DATKAX010000335.1:0-13438 GCA_035514595.1 Burkholderiales bacterium
AACGGGCTTCCCGGCCAGGCGACGTACCTGCGCCCGAGGGCGTCCTGGTGGACGAACGGAAACATGGGCTGATAGGCCCAGGCGCGCCATTGCGCCTCGCGCCAGGCCTCGCGCTGGCACCCCTGCAGCGCGGTCTCGAGCTCGCCCGCGGCCGCGTCGCGCTTCACCCACTGCATCGGCGCGCACGCCGCGAGGCCGGCGGCGAGGACAAGCGCGGGCAGTCGCAAGCTCATTTCATTATGACTGCGCGCGAGCGGCGCGGGTTCAACGCCCGCGCGCGCAGCTAGAATCGCAGCAAACATCCATGTCTGTGATCCTCGCTCTCGAAACCCGGCTGGCAGCCTGATGCATTGCGAGCTGGTCGTGCCGGGATTGTTCCGGGCGCCGCCGCAGGCGCGGCTGCCTTCGATCGAGCTCCTGCTTGCGCGCGGGCGCGGCGCGGCCGCCGAGCCGCGGGCGCTGGAAGGCTGGCTGGGCGAGGCCTTCGGGCTCGGCGACGAGCCGCTCGCGGCCGGCGCCCTGACGCTCATCGCCGGCGGCGGCGACCCCGGCGAGGACTGCTGGGCGCGCGCCGACCCGGTGCACCTGCGCGTGATGCGAGATCACGCCATCATGGTGCCGGGCGCAGCGCTTTCGCTCTCGGGCGAGGATGCGCAGGCGCTGTGCGAGGCGTTGAACCGGCACTTCGCGGGCCGGCTTGCATTGCGAAGCGCGGGCGCTCAGCGCTGGATCGCGAGGCTGGAGGAGGCGTTCGAGGTGCAGGACATCGCGACGCTCGAGGCGGCAGGACGGGAGATCGACATCGGCGCGCAGAGCGCGCGCGCGGCGGCGCTCGTCAACGAGGCGCAGATGCTGCTGCACGCCCATCCGGTGAACGAGGCGCGCGAGGCGCGCGGCGAGCCGCAGGTGAACAGCATCTGGCTATGGGGCGCCGGACGCGCCCCGCGCGCCGCGCAGGGCCGCTGGCGTTCGGTCACCGCGGACGACCCGGTGGCGCTCGGGCTCGCCCGGCTTGCGGGCGCGCACGCCCAGACGCTTCCCGCGGGCCTCGCCGCCTGGCTCGAGCACGCGCCGCACGAGGGGCGGCACCTCGTGGTGCTCGATGGGCTGCGCTACGCGCAGCAAGCCGAAGCGCTCGAGCGCGACTGGTTCGCCCCGCTCGCCGCGGCGCTGCGCGCCGGCCGCATCGGCATGCTGACGCTGCACGTCCCCGACAGCGCCGCCGCCTTCGAGACCGCGCGCGGCGACCTGCGCCGCTTCTGGCGCCGCCCGAAAGCGCTCGAGCGCTACGCATGAAGATCGTCGAGCGGCCTTATGTCGAAGCCGACCGCCGCGCGCTCGTCGAGGCCGGCATGCACCCGGTACTTGCGCGCGTCTACGCCGGGCGGCGCATCCGCTCGGCGGCGGAGCTCGACTACCCGGCTTCCGGGCTCCTGGCGCCGGCGGCTCTGAAGGGCATCGGCGAGGCGGCGCAGCTGCTCGCCGAGGCGATCGCGGCGCGCAAGCGCCTTCTCATCGTCGCCGACTACGACGCCGACGGCGCCACCGCCTGCGCCGTGGGCATTCGCGCGCTGCGCGCGTTCGGCGCCGAGGTCGACTACCTGGTGCCGGACCGCTTCCGGCTCGGCTACGGGCTGTCGCCGGAGCTCGTCGAGCTGGCGGCGAGCCGCAGGCCCGATGTGCTCATCACGGTCGACAACGGCATCGCGAGCGTGGAGGGCGTGGAGCGCGCCCGGGAGCTCGGCATCGCGACGCTGATCACCGACCACCACCTGCCCGGCGCGGAGCTGCCGCGGGCGGCGTGCATCGTCAACCCGAATCAGCCCGGCTGCGGCTTTCCCTCGAAGGCGCTGGCGGGCGTCGGCGTGATGTTCTACGTCATGCTCGCCTTGCGGGCGGAGCTCAGGAAAAGAAACCATCCCCGGTCTGAGGTGCACCTGGGCTCCCTCACCGACCTCGTGGCCCTGGGCACCATCGCCGACGTGGTTCCGCTCGACGCCAACAACCGCAACCTGGTCGCGCAGGGGCTCAAGCGCTTGCGCGCCGGCGCCTCGCAGGCGGGCATCGCGGCGTTGCTGCGAGCCGCCGGCCGCGCGCTCGCCGCGGCCTCGAGCTTCGACCTCGGCTTCATCGTCGGCCCGCGGCTCAACGCCGCGGGACGCCTCGCGGACATGAGCCTGGGCATCGAGTGCCTGATCACCGACGACGAAGCGCGCGCCGCCAACTGCGCGCAGGCGCTCGAGCAGCTCAACCGGGAGCGGCGCAGGATCGAGGCGCAGATGCTGGAGCAGGCGCTCGAGGCGCTGAACGAGCTGCCCGATAGCGGCGCGGTCTTCTTCCGCGAGCAGTGGCACGAAGGCGTGGTCGGCATCCTCGCCTCGCGCCTCAAGGACCGGCTGCACCGCCCGGTGGTGTGCTTCGCGCGCGCCGCCGACCCGAGGCTCCTCAAGGGCTCCGGGCGATCGATTCCGGGGCTGCACCTGCGCGACTGCCTCGACCTCGTGGCGAAGCGCCTGCCCGGCGTCATCCTGCGCTTCGGCGGGCACGCGCAGGCCGCGGGCCTCACCATCGCCGAGGCGGGCTACGCGCCCTTTGCCGCCGCCTTCGAGCGCGCGCTCGAGGAGCTGCTTCCCGACGAAGCGAGATCGCGCACCGTGGAAACCGACGGCAGCCTCGAGCCGGCGCATTGCACCCTCGAGCTCGCGCGCGCGCTCGAGTCCGGGATCTGGGGCCAGGGCTTTCCGCAGCCGCTCTTCTGCGATACATTCGCCGTGGAATCCCAGCGCGTCGTGGGGGAGCGTCACCTGAAGCTGAGGCTGGTCAAGGCGGGCCGCCGCATGGAAGCCATGCGTTTCGGCGCTCTCGATCCGCTCCCGGCGCAGGTACGCGCCGCCTACCGCCTTGCCGTCAACGAATTCAACGGGCTGAAGACCGTTCAGCTCAACGTGGAGCACTTCGAATGATCCGCGCCCTCGCGCTCGCCACCCTGATCGCGGCCCTGCCAGCGGGCGCCGCCGACCTCCAGCCGGTCAAGGACGCCGGCCCGTACGTCCCCTCGCCGCAAAGCGTGGTCTCCGACATGCTGCGCTACGCGGAGGTCGGGCCGGAGGACTTCCTGATCGACCTCGGCTCGGGCGACGGCCGCATCGTGCTCACCGCGGTGAAGGTGTTCGGCGCCCGCGGCTTCGGCGTCGAGATCAAGGATCACCTGGTGAAGAAGGCGAACCAGGACGCGCAGAAGGAAGGCGTCGCGGATCGCGCCCGATTCCTGAAGCAGGACCTGTTCACGACCGATCTGTCGCAGGCGAGCGTGATCACGATGTATCTCCTGCCCGACACGGTGAACCTGCTCAAGGACAAGTTCCTCGCCGAGCTGCGTCCCGGGACGCGCATCGTGTCGCACGACTACCCGCTCACAGGCTGGCTCCCCGAGAAATACGTGCAGATGGACCTCGATGACAAGGTGCACATCAGCGGCGTCACCACCACGCTCATCTACCTGTACGTGGTGCCGGCGAGGGTCGCCGGAACCTGGAGCGCGAAGATGCCTCCTGCCGTGAGCCGCAAGCCCGCCACCCTGCAGCTGCGCCAGGAGCTCACGCGCGTTTCGGGCAGCGCGCGCCTGGACGGCAGGGACGTGGCGCTCGAGGAGGTGAAGCTGCGCGGCGAGCGCCTGAGCTTCAGGCTCGCCGGGCGCAAGGGCGAGTTCACCGGCCTGGTGAAGGGAAGAGCGATCGAGGGCACGCTGGAGGCGCCCGGCGGCCGCTCGGCCTGGAGCGCCACCCAGGGCGGATAGGACGATGCAGCGCAAGCGCGTCAACTCCTCGAAGCTGCGCTCGGTCGGCTACGACGAGAAAACGCGCACCCTGGAGATCGAAATGTCGAACGGCCAAGTCTACCAGTACAGCGGCGTCTATCCGGAAGTCTATCGGGGCCTGATGGCTGCGCCCAACCCGGGCACCTTCTTCGACGACAAGATCGCCGAGGACTACACGCCGAAGCGCGTCTGATCGGCTGCTAAACTAGCGCCAAGAAAGGGAGGGATGATGCGGCTTGCCCGTCTGGCCATGCTCGGCCTTTGTCTTGCGATGTCTGCGGCGGTGGCGGCGCCCGGCGCGCGCGAGCCCCGCGTCGTCGAGGCGGCGAGCCTGCGCTCGATCACCGGCTGGCTGAAGCAATCCGGCGAGCAGGGCTACCTCGGCTCCGACGTCGCCGACGCGATGGGCATCCCGCGCGGCATCGCCGCGGAGGCGCTGCCCGCGAAGCAGCGCGGCTTTCGCAACGCCGAGATACTGCGCATCGCGCAGGTTCCGGCCGAGGGCGCGCACGAGTTCCTGCTGTTCATGGTGCAGCGGCCCGACGACCAGGTATTCTTCTACCTGTCCTCGGTGAAGGAAGGCCTGAAGCGGGCGTTCGTCTCGATCCCGAGCCGCAACCTGGTGGCGCCGCTCGATCCCATGGAAGCCCGCGCGGGCTTCCTGCGGGAGATCCTATACTGGGAAGACAAGGTGCAGACACGTTGATGGAAGCAGAACGCGTCAATCAGATCGCCTCCCGGCTTGCCGACCTGCGCACGCGGTCGGCCGAGCTGCGGGGGTATCTTTGACTTCGAGGCCAAGCGAAGCCGCCTCGAAGCGCTGAGCCGCGAGCTGGAAGATCCTAAGCTGTGGGACAACCCGCGGCGCGCGCAGGATCTCGGCAAGGAAAAGAAGCAGCTGGAGGCCGTGGTCGGCACGCTCGGCCGGGTCGACGCCGGGCTGGCCGACGCCGCGGAGCTGTTCGAGCTCGCGCGCGCCGACCAGGACGACGCCACGCTCGAGGAGATCGCCCGCGAGGCGCTGCGCATCGAAAGCGAGGTCGCGGCGCTCGAGTTCCGCCGCATGTTCGCCAACGCGCTCGATCCGAACAACTGCTTCGTCGACATCCAGGCAGGCTCGGGCGGCACCGAGGCCCAGGACTGGGCGGCGATGCTCCAGCGCATGTACCTCAAGTATTGCGACCGCAAGGGCTTCCGAGTCGAGGTGCTCGAGCACACGCCGGGCGAGGTCGCGGGCATCAAGAGCGCCACGCTGAAGGTCGAAGGCGACTACGCTTACGGGCACCTGCGCACCGAGACCGGCGTGCACCGCCTGGTGCGCAAGAGCCCGTTCGACGCCAATGCCCGGCGCCACACCTCGTTCGCCAGCGTGTTCGTCTACCCGGAGGTCGACGAGTCGATCGAGGTGGAAGTGAACCCCGCCGACCTGCGCGTCGACACCTACCGCGCCTCGGGCGCCGGCGGCCAGCACGTCAACCGCACCGACAGCGCGGTGCGCCTCACCCACCTTCCGAGCGGGATCGTGGTGCAGTGCCAGAGCGACCGCTCGCAGCACCGCAACCGCGCCGAGGCGATGGCGATGCTCAAGGCGAAGCTCTACGAGCTCGAGCTGCGCAAGCGCCAGGCCGAGCGCGACAAGCTCGCCGAGTCGAAGACCGACATCGGCTGGGGCCACCAGATCCGCTCCTACGTGCTCGACCAGTCGCGCATCAAGGATCTGCGCACCGGCCTCGAGTGGGGCAACACGCAGGCGGTGCTCGACGGCGAGCTCGACGAGTTCATCGCCGCGAGCCTCAAGCAGGGGGTCTAGGTTCATGGAAGAAGACAACAGGCTGGTGGAGGAGCGGCGCGAGAAGCTCAAGGCGCTGCGCGCCGCCGGCAACGCGTTTCCGAACGACTTCAGGCGAAAGGATCTTGCTGCGGATTTGCATCTTCGCTTCGGCTACCAGGACAAGAACGACCTAGAAAGCAAAAACGAAACGGCGATCGTCGCCGGGCGCATGGTGCTCAAGCGCGTGATGGGCAAGGCGAGCTTCGCCACCCTCCAGGATGGCAGTGGACGGATTCAGATCTATGTCACTTCCGATTCCGTCGGTCCGGAAACCCATGAAAGCTTCAAGCACTGGGACCTCGGCGACATCGTCGGCGTGGAGGGAAAGCTCTTCAAGACCAACAAGGGCGAGCTTACGGTGCATGCCGAGAAGCTGCGCCTGCTCGCCAAGGCGCTGCGACCGCTCCCGGAGAAGTTCCACGGCCTCACCGACCACGAGATGCGCTACCGCCAGCGCTACGTCGACCTCGTCGTCAATCCCGGCGTACGTGAGGTTTTTGCAACTCGAACCCGTATCGTGAACACGCTGCGCCAATGCCTGATCGACGAAGGCTACCTCGAGGTGGAAACGCCGATGATGCAGCCGATCCCGGGCGGCGCGGCGGCGCGGCCGTTCAGGACGCACCACAACGCGCTCGACATGGAGCTTTTTCTGCGCATCGCGCCGGAGCTCTACCTCAAGCGCCTGGTGGTGGGCGGGATAGAGCGCGTGTTCGAGATCAACCGCAACTTCCGGAACGAGGGCATCTCGACCAAGCACAACCCCGAGTTCACCATGCTCGAGTGGTACTGCGCCTACGAGGACTGGCGCACCATGATGGAGCTCACCGAGCGCCTGGTGCGCGCCGCCGCTGCGGAGAGGCCCGTGGTGGCCTACCAGGACAAGCAGCTCGACTTCGGCAAGCCGTTCGCGCGTGTGTCGATACCGGAGGCGATCCGCCAGCATGGTATCGATGGCGATTTGCGCGACCGCAGGTTCCTTTCACAAACTTTGAAAAGACTGAATGTAGAGCACGAAGACCGGCAGGGCTGGGGGGCGCTCCAGCTCATGCTGTTCGAGACGGTCGCGGAGAAGCACCTGGTGCAGCCGACTTTCGTCACCGACTTTCCCGCCGAGGTGTCGCCGCTCGCGCGCCGGCGCGACTCGGATCCCGAGCTCACCGACCGCTTCGAGCTTTTCATCGACGCGAAGGAGATCGCCAACGGCTTCTCCGAGCTGAACGATCCCGAGGACCAGGCGGCCCGCTTCCTCGAGCAGGCGAAGCTGAAGGAGGCCGGCGACCAGGAAGCAATGTACTACGACGCCGACTACATCCGCGCCCTCGAGCACGGCATGCCGCCCTGCGCCGGCGCCGGCCTGGGCATCGACCGGCTGGTGATGCTGCTCACCGACAGCGCGAGCATCCGCGACGTGATCCTGTTTCCGCACATGCGCCCGGAGGCGTAGCGCCGGGCTTCAGAGCCGCAAAGCGATCAGCCCGGCGAGCACGGCGCCGGTCGCGGCGATGCGCCGGCGCGTGAAGCTTTCCTTGAAGACCAGGGCGCCGATCAGCGCGACGAACACCACCGAGGTTTCGCGCAGCGTTGCCACCAGCGCCACCGGGGCGCGCGTCATCGCCCACAGCGCGATGCCGTAGGCGCCGAGCGAGCAGGCGCCGCCGAGCGCCGCGCGCGCCCAGTGCCGGCGCAGGTAGGCCGGCACCTCCCGCCCGCGCGCCGCCCAGCCGGCCGCGCCGATCAGGACGCCATTGGCGACGAAGAACCACAGCGCATAGCTCGCCGGGGCGCCGGAAGCGCGCGCGCCCTTGGCGTCGATCAGCGTGTACGCCGCGATGACGAAGGCGTTGGCGACGGCGAACGCCGTCGCGCGCCGATCGTGCGCGCCCGAGGCGAAGCCCAGGATGCCGGCGCACACGAGCAGCACGCCGAGGGCATTTTGAGGAGGCAGGATCTCCCCGAAAACGAACGCGGCCGCGAGCGCCACCACCATCGGGCCGCCGCCGCGCATCACCGGGTAGGTGTAGCTCAGCTCGCCCCAGCGGTAGGCGCCGGCGAGGAACGCGAAATACAGGATGTGCACCGCCGCCGACCCCGCGAGCCAGGGCCAGGATTCGCGCGCAGGCATCGCAAGCCAGGGCGCAAGCGCAGCGGCGAGAACTCCTGCCGCGACGGCGATCGAGATGGTGTCGAGCTGCTTGTCCGCGCTCGCCTTGACGAGCGCGTTCCAGGCGGCGTGCAGCATCGCCGATCCCAGCACGGCGAGCGCCACCGGGACCGAGAGCTCCATCGCCGGTGGCTAGCCGAGCACCTGCTCGATGAGCGGCGACATGCGCTCGACCGACGCACGCCCCTCGTCGATCGCCTCCCTTGCGCGGTGGTAGTCCATGGCGGCGAAGTCGGGCAGCAGCGGCGTAAGCAGCACGTCGGCCGGATCGCCGGCGAGGCGGCTGCGCGCCACGCGCTGCTCGACGATGTCGAGCGAGGTGTGGAACACGTCGAAAATCGACGGAATCGAGGTTTCCTCGTGCTTCACCTTGCCCTGCACCCAGCCCGGGCGCAGGCGCTCAAGCCAGCCCGGGACCTCGCGCGGCGCGAGCATGCGCTCTTCGCTCCGATCGCGGCTCCAGTTGCGGTACGGGCCGAGCTTGCCCCAGCTCAGGTCGACCGCGATCACCAGCTCGGCGCCGAGCGCGCGGCACATCGAGACCGGCACCGGGTTCACCAGGCCGCCGTCGACCAGCACCGCGCCTTCGTGCACCACCGGCGTGAACAAGCCCGGCATGGCGCAGGACGCGCGCACCGCGTCGAGCACCTTGCCGTGCCGCAGCCAGATCTCGCGTCCCGAGGAGAGCTCGGTGGCGATCGCCCCGAACGGCAGCGGCAGGTCGTCGATCTCGCGGTCGCCGAAGGTGGCGCGGAACAGCGTGAACAGGCGCTGCCCGCGGATCAGCCCGCCCGGGCGCCAGGTGAGGTCCATGAGCCGCATCACCGTAGCCCAGGTGAGGCTCGTCACCCATTTCTCCAGGCGCTCGAGCTCGCCCGAAGCATAGGCGGCGGCGACCAGCGCGCCGATGGACGTGCCGCAGAGCACGTCGGGCGTCACCCCGCGCTCCTCGAGCGCGCGGATGGCGCCGATGTGCGCCCAGCCGCGCGCGCCACCCGAGCCTAACGCCAGTCCGATGCGGGGTTTGCGCCGCATGGGGCTTTTGTTGTTTATGTTCTTTCGAAGATCGCCGCGATGCCCTGGCCGCCGCCGATGCACATGGTGACCAGCGCGTAGCGCTTCTGGAGGCGCTCGAGCTCGTAGAGCGCCTTGACGGTCAGGATGCAGCCGGTGGCGCCGATCGGGTGGCCGAGCGCGACCGCGCCGCCGTTGGGATTGACCTTCGCGGGGTCGAGGCCGAGGTCCCGGGTCACCGCCATGGCCTGCACCGCGAAGGCCTCGTTCGACTCGACGACGTCGATGTCCGCGGGCTTGAGGCCCGCCTTCTCGAACACGCGCTTCACCGCCGGGATCGGCCCGAGGCCCATCAGCTGCGGCTCGACGCCTGCATGCGCGTAGGCCACCAGGCGGGCCATGGGTTTGATCCCGGATTTCTTTACGGAACCGGATTCCATCAAGACCACCGCCGCGGCCGCGTCGTTGATGCCCGAGGCGTTGCCGGCGGTGACGGTGCCGTCCTTCTTGAACACCGCCTTGAGCTTCGCCATGTCCTCGGGCTTCGTGCCCTTGCGCACGTGCTCGTCGGTCGTGAACTGCTCGACGCCGTTTCGCGTCTTCAGCTCAATCGGGACGATCTGTTTTTCGAAAAATTTCTTCTCGATCGCCGTGGAAGCGCGCCGGTGCGATTCGACGGCGAACTCGTCCTGTTGCTGCCTGGTGAACCCGTACTTCGCGGCGATGTTCTCGGCGGTGACGCCCATGTGGCCGTGGCCGAACGGGTCGTGCAGCGCGCCGGTCATCGCGTCGACCACCGGCGCGTCGCCCATGCGCTGGCCCCAGCGCCCGGTAGGCAGGAAGTACGCGGCGCGGCTCATGCTCTCCGCGCCGCCGGCCACCGCGGCCTCGCAGTCGCCGAGCAGGATATGCTGCGACGCCGATACGATCGCCTGCAGGCCCGAGCCGCACAGGCGGTTCACCGTCAGGCAAGGCGTGCCCGCCGGCAGCCCCGCCTCGATCGCAGCGACGCGCGAGAGGTACATGTCCCGCGCCTCGCCGTGGATCACGCTGCCCATCACGACGTGGCCCACCGCCGCGGGATCGAGCTTCGCCCGCGCCAGCGCCTCCTTGATCGCGACCGCGCCGAGCCGGGTCGGCGCCACGTCCTTCAGCGCGCCGCCGTAGTCGCCGATGGCGGTACGCGCGCCTGAAACCACCCACACTTCGCGCTGGCTCATTACTGCTTGTCGGTGTCGTTCTTCTGCTGCGGGGTCGGGAAGCCCGGGAAGGCGAGCCCGGTGAACATGTTGCGCGCCTGGCTCTGCATCTGCTCCTGGAACTGCGTGAACATCTTCCCGCTCTGTTCCATGTAGGCCTGCATCAGGCTCTGCATCGCCGGGCCCTGGAGGTTCATGAACTGCGCCCACAGCTCCTGCGAGGCGCGCGAGTTGTCGCCGACCATCCGGCTCGACTGCTCCTGCAACGCCTTCTGGATGTCCTGGAAGGCGCGGATGTTCCTTTCCAGGTAGCTGCCCATCATCCCCTGCATCGCGTTGCCGTAGGAGCGGATGAGCTGCGAGAGCAGGTCGGAGGAGAACATCGGCACGCCGCCCGATTCCTCCTCCAGGATGATCTGCAGCAGGATCTGCCGGGTGAGATCGTCGCCGCTTTTCGCGTCGACCACCTGGAACTCCTCCTGCTTGAGGACCATCTGCTTGACGTCGGCGAGCGTGATATAGCTCGACGTCTTGGTGTCGTACAGGCGCCGGTTGGGATACTTCTTGATCAGCCGGAGCCGGGATTCGGTCTTTGACTCGGGGAGCGCCACTGGGAAAGTCTACTCCTTAATACATGTGCTGGCCGCCGTTGATGGAGATATTGGCGCCGGTGACGAACGCCGCCTCCTCGGAGCACAGGTAGATGATGAGACCCGCGACCTCGTCGGGCTTGCCCAGGCGCCCGAGCGGGATCTGCGGCAGGATCTTCGAGTCCAGGATCTCCTTGGGGATCGCGGTCACCATCTTGGTGCCGATGTAGCCGGGCGAGATGGTGTTGATGGTGACGCCCTTGCGCGCGACCTCGAGCGCGAGCGCCTTGGTGAAGCCGTGGATCCCGGCCTTCGCGGCGGAGTAGTTGGTCTGCCCGAAAGCGCCCTTCTGGCCGTTCACCGAGGACACGTTGATGACGCGCCCCCAGCCGCGATCGACCATGCCGTCCATCGCCTGCTTGGTCATGTTGAAGCAGGAATCGAGATTGGTGCGCATCACCGCGTCCCAGTCGGCCTTGGTCATCTTCTTGAACGTCATGTCGCGGGTGATGCCGGCGTTGTTCACCAGGATGTCGATCGGCCCGCACTCGCCCTGGATCGCCGTGCACTTGCGCGCGCAGTCGTCGAAGTCGGCCACGTCCACCGGGTAGGCGGAGAACGCGTAGCCGCGGCCCTTCATCTCCTCGAGCCACGACTTGTACTTGGTGTTCGAGGGCGAGTAGGTGACCACCACGCGGTAGCCGGCGTCGGCCATCTTGGTCGAGATGGTCTCGCCGAGGCCGCCCATGCCCCCGGTCACGACCGCCATGCGCTGCGCTGCCATAGCCTGCTCCTCGGATTCCGCCCCGGCCCAGTCTACATCATGTGCATTCCGCCGTTCACCGAGATGTTGGCGCCGGTGATGTAGCCGGCCTCCTCCGAGGCGAGGAAGGCGACGACCGCGGCGATCTCCTGCGGCCGCGCGAGGCGCCCCATCGGGATCGAGGCGACGATCTGCTCGCGGATCTCCTGGCGCAGCGCCTTCACCATGTCGGTCTCGACGTAGCCCGGCGACACCGTGTTCACGGTGACGCCCTTTCGCACCACCTCCTGCGCGAGCGCCTTCGAGAAGCCGGCCATCCCGGCCTTCGCCGCCGAGTAGTTGGTCTGGCCGAACTGGCCCTTGATCGCGTTCACCGAGGAGATGTTCACGATGCGCCCCCAGCCGCGCTCGACCATGCCGTCGATCACCTGGCGCGTGACGTTGAACACGCTGTTCAGGTTGGTGTTGATCACCGCGCTCCAGTCCTGCTCGGTCATGCGCTTGAACAGCGAGTCGCGGGTAATGCCGGCGTTGTTGACCAGGATGTCGACCGGACCGACCACCGAGCGGATGTTGTAGAACATCGCGGCGCAGGACTCGAAGTCCGCGACATCGCCCTCGGCCGCGTGCACCCGCAAGCCCTCCTTGCGCATGCTCTCGAGCCATTCGCCCCTCGGCTCGTAACCGGGAAGGCAGCCCGCGACCACCGTGTGCCCCGCGCGTCCCAGCCTGCGGCAGATCGCGGTGCCGATGCCGCCCATGCCGCCGGAAACGAACACGATGCGCGCGACCACCGGGAGCGCCTCGTCGGTCCAGCCTGCCTGCGCCGTGACTGCCCGGTTAATGACCTCACCCATTCGAAACCCTTTCTATCGTTCGACCGCAAGCGCGACGCCCATGCCGCCGCCGATGCAAAGCGAGGCGAGACCGCGCCTCGCGTCGCGCTTGGCCATCTCGTGCAGCAGCGTGACCAGCACGCGGCAGCCCGACGCGCCGATCGGATGGCCGAGGGCGATCGCGCCGCCGTTCACGTTGACCTTGCCGGTGTCCCAGCCCATCTGCCGGTTCACGGCGATCGCCTGCGCCGCGAACGCCTCGTTGATCTCCATCAGGTCGAGATCCTTCGGCTCCCAGCCCGCGCGCGCGAGGCAGCGCTTGGACGCCGGCACCGGTCCCATGCCCATGTACTTCGGATCGACGCCTGCCGAAGCGAACGACCTGATGCGCGCAAGGGGCTTCAGCCCCAGTTCTTTGAGTTTTTTTGCGCTACATAAAACAACGGCGGCGGCGCCGTCGTTGATTCCCGAGGCGTTGCCTGCCGTGACGCTGCCGTTCTTGTCGAAGGCGGGCTTGAGCGCCTGCATCGCTTCGAGCGTAGCGCCGTGCCGCGGGTACTCGTCATCGGCGAAGACCACCGGCCCCTTGCGCGAGGCGATCTCGACCGCGACGATCTCGTCCTTGAAGCGCCCGGCCTTCTGCGCAGCCTCGGTCTTGTTCTGGCTCGCGACCGCGAACCCGTCCTGGTCCTCGCGCGTCACCGCGTACTCGCGCGCCACGTTCTCGGCGGTCACGCCCATGTGGTACTGGTTGTAGACGTCCCACAGGCCGTCGATGATCATGGTGTCGAGCATCTTGGCGTCGCCCATGCGAAAGCCGTCGCGCGAGCCCGCGAGCGCATGCGGCGCGAGGCTCATCGATTCCTGCCCGCCCGCGACCACGATGTCGGAGTCCCCGTTCGCGATCGCCTGCGCGCCGAGCATCGCCGCCTTCAGGCCGGAGCCGCACACCTTGTTGATGGTCATCGCCGGAACCATCTCGGGCAGCCCCGCGCGCATCGCCGCCTGGCGCGCCGGGTTCTGGCCGGCGGCGGCGGCGAGCACTTGGCCCATGATGACTTCCGAGACCTGCTCGGGCGCTACCCCCGAGCGCTCCAGCACGTTTCGAATGATGAGCGCGCCGAGCTCGGTGGCCGGCGTCTTCGCCAGGCTGCCGCCGAACTTGCCGATGGGCGTGCGCGCCGCGCCGACGATGAAGATCTCTTCCATGATGCCTCCTAGTGG
>DATKAX010000336.1:0-3424 GCA_035514595.1 Burkholderiales bacterium
AGCGGCGGGCGGCGTGACCTGGTACCAGGCGGCGCTGCTGATGATCGGCACGGCGATGTTCCTGATGGTTCTCGGCCTGCCGGTGGCGTTCGCCTTCATCAGCACCAATCTCGCCGGCGCGTTCATATTCATGGGCGGGGAGCGGGGGCTCGAGCAGGTGGTGTCGAACATGACGCCGGCGATCTCCAGCTTCATCCTCGTGCCGGTGCCGCTGTTCATCCTGATGGGCGACCTGATGATCCAGACCGGCCTGGCGAGGAAGGTGGTGGACGGGTTCGACGTGCTGATCGGCCGCGTCCCGGGGCGCCTGTGCCACGTCACCGTGGCCGCCGGCACCGGGTTCGGTGCGCTGTCGGGATCGGCGCTGGCCGGCACGGCGATGCTCGGCGCCACCCTGGTACCGGAGATGATGCGCCGCGGCTACAAGAAGCACATGGCGATGGGGCCGGTGCTGGGCGCCGGGGGCCTGAGCATTCTCATTCCGCCTTCCGCGCTCGCGGTGCTGCTGGGCAGTATTGCCCAGATCGACATCGGCCGCCTGCTGGTCGCGGGCATCGTGCCCGCGCTGATCCTCGCAGTGATGTACGTGGGTGTTATCGTCATCCAGGTGAAGCTCGACCCGTCTTGCGCGCCAGCCTACGATATGCAGCCGGTGCCGCTGTCCCGCAAGCTGGTGCTGGCGCTGAGGGACATCGCGCCGATGGGCCTGGTGGTGTTCGCGGTGTGCGGCCTGATCCTGCTCGGCATCGCCACCCCGAGCGAGTCGGCCGCCTTCGGCGTGCTGTCGGTGCTCGCGCTGGCGGTGGCGTTCCGCTGCCTCACGTGGCAGGCGCTGCGGGCAGCTCTTCTTAGCGCCATGCGCGTGTCCGTGATGCTGTTCACCATCGTGCTCGGCTCCATCACCTTCAGCCAGGTGCTCGCCTTCTCGGGCGCGAGCGCCGGCATGGTGCAGTGGGCGCTCGGCTTCGAGATGCCGCCGCTCGCGGTGCTGGGCCTGATGCTCTGGCTGGTCGTGTTCCTGGGCCTTTTCATCGACGAGGTGTCGCAGATCATGCTCACCCTGCCGATCTACATGCCGATCGTCAACGCGCTCGGCTTCGACCCGGTGTGGTTCGGCACCCTGATGATGATCTGCATGGTGATCGGCGCGCTCAGCCCGCCGTTCGGACTGCAGCTTTTCGTGATGATGGGCGTCGGCCCGAAGGGAACGTCGCTCGCCGAGGTGTCCTGGGCGGCGGCGCCCTACATGGCGAGCCAGGTGGTGCTGGTGCTGCTGATCATTGCCTTCCCGGCCATCGCCCTCACCCTGGCGAACGTCATGCAGTAACCGCGGTTTTCGTCCTTGAAGCGATTTTTTCACGGAGGTTGTTCATGCACAGCGATATCCAGGTCCGCAGCGAAGCGCAATTCCGCAAGGATCTCCAGGCGGCGATCGACAAGCGGCACCAGGCCAACCACCCCATCGTGGCGAAGTGGGAGCGCGGCGAGGTCAAGCGCGAGACCGTCGCCGGCGCCATCACCGAGATCTGGTACTGGATCAGCAAGCTGATCCCGGAGGCGCTGTTCTCGATTGCCGCGAGCGGCCCGCAGGAGGTGGCCGAGATGGAGCTGGAGAACTACGCCGAGGAGCTCGACCCTGCCAACCCGCACCCGCAGCTTATCCTGCGCTTCGCCAAGGCCTGCGGCATCTCCGAGGAGCAGCTGCGCGCCGGCCGCGGCCTGCCGACGACCGAGGCGTGGCTCAACTGGGAGCTGCGCGCCGCCCGCGAGCAGCCGTGGATCGCCTCGGTGGCCGGGGTGCACGTCGCGAGCGAAGCGCAGGAGCCCATTCTCTTCAATAAGCTGCTGCCGGCCCTGCGCAACCACTGGAAGTTCTCGGAGCACGACCTGGAGTTCTGGTGGCTGCACGCCGAGGCGGACATCGAGCATGGCGGGCGCGCGGTCGACATCCTCGCCAAGCACTGCAAGACCAAGGAGCAGCAGGAGATGGCGATCCACTGGGCCGGAGAGGGCGCGCGCATGAAGTGGCTGTTCTGGGACGGCATCTACCTGCACTATGAGATGGGATACAAGCTGCAGTGATCGTCACGGTTGCCGTGTCCGAGGTTCCCGAGGGCAAGCCGCTCGCCGTCCGGGTGAGCGACCATTTCATCCTGGCGGTATGCCGGCTCGACGGGAACTACCATGCTTTCGACAGCAAGTGCCCCCATCGCGGGGCGCAGCTCGCCGACGGCGAGCTCGCCGGGGAGCTCGTCGTCTGTCCGCTGCATCACCTCAAGTTCAGCCTCAAGACCGGGCGCTGCGTGATGCCCAGGCACCTCAAGCTGCGCCGCTTTCCGGTGCGGCAGGAAGGCGGCGAGCTGAAGATCGAGCTAGAGGTGGAGCAGGACGTTGCGCGGCCGGTATAGCTCCTCGAGGAAACGCACGTCGTCGTCGCCGAGGCGCAGCTCCGCGGCGGCGACTGCGTCCTCGATGTGCGCGGCCGACGTGGCGCCCACCACCGGCGCGGTGACCACCTTGCGGCCGAGCAGCCAGGCGATGGCCACCATGCCCGGCCGCACCCCATGGCGGGCCGCGAGCTCGCGGACCCGCTCGCGGATCGCGGCGTCGGCCTGCTCGCCGTAAAACCTGGCGATGAAACGGTCGTGCTCGGCGCGCACGCTGTCGCCCTTGCCGGCGAGAAAGCCGCGCGCCATCGGGCTGTAGGGCGTGTAACCGATGCCCTGCGCGAGGCACAGGGGAATCATCTCGCGCTCCTCCTCGCGGTAGACGAGGTTGTACTGGTTCTGCATCGCGATGAAGCGCGTCCAGCCGCGACGCTCCTGCATGGCGAGCGCCAGCGCGAACTGCCAGGCCAGCATATTGGAGGCGGCGAGGTAGCGGACCTTGCCGGACTTGACGATATCGTGCAGCGCCTCGAGGGTTTCCTCCATGGGCACGGCCTGGTCGAGCCGGTGGATCTCGTACAGGTCCACGTAGTCCATGCCGAGCCTCGCGAGCGACCGGTCGATCGCGTCGAACAGATGCCGGCGCGAAAGGCCGCGCTCGTTTACGGACGGCCCGGTAGGATGGAAAGGCTTGGTGCAGACCACGACTTCCTCCCGGCGCGCATACTCGCGCAGCGCGTGGCCGAGCACCGCCTCGCTCTCGCCGTTGGAATACATGTCGGCCGTGTCGAAGAAGTTGACGCCCAGCTCGAGCGAGCGCCGGATGATCGGCCGCGCCGCGGCGGCATCGAGCACCCACGGCTGCCACGCCGGGTCGCCGAAGGCGAAGGCGCCCAGGCAGATGCGCGACACGCGCAGTCCCGAGCGTCCGAGGGGCAGGTAGTCCATCGTCAAATTATATAATTGGCTAATTCATGAAGAAGAAACGCAACGGTCCCGGGCGTCCCGAGGGCGAGAGCTTCGCGCGCGAGAAGATC
>DATKAX010000337.1:0-2510 GCA_035514595.1 Burkholderiales bacterium
CTCAACGTGCGCCGGACGCTGCTCGAGGACGTGCTCGACGACTTCTTCTTCACCCCGGACTACCGCCAGGTGCTCGGCGCGAGCCGCGACGGCGCCCGCGCCCAGGTGGTGCACCTCGACGTGCGCCGGACGGTCGCCTCGTTCGAGCTGCCCGGGCTGCCGCACCTCGGCTCGGGCATCAGCTGGGAGCGCGAGGGCCGGCGCGTCATGGCAACGCCGAACCTGCGCGAGGGCGTGGTGAGCGTCATCGACGTGGCGAGCTGGAAGGTGCTGAAGGAGATACCCACCCTCGGCCCGGGCTTCTTCCTGCGCAGCCACGAGGCGTCGCGCTACGCCTGGGTCGACTCGATGATGAGCCCGAAGGGGCGCGACACGCTGCAGGTGATCGACAAGCAGACGCTCGAAGTGGTGGCACGGCTCACGCCCGAGCCGGGCAAGACCCTCGCCCACGTCGAGTTCGACCGCCACGGCCGCTACGTGCTCGCGAGCCTGTGGGAGCAGGAGGGCGCGCTCATCGTGTTCGACGCGCGCACGCTCGAGGAGGTGAAGCGCATCCCGATGAAAAAGCCGGTCGGCAAGTACAACGTCCACAACAAGGTGGTGCGCTCCGAGGGCACCAGCCACTGACATGATCAAGCGCCATCCCCAGATCAAGATCCAGGCGTTCCTCGCCAATCTGCCGATGTTCAGCGAGATGAGCCGCGACGAGCTCGACCGCGTCGCCTCGGCCACCGTGCCGCTGTACGCCGAGAAGGGCCAGGCGGTGTTCCAGTGCGGCGACCCCTGCACCGGCTTCCACGTGCTGGTCTACGGCCAGGTCAAGCTCGGCTTCACCTCGCCGCAGGGCATCGAGAAGGTGGTCGAGATCATCCGCCCCGGCCAGAGCTTCGGCGAGGCGCTGATGTTCCTCGACAAGCCCTACATCGTGTTCGCCCAGGCGATCTCGGACGCGATGCTGCTGCACGTCGCGCGCCACGCGGTGCTCGACGAGCTCTCGCGCGACCCGGGGTTCGCGCGCCGCATGCTCTCGGGGCTCTCGCGCCGCCTGCACGGCCTGGTGCGCGACGTCGAGGCCTACACGCTGCGCTCCGGGCAGGAGCGCGTCATCGGCTACCTGCTCGCCGAGGTGCCCGAGCACCTGAACGGCGGAGCGGCCCAGGTGCACCTCACCCCCGGGAAAAGCGTGATCGCCTCCCGCCTCAACATGACGCCGGAGCACTTCTCACGCATACTGCACGATCTCGCCGCCGGGGGACTGATCGAGGTGAACGGCCGCAGCGTCTCGATCCCCGACCTCGAGCGGCTGCGCCGCGGCGCGTAGGCGCGCCCCCGCCTCCCGCAGCTGTCCGCACCAGGCGGGCATCGACTACGTGCAGGGCTACGCGGTGGCGCGGCCGCTCGCGCCGGAGCGCATTTTGGCGGCCGACTGCGCCGCCGGCTTCATCGAGGACCGGGCCGTCGAGCGCTTCGTGCGCGAGTCGCTTTCCTCGCCCCTGCGGCAAAGGCGGCGCAGGTTGTCCTCGTAGATCGCGCGGCGCTCGGCCGGCGCGAGGTCGAGCCGCTCGATGATCTCGATCGTGTCGCGGATGTACCTGCGCCCGCCCTCGGGGTCGAAGGGCGCATCCGAGGCGAACAGGACCCGATCCACGCCGAAGAAGCGCAGCCCGCACTTCGTCGCCTCGTGCGCCCCGAAGAGCGCCGTGTCGGCGTAGAACAGGCGGAAATAATCGACCGGCCGCTTGCCTTTCTTTTTCATCGATTCCAGCAGTACGCCGTAGTCTTCATCCGAGGTCCGGGTGCCGAGCTGGTCCCAGCCCGGGCCGACGCGGCCCTCGAAGTACGGGATCATGCCGCCCATGTGGTGGGTGACGAGCTTGAAGCCGGGGTGGCGCTCGTAGAGCCCGGCGAACACCATGTGCGCCATGGCGACGCTGGTCTCGTAGGGCCAGCCGAGCGTCCACCAGATCTCGTAATGGCTCTTCTTCTCGCCGGCGTAGTCGGCGACCTCGGCGCCGCGCGCCGGGTGCATCCACATCGGCAGGTCGTAGCGCGCCATCAGGTCGAACAGCGGCCAGGTGTCCGGCGTGTAAAGCGGCCGGCCGTTGACGTTGGTGAACACCTGCACGCCGAGGGCCCCGAGCCGCTCGATCGCGCGCTCGGCTTCGCGCAGCGCCGCCTCGACGTCGTTCATCGGCAGCGAGGCCGCGAAGCCGAAGAAGCGCTCCGGGTGGCGGCTGACGAGCTCCGCCATGCCGTCGTTGGCAATCTTTGCAAGCTCCACGGCTGTTTCTTTGCCTCCAAGAGCTTCCACAGGAGGAGAGCCAAGGGTCAGGACCTGCCGGTACTCGCCGCCGAACTCGTCCATGATGCGAAAGCGCGCGTCGAGATCGACGATGCTCGGGATGGCGCGCACCCGCTTGTTCATGTCGCGCCCGTCGGGGAGGACCTGCAGCATGCGCTCCCAGTAGGCCTTGGGGAAGATGTGGGTGAAGGCGTCGATCTTCATCCGG
>DATKAX010000338.1:0-3596 GCA_035514595.1 Burkholderiales bacterium
CGCGTTGCTCTACCAGGGGGGATCGCCCGAACACGCGCTTCTGTTTGCGGCCCTGACCTACGTCGCCAACATCGCCGGCTCGATGGTCGGCGGCACCATGGCCGACCGCTGGGGGCGCACGCAGGCGATCCTGCTGTGGTCCTGCGTGAGCCTGGTGCTTGCGGAGAGCGTGCCGCCGCATTACCTGGGCGTCGCCTATGCGGTGCGTTCGGTGATCGGCTTCGGCGCCGGCGTGGTGAGCCCGTTCGTTTTCGGGTGGGCGCTCGACCTCGCCGGCGGCGGCCGGGCCTCGAGCGAGGCATTCGCCTGGGGGGTCGCCTGGGCAACGCTCGGCCTGGGCGGAATGCTCGGTCCGCTCGCGACCTGGAGGCTCCACCGCAGTCGCGCATAACGCTGTCATGCCTTTTTGGTTATGCTATGCAACCTGGAGGCGACGATAACCATAACGACCAGAAGACCTCGCATCGCAATGCAATGGCGCGCCGCCGCCGCGGGCGGTCTTGCCGCTGTCCTGCTCGCAGCCTGCGCGCCGCAAACCAGGGTACCCGAGCCGCCGGCCCCGCCGCCACCCGCGCCGCCGGTGAGCGCTGCGCCGGTGCCGGTGCCCGCGCCGATCGTGGCGGCGCCCGCGGTCAGTCCATTCACGCTCGAGGGCTACAAGAAGCGGGTCGCCGGCCGGATCGCGGTGCACAACCCGGACGCGAACGACAGCCCGCTGCCGCCGATGCTGAAATCGATCGTGGTGCTCGAGATCACCATCGATCGGCTCGGCAACCCGATCGAGATCGCCGTCTATCGCTCGAACGGCTTTCGCCACCTGGAGACCCGCGCGCTGGAAAGCGTGGTGCGGGCGGCGCCCTTCGAGCTCCCGGCGCCGGGCGTGCTGCAGGGCGGGGGATCGGTGACCTTCCTCGAGACCTTCCTTTTCCGCGGCGACGATTCGTTCCAGATCCGCAGCCTGGTGAGCGCGCCGGCGGCGCGCGGCTAGGATAATTGGGGTCAGATCAACATTTTCTCTGTGACTCTTCGTCGGCGCCAGCCTGCTTGAAGGGTCGGCCTCGCTTAGGCGGCTTGGCGCTTCGCCCCAGCCGTATTTCGACCTGGTTCAGAAAGTCCTCCGACCCAAGCGCCCACCCTTTCCCCACGGCGGCGCGGATGCGCTCGACCGTTTCATCGTCCAGTGGCGTTTCGAATAAAGCAACGAATGCACGGCGGCGCGCAACGTCGGTGGCATCCAGCCGTTCGAAGATCGAGTGACGGGTGATGAGCGAGTCGCGCGAGCCTCGGGCGTAGTGCCGATGGCTCGACCACGGATATTGCTCGGGACCAGGGACTAGCTGCGCCCGTACCGGGTTCGACTCTATGTACCGATGACAGGTCAACAGGTAGAGCTTTCGCTGTCGATCAGGCTCGACTTGTAGCGGCCTTCCCAGAGGGTGCCGGTCCTGTCGTAGGAATCGTTGAAGAGGCGGACGTACCGGCGGCCGACGTCCTGCATCATTCCCGCGACGCCTCCGAACCGTTCTGGAGTGGCGAGAAGGTGGACATGGTTCGGCATCAAGACGTACGCGTGTATCGCGCAACGGTGCCGGGCAGCTGCCTCCGCCAGTAGACGCAGATAGAGCAGGCGGTCGGCGTCGGCGCGGAAGCACAATCCCCGGTTGTTGCCGCGCTGTATCACGTGCAACGGCACTCCGGGCAGTTCTAGCCTCGGTCGACGTGCCATTGGGGCGTAACGGAGAGCGCGGCCATGCCCCCTCAACGCATCGCCCGGAAAAGCGTTGATCGCCTCTCAACTTAAAGTTGATCTGACCCCGATTAGTCTCGCGCGAGCAGGTGCATCAGGCTGGAAGTGTCCCAGCGGTTGCCGCCGCGGTTCTGCACCTGCGCGTAGAACTGGTCCACCAGCGCGGTGACCGGCAGCCGGGCGCGGTTTTTCCTGGCTTCCTCGAGGCAGATGGCGAGATCCTTGCGCATCCAGTCGACGGCGAAGCCGAAGCCGTCGAACTTCACCTCGTTCATCTGCTTCCAGCGGTTCTCCATCTGCCAGGACTGTGCCGCGCCCTTGGAGATCACCGAGACGACCTTTTCGACGTCCAGATTCGCCCTCTGCGCAAACGCCAGGGCCTCCGCCAGGCCCTGCGCCAGCCCGGCGATGCAGATCTGGTTCACCATCTTGGTGAGCTGGCCCGCGCCCGGCCCGCCGATCAGGGCGCACATCTTGGCGTAGATCTCGAGCATCGGTCGCGCGCGCTCGAAATCGGCCGGCTCGCCGCCGCACATGATGCCGAGCTGGGCGTTCTGGGCGCCCGCCTGGCCTCCCGACACCGGCGCATCCACGAAGCCGATGCCCTTTTCCCTGGCCTTGCCGTGGATCTCGCGCGCCACGATCGCCGAAGCCGTCGTGTGATCGACGAGGATCGCGCCCTTCTTCATGCCGGCGAGCGCGCCGCGCTCGCCGTAGACCACCGCGCGCAGGTCGTCGTCGTTGCCGACGCACATCATCACGAAATCGCAGTCCTTTGCCGCCTCGCGCGGCGTGGGCGCGTGCTTGCCGCCGTATTCCTTCACCCACTGCTGCGCTTTGGTGGCGGTACGGTTGAAGACCGTGAGCTCGTGGCCGCCCTTCTTCGCCAGATGCCCTGCCATCGGGTAGCCCATGACACCCAGTCCCAGGAATGCTACTTTCGCCATCGTCTTGTCTCCTAAGGAATTTATTTGAAGTTGACAGGCCGCCGTCAACGGACCCACAATGATGGACGTTTATACAGTATCCGGTGTTGGCCCAGGGCTCTGCAGAAAGCGCCTGCCGTAGATGCCGACAGCCAAAACAAGAGGTACAGCGCAATGGATGACAGCAAGTCTAAGGCATTAGCCGCCGCCCTGTCGCAGATCGAGAAGCAGTTCGGCAAGGGCTCGATCATGAAAATGGACGCCGAGGCGGCGAAGGACGTGTCGGTCGTTTCGACCGGCTCGCTCGGCCTGGATCTCGCCCTCGGCGTCGGCGGGTTGCCCCGCGGCCGGGTGGTGGAAATCTACGGGCCCGAGTCCTCCGGCAAGACCACCCTGACGCTCCAGGTCATTGCCGAAATGCAGAAGGCGGGCGGCACCGCCGCCTTCATCGACGCGGAAAACGCGCTCGACATCACTTACGCCGCCAAGCTCGGCGTCAAGACCGAGGACCTTCTGATCTCGCAGCCGGATACCGGCGAGCAGGCGCTCGAGATCGCCGACATGCTGGTGCGCTCCGGGGCGGTCGACGTGATCGTGGTCGACTCGGTGGCGGCGCTCACGCCCAAGGCCGAGATCGAGGGTGAGATGGGCGAGCCGCAGATGGGCCTGCAGGCGCGCCTCATGAGCCAGGCGCTGCGCAAGCTCACCGCCAACATCAAGCGCACCAACACGCTGGTGATCTTCATCAACCAGATCCGCATGAAGATCGGCGTGATGTTCGGCAACCCCGAGACCACCACCGGCGGCAACGCGCTCAAGTTCTACGCCTCGGTGCGCATGGACATCCGCCGCATCGGCGCGATCAAGAAGGGCGACGAGGTCACCGGCTCCGAGACCCGCGTCAAGGTGGTCAAGAACAAGGT
>DATKAX010000339.1:0-7050 GCA_035514595.1 Burkholderiales bacterium
GCCGCCTCGATCGGCGCGCACATCGGCCGCCCCGCGGTGAAGACGGTCGCGGTGATGGGCGACGGCAGCTTCGGCATGTGCGCCGGCGAGCTCGAGACCGCGGTGCGCCTGAAGCTCCCGGTCACCTTCGTGGTGATCTCCAACGCGGTCTACGGCTGGATCAAGGCGGGACAGAAGACCGGCTACGGCGAGCGCTACTTCTCGGTCGACTTCGGCGTCACCGACCATGCAAAGGTGGCCGAGGCTTTCGGTTTGCGCTCTTTCAGGGTGGAGGACCCTCGAAAGCTGAAAGACACCTTGAAAAGCGCGCTCTCGCACGGCGGCCCGACGCTGGTGGACATCGTGACCCAGCCGCTGCACGAGGCGCGAGCGCCGGTTTCCGAATGGGTCGCATGAAACCGAAAAATCGGGGTCAGAGCCCGAATTCCCTCCAAAGAAGCCATCACGACATGGGCGGCATGGCGGCGGGTCGGGTCGAGCCGACCGAGCACGACTACGAGGAGTGGGAGCGCCGGGTCGACGCCATGGCGGTGCTGCTCTGGGGCCTCAAGGGGACCAAGAAGCTCATGACGGTGGACGAGCATCGCCGCGCCATAGAGTCGATGCCGCCCGAGGCCTACGACGCCATGAGCTATTACGAGCGCTGGGTGATGGCGCTCGCGCAGTGCCTGCTGCAGCGCGGCGTCATCACCACCGAGGAGCTCGCGCGCAGGATGGCGGGGGCGGCGGGCAGCCGCAGCCACCACGACATGGGCGGGCTGCCGGCGAAGAGGGTCAAGCCCTCGGAGCACGATTATGCCGACTGGGAGCGCCGCGTGGATGCGCTTGCAGTGCTTCTGGGCTCCATGAAAATACTCTCCGTGGATCAAAGGCGAAAGAACATCGAGACGCTGCCGCCCGAGGCCTACGACGCCCTGAGCTACTACGAGCGCTGGGTGATGTCGCTCGCCCAAAGCCTGATCCAGCGCGGCGTGGTGACGAGCGCCGAGATCGCGCGCAAGATGCTGGAGGTGGAAAAGCGTGATCCCGCCTAGGTTCAAGACCGGCGACCGGGTGCGCGTGATGAAGTCCTATCCGCCCGGCCACCTGCGCACGCCTTACTATATCCGCGGCTGCGAGGGCGAGGTGGAGCGCCTGTGCGGGGCGTTCCCGAACCCCGAGGAGCTCGCGCAGATGCGCGACGGCCTGCCGGCGCAGCCGCTGTACCGCGTGCGCTTCCGGCAGTCCGAGGTCTGGCCCGACTATCGCGGCGCCGCCGCCGACGTGGTCGAGATCGAGATCTACCAGCACTGGCTGGAGCCGGCCTGATGGCGAAGCGCGACCTCGGCAAGTACCAGCCGCTCTCGTACTTCCAGCTCATGGAAGCGAGCCTGCGCGAGCTGCTGGTGGAGAAGGGCATCGTCACCGAGGCGCAGATCGCGGCCGAGGTCGAGGACATGCGCGGGCGCACGCCCGAGCGCGGCGCGCGCGTCGTGGCGCGCGCCTGGACCGATGCCTCGTACAAGGAACGACTGCTGGAGAACGGCACCAAGGCCTGCGAGGAGCTCGGCCTCGACGTGCCGGCGCTCAAGCTGGTGGTGGTCGAGAACACGCCGCAGGTGCACAACGCCATCGTGTGCACGCTGTGCTCGTGTTATCCGCGCATGCTGCTCGGCATCCCGCCCGACTGGTACAAGTCGCGCAGCTACCGCTCGCGCATGGTGCGCGAGCCGCGCGCGGTGCTGGCGGAATTCGGGCTGCAGGTTCCCGAGGGCGTGCAGATCCGCGTGCACGACTCGACCGCCGACATGCGCTACCTGGTCCTTCCGATGCGCCCGGAAGGCACCCGGGGCTGGGGCGAGGAGCGCCTCGCCGCGCTGGTCACGCGCGATTCCATGATCGGCGTCTCCCTTCCCAAGCACCCTGGCACGCGACCCTAAGCCGCTCGCCCTCCTGCCGCTGGGCGATCTCGCCGCCTACGTCGAGTTCTCCACGACGCTCGACCTGGAGGTGAACGCCTACGTGCAGCGCCTGGCGGCCGCCGTGCAGGCGATGAAGCCCGATTCGGTCATCGACCTGGTGCCAGCGCTCGGCGGCCTCGCGCTGCACTTCGATCCGGCCTTCGAGGGCAACGTGCTCGAGGCGAGCGCGGCGCTGGTCGATGCCTGCATCAAGGCGGGGGTGCCGCGCGAGCCCGCGGACACCGGCGCGACCATCGAGGTGCCGGTCTGTTACGCGCGCGAGCTCGCGCCCGACCTTGCGGAAGTCTGCAGGCTGACGAAGCTTTCCCAGGAGGAAGTCATCGAGCGCCACGCCGCGCCGACCTACCGGGTGCTGATGATCGGCTTCGCGCCGGGCCATGCCTACCTCGGCGGCCTCGACCGCAGGCTGGCGGTGCCGCGCCGCGCCTCGCCGCGCGCCGAGGTGCCGGCTGGCTCGGTGGCGATCGCGAACGACCAGGCGGTGGTCTATCCCTATGCGATCTCGGGCGGCTGGAACGTCATCGGCCGCAGCCCGCTCGTGGTGTTCGATGCCTTCCGCACCCGGCCGAGCCTGTTCCTGGCAGGCGAGCGGGTGCGCTTTCGCCCGATCACCCGCGCGCAGTTCGAGGCGGCGGCGAAGTGAGCGTTCGGGTGCAACGCCCCGGGCTGCTGATGTCGCTGCAGGACCGCGGCCGGCACGGGCAGCACCATCTCGGCCTGTGCCCCGGCGGCGCCATGGACCCGATGGCGCTTACGCTCGCGAACGCGCTGGTCGGCAACGGCAACGAAGCGGCGCTCGAGCTGACCGTGCTCGGGCCGGAGCTCGTGTTCGAGCGCGAGACGCTGGTGGCGCTGTGCGGCGCCGAGTTCGAGACCGACCTGCCGCACAACCGCCCGGTGCTGCTTCCGGCGGGCGCGCGCGTCGCGATCGGGCGCGCGGTGCGCGGGGCGCGCGCCTACCTCGCCGTGGCCGGGGGCTTCGCCGTCGAGCCGGTGCTCGGCAGCCGCAGCACCTACCTGCCCGGCGGCTTCGGCGGCTTCGAGGGCCGGCTGCTGCGCCGGAACGACGTGCTGCCGCTGGGCGATGAGGCCGAGCGCCTGTCGCGCGAGCGATTCGCGGCGCTCAAGAGCAGGAACGGCAGGACGGTGCGCTGGTCGGCGCCGCCGCTTACGGTGGCGGACCGCGAGCCGATCGTGCTGCACGCGATCGAGGGGCAGCACTTCGCGAGCTTCGGCGCCACGGCGCAGCGCCTGTTCTTCGAGACCGTCTGGCGCGTCGCGCCGGAGTCCAACCGCATGGGGTTCCGGCTTGCCGGGCCGGCGCTCGAGCGCGCCGAGGACGATGAGATACTATCCGGGCCGACTTGCCTGGGAAGCGTGCAGGTGCCGCCGAACGGCGTGCCGATCGCTCTGATGGCCGACCACCAGACCACCGGCGGCTACCCGAGGATCGCGGAGATCGCCTCGGCCGACGTGCCGCGGCTCGCGCAGCTCGCCCCCGGGGGGCTGCTTCACTTCGCGCGCTGCGGCCTGGACATGGCGGCCGAGCTGCGGCGCGACGCGCGCGAGCGGCTGGAAGCGGCGCTGCGCGGCATCGCCTGGAGATATGGGACTTGAAAGCGGGAACGTGAAACGCATCGACCTGAACTGCGACATGGGCGAGAGCTACGGCGCCTGGACGATGGGCGCCGACGCCGAGATCATGCCGCTCATCAGCTCGGCGAACATCGCCTGCGGCTTGCATGCCGGCGACCCGGCGACCATCCGCAAGACCGTGCAGCTCGCGGCGCAGCACGGCGTGGCGATCGGCGCGCATCCGTCGCTGCCCGACCTGCAGGGCTTCGGCCGGCGCGCGATGAAGATCTCGCCCCAGGACATGTACGACCTGGTGCTCTACCAGGCAGGCGCGGTGGAGGCTTTCGCGCGCGCCGCCGGAAGCCGCCTGCACCACGTCAAGTGCCACGGCGCGCTCTACAACATGGCGGCGAACGACGAGGCGTTGTCCGAGGCGATGGTGCGCGCCGCGAAGGATCTTGGCGTGATGCTTTATGTTTTATCCAGAAGCAGAAACCATGAAATCGCGAAAAGCGCCGGCATTCCGGTCGCGGGCGAGGTATTCGCGGACCGCGGCTACATGGACGACGGCACGCTCGCGCCGCGCGGCGGGCCGGGCGCGATGATCGAGGACGCGGGAAGCGCGGTGAAGCAGGCGCTCGCGATGATCGAGGAGGGCTATGTCACCAGCCTCTCCGGCAAGCGCGTTGCGGTCGCCGCCGACACGCTGTGCCTGCACGGCGACCAGCCCGGCGCCGTCGCGTTCGCGAAACAGATCAGGCAGGCCTTCTCGGAAAAGGGGATCTCGATTGCCGCACCCTGAGCTTTTCACGCCGCTCCAGCTCGGCGGCGTGACGCTGCCCAACCGCATCGTGGTCTCCCCGATGTGCCAGTACTCGGCCGACGACGGCTGCATGGGCGACTGGCACCTGATCCACCTCGGCCACCTCGCCTATTCGGGCGCCGGCCTGATCGTGGTCGAGAAGACCGGCGTCACCCGCGAAGGCCGCATCACGCACGGCTGCACCGGCCTGTACAGCGAGCACAACGAGGCGGCGATGAAGCGCGTGATCGACGCCTGCCGCCGTCTCACCAGGAGCCCGATCGGCATCCAGCTCGGGCACGCCGGGCGCAAGGGCTCGGCCAACGTGCCCTGGATCGGCGTGCAGGCGCTCAAGCCGCACGAGTCTCCCTGGGTGAGCGTTGCCCCTTCCGCGATTCCGCTGGGCGAGGGCTGGCCTGTCCCGCATGAGCTTCAGGTTCCTGAAATCAAGAAACTGGTCGAGGCCTACGTCTCGGCGGCGCTGCGCGCGAAGCGCATCGGATTCGACGCCCTCGAGCTGCATTCCGCGCACGGTTACCTGCTGCACCAGTTTCTCTCGCCCTTGTCCAACCAGCGAACCGACGCCTACGGCCGGGAGAGGATGAAATTCCCGCTCGAAGTCGCGGCCGCCGTTCGCGAGGCCTGGCCGAAGGAGCGCGCCCTCGGCGCACGCATTACCGGCAGCGACTGGACGCAGGGCGGGCTCGCGCCCGAAGACGCGATCGTCTATGCGCGAGAGCTCAAGCGTATCGGGTTCGACTACGTCTGCGTCTCGAGCGGCGGCATCGTGCCGCAGGCGCGCATCAAGGTCGAGCCGGGCTACCAGGTGCCCTTCGCCGCAGCGGTGAAAAAGGCGGTCGACATCACGGTGCGCGCGGTCGGCATGATCGCCGACCCCGAGCAGGCGCAGGCCATCGTCGCCTCCGGGAAGGCCGACATGATCGCCATGGCGCGCGCCTTCCTCGACAACCCGCGCTGGGTCTGGCACGCCGCCGAGCGCTTCGGCGTCAAGCTCGACTACCCGCCGCAGTACGCGCGCAGTCGCTCCGACGCCTGGCCGGGCGCGAAGCTCGCCCGCTCGCGCTCCGAAGTCTCCTGAGCAGGAATCGCTCGAGCGCCGGGTTCACTTCGTCGGGCGATCGCATCGGCCCCATGTGGCCGAGCCCCGGGAACGCCCGCAGCTCCGCCCGCGGCAAAGTGTCGGCGAGCAGCCGGGCGATCCGCGGCCCGCACTCGGGGCCGCTCGTGCCGCAACGCACGAGCGCCGGCATGGAAAACGACGCGTAGTCGCGCGGCGTGGTGCGGTCCGCGAACAGGGCCGTGAAGTGCGCGACCACCTGCGGCACCTGCGCCGCCAGGCGCTCGCGATGGAACTCGGACATGCGCTCCCAACTGCCCGCGCCGTTCCAGAAATCGACGAAGGCGCGCGCCGCGGCGCGACGATCTCCCGCCTCGGCTGCGCTCGCTATGAAGTTCGCGCGCTCGACGATTTCCGGGTCGGGGAGCAGACTCCACGCCGCAGGCTCGTACAGCGCAAGGCTGCGCACCCGGCCTGCATGCCGCAAGGCGAAGCGCAGCGCGACCGCGCCGCCGTAGGAATGCCCGACGAGGTGCAGCGGCGCTTCGCCGGCGATGGTTTCGAGCAGCTGCAGGTCTTCCTCCAGGGCGTCCCCGCCCGCGGCGGGCCAGGTCATCTTTCCCTGCCCCGAAAGGTCCACCGCCAGTACGCGGAAGCTTCCCGCCAGCCGCTCCGCCATGCCCGCAGGCTAGCGAGGCGGGGTATCGCCTTCATTTCACTTGCCGCACCGATTGTTTCAGCGAAGCTCCGCCGCCACCGTTCGAAGGCGCTCGGCCAGGGTTTCGGCCGCCGGGGTGAGGGCGGAGTCGGCGCGCTGCACCAGGCCGATCGAGGCCGGCTTGGTCTTCTCCTTCACCGGCACGCGCGCGAGCAGGCTTGCGAGCTGAGGCAGCTCGACGAACGGGCGCGGCAGCATGGCGAGGAGATCGTTGGAGACGAGCATCGCGAGCAGGGCGGCGAACGAGCCGCACTCGATCGCGGGGCGCGGCGGCTGCAGCCCGTGCAGCGAGAACGTCGCCTCCGTGAAGATGCCGATCGAGCCGCGCGCCCCGGCGTGCGCCCAGTCGGCGCCGGCGAGCTCCTTCAGCGAGCGCGCGCCGCCGAGCGGGTGGCCCCTGCGCGCGACCACCACGGTCTCGTAGTCGAGCAGCTTCTCGACGCGAAACTCGCGCCGCGGCCAGTGGTGGGTGAGCGAGCCGAGCGCGAACTCGGTCTCGCCGCCGCGCAGCTGCGCGATCGCGGAGGGCAGGGGGCCGTCGAAGATCCGCAGCCGCACAGCCGGGTGCTCCAGCCGGAACCGGCGCACCGCCTCGGGCAGCAACGCGATGGTCGCCGCCGGCGCCACGCTGAAGGCGATCTCGCCGGACATGTTGCCGCGCATCTGGCGAATCTCCTGGCGCGCCTTGCCGATCTCGCCGGCGACCAGGCGCGCCCGCCGGTAGAAGGCGCGCCCGAATTCCGTAGGGGTCGAGCCGCGGGTGGTCCTCACCAGGAGCTGGACCGCGAGCTCCTGCTCCAGGCTGCGCAGCGCCTTGGTGAGCGCGGGCTGCGACAGCTCGAGCTTGCGCGCCGCGGCATGGATGCTGCCGGTCTCGACGATCGCCACGAAGCACTGCATGGCGTTGAGCTTCATG
>DATKAX010000340.1:0-35834 GCA_035514595.1 Burkholderiales bacterium
TGCTTGCCCAGCCACTGCGTGTAGCGCTCGTCTCCGGGATGCACGGCGACGGCGACATCGCCGAGCATGGTCTCGGGACGGGTGGTCGCGACGACGAGCGCCGCACTGCCATCCGCCAGGGGGTAGCGGATCTCCCAGATACGCCCGTCCTCTTCCTCGCTGTCCACCTCGAGGTCCGAGACGGCGGTGCCGAGGACCGGATCCCAGTTCACGAGCCGTTTGCCGCGGTAGATGAGCCCCTCGTCGTGCAGGCGCACGAACACTTCCACGACCGCGCGCGACATGCGCGCGTCCATGGTGAAGTAACCGCTGCGGTGGCCTTCGGTGTCGGCGTAGTCCCAGTTCGCGGAAACCCCGAGCCGGCGCATCTGCCGGGTGATGGTGGAGCCGGACTCCTGCTTCCACGCCCATACCCGCTCGTTGAACTGCTCGCGGCCCAGCTCGTGGCGGGTCTTGCCCTCCGCCTCGAGCTGGCGCTCCACCACGATCTGGGTCGCGATGCCGGCGTGGTCGGTGCCGGCCACCCAATTGGTATTGAAGCCGCGCATGCGGTGGTAGCGCACCAGCGCGTCCATCAGCGTCTGCTGGAACGCGTGCCCCATGTGCAGCGTGCCGGTGACGTTGGGCGGCGGCAGCTGGATGCAGTAAGCGGGAAGCGCGGCGGGTCCCCCGGGGTCGCGGTGCGCGAACCAGCCCGCGGATTCCCAGCGTTGGTACCAGCGCTGCTCGACCGCCGCGGGCTCGAAGCTCTTGTCGAGCACTTCAGTCGTGCTTGGGGAGCGCGAGTGCGCGGGCGACCGAGGCGGCCACCGCCTCGCGCACCATCTGGGTCACGCTTCCCGTGAGCTCGTCGCGCACCCCGTTGAGCGCCTGCCCCAGCACCTGCGACAGCGAGCGCGCGAGCTTCTCCTCGATCACCCGGTCGATCTCCGGCCCCAGGCGCTCGAGCACCGCGCGCTCCAGCTCGCGCGCCAGCGCCTCGAGCGCGGCGCCGTCGACCGCGCGCCGCGGCGCGCGCTCGTCGTCGACGATCTCGGTGAGCACCGGGACGTCGATCTCGGTGCGCGCCGGCTCGCCGCGCCGGCGCATCAGCGCGTCGACGCGCTGCACCAGGGGATTGGAGTCCTGGCCGTCGGACATTACTTAACCTCGGCCGCGGCGAGGTCGTGGGCGGCGATGCGGTAGCCGCGGTCGAGGTAGAAGCGGTAGCGGCTGCGGCCGGCCTGGCGCTCGGCCTCCTCGGTGCCTATCACCTCGAGCAGCCGCTCGAAGCGCGCGAACTGCGGCGGGCACTCCGGCGACAGGTTGAGCAGCAGCTCGCAGCCCGGCGGCGCATCTCCGGCCGCGCCGATCAGCACCGGCGTGTCGGGAGCGAGCGCGTCGTGCACCGCGCAGTGCGGCACGAACCCGGTGGCAGGCCAGGTCCACAGCATGCGGTCGATGCGCTGCGCGGTATCGGGCTGCGGCGCGTGGATCACGATGCGCTGCCTGCGGGCAACGGCCTTGGCGGCGAGCCGGCAGGCCACCTGCAGGCAGTCGGAGGCATTGAAGTAGAAGTCGATGCCGGTCATTTCCTTCCCGCGTTGCGCAGCGCGAAGCGCACCAGCAGAGGGACCGGGCGGCCGGTGGAGCCCTTCTCGCGCCCGCTCTTCCACGCGGTGCCGGCGATGTCGAGGTGCGCCCAGCGCTGCTTGCGCATGAAGCGCGCGAGGAAGCTCGCGGCGGTGATGCTGCCCGCGGGCCGGCCGCCGATGTTCGCCATGTCGGCGAAGTTCGAGCGCAGCTGCTCCTGGTAGTCCTCCCACAGCGGCATCTGCCACACGCGGTCCCAGGCGTCGTCGGCGGCCTCGCGCACCGCGTCGGCGAGCTGCTGGTCGTTGGCGAACAGGCCGCTCGCGACGTGGCCGAGCGCGATCACGCAGGCGCCGGTCAGGGTGGCGATGTCGAGCACCGCCTGCGGCGCGAAGCGCTCGGCGTAGGTGAGCGCATCGCACAGGATGAGCCGGCCCTCGGCGTCGGTATTCAGGATCTCCACCGTCTGTCCCGAGAGCGTGGTCACCACGTCGCCCGGGCGCGAGGCCTCGCCGCCGGGCATGTTCTCGCAGGCCGGGATGACGCCGACCAGGTTGAGCGGCGCCTTCATCGCCGCGAGCGCGTGCACCGCGCCGAGCACGCTCGCCGCGCCGGACATGTCGAACTTCATCTCGTCCATCTCGGCGGAGGGCTTGAGCGAGATGCCGCCGGTATCGAAGGTGATGCCCTTGCCGACCAGCACCAGGGGCTTCGCGTTTTTCCCCGCGCCGGCATAGCGCAGCACGATCAGCTTCGGCGGCTGGTGCGAGCCTCGCGCGACCGCGAGCAGCGCACCCATGCCGAGCTTTTCCATGTCGCGCCGCTCGAGCACCTCGAGGCGCAGCTTGAAGCGGCGCGCGATCTTTCGCGCCTCCTCCGCGAGGTAGCTGGGGGTGCACAGGTTGGGCGGCAGGTTGCCGAGCGTGCGCGCGAGCGCCGTGCCCTCCGCGGTCGCCACGGCCTCGGCGAGCGCCTCCTGCAGCCTCGCGTCCGCCGCGAGCGGCAGCACGACCCGCGCGAGCGCGGGCGCGCTCGGCTTCCCCTGCGACTTGAGCTCGTCGAAGCGGTAGAACGCCTCGCGCAGCCCGAGCACGGCCTGGCGCAGGTTCCAGGCGATCGCGCGGCTGCCCACCTTCACGTCGACCAGGAAAAACGCCGCGTCTCGCGCGCCGAGCTCCTTCAGCGCGCCGGCGGCGCCGCGCACCGCGTCGCGGAACGCGGCCTCGGCGAGCTCCTTGCGGCTTCCCAGGCGCACGAGCAGCACGCGCTCGGCGGCGATCCCCGCCAGGCCGCGCAGCACCAGGGTCGAGCCCGCCTTGGCGGCGAGATCGCCGAGCGCCTTGCGCAGCGCGCCGCGCGTCGCCTCGTCGATGCGCCTTGCCGCCGGCGTGAGCTCGCTTTCCGCGTGCGCGCCGACCACGACGCAGCCTGCCTTCGCGCTCTCGGGTGCGAGAGCCTTTATGCTAAATTCCACGGCGAAAGTATCGCATGATCTTCCACCGGGCGCTGCTGAGGGAATTCGCCGGACTTGCCGGCGCGGTGTTCATGACGCTGTTCGCCATCGCGCTCACCACGCGACTCATCCGGCTGCTGGGACAGGCGGCCGGCGGCAAGATTCCGTCGGACGCGGTGATCGCATTCCTCGGCTTCTTCACGCTCGGCGCGCTGCCGGTGCTGCTCTCGCTCACCATGTTCGTCTCGGTGCTGCTGACGCTCACGCGCACCTGGCGCGACTCGGAGATGGTGATCTGGTTCGGCGCCGGGCTGTCGCTCACCGCCTGGCTCAAGCCGGTGATGCTGTTCGCGCTGCCCCAGGTGGCGGTGATCGCCGCGGCATCGCTCTACATCTCGCCGTGGGCGGCGCAGATGGCGGCGCAGTACCAGACCCGCGTCGAGGCGCGCGACGACGTGTCGCGCGTCACTCCTGGGGTGTTCGGCGAGACCCGGGACCGCGTGTTCTTCGTCGAGTCGGTGTCCGGCGACGCCGCCTCGGTGCAGAACGTGTTCGTGAGCTCGGTGCATCAGAACCGCACGGGGGTCAGCATGAGCCGCAGCGGGCGCACCGAGACCTCGGAAAACGGCGACCGCTTCATCGTGCTCGAGCAGGGGCGGCGCTACGAGGGCGCCCCGGGCGATGCCGAGTACCAGGTCACCGAGTTCGACCGCTATGCCGCGCGCATCGAGACCCGCGAGAGCCGCCAGCCCACGCTCACGCAGAAGAGCCTGCCCACGCGGGCGCTGCTCGCCGATCCGTCGAGCGCCAACCTGGGCGAGCTGGTGTGGCGCATCGGGGTGCCGATCTCGGCGCTGGTGCTGGTGATGCTCGCGATCCCGATGAGCTTCGTCAACCCGCGCGCCGGGCGCTCGGCCAACCTGCTGTTCGCGCTGTTCACCTATATCGTGTACTCGAACCTGCTTTCGGTGAGCCAGGCGCGCGTGTCGCAGGCGCGCCTGGACTTCGGCGTCGGCTGGTGGCTGGTGCACGCCGGCATGGCGGCCCTGCTGCTCGTGATGTTCGCGCAGCGCATGCAGCTCATCCGGCTGCGGATCGGCCGCTAGCCGTGGCCGCCTCGCGCACCCTCGAGCGCTACCTGGCGCGCCAGATCTACGGCGCGGTCGGCTTCGTGCTGATCGCGTTCCTCGCGCTGTTCGCCTTCTTCGATCTGATCAACGAGCTGCGCGACCTGGGGCGCGGCGACTACGACCTGCGCCAGGTGTTCCTGTTCGTGCTGCTGTCGACGCCGGCGCACGCCTACGAGCTCCTCCCGGTGGTGGTGCTGATCGGCACGCTGTACGTGCTCGCGCATCTCGCGAGCAACTCCGAGTACACGGTGATGCGCGGCTCGGGGCTGTCGCCGGTGCGCGCCGCGGCCGCGCTCGGCAAGATCGGGCTCGCGTTCGTCGTGCTGACCTTCGCGGTCGGCGAATGGATCGCGCCGGCGGCCGAGGAGGCGGCGCAGAAGGCGAAGCTGCGCGCCCTGAGCTCGCTGATCGGACAGGATCTGCGCTCGGGCCTGTGGTTCAAGGACGAGGGTTCCTTCATCAACGTGCGCGAAGCGCGCCAGGCGAACGTCCTGCAGGGCGTGCGCATCTACGAGTTCGACGATACCTACCGGCTGCGCCAGGTGACGCTCGCCGAGCGCGCTCAGTACCGCGGCGATGGCCTGTGGCGGCTCAGCGAGGTGGCGCGCACGCGCTTCACCCCGGAGGGCCCGCGCACGCTGCGCCAGCCCGAGGCCGACTGGCGCTCGGGCGTGAGCCCGGACCTGCTCGATGCGCTGCTCGTGCGCCCCGAGCGCATGTCGGCGTTCGCGCTGCAGCGGTACACCCGCCACCTCGCCGACAACCGGCAGAAGACCGAGCGCTACGAGATCGCGCTCTGGAAGAAGCTGTTCTACCCGCTCGCGACGCTGGTGATGATGGCGCTCGCGCTGCCCTTCGCCTACATGCAGGCGCGCGCCGGGATGGTGGGGGTGAAGGTGTTTCTCGGCATCATGCTCGGCATCTTCTTCCACATGCTGAACAGCCTGTTCTCGCACATCGGGCTGCTGCAGGACTGGCCGCCGTTCGCCGCCGCGGCGCTGCCGAGCGCGGCCTTCCTGCTCTCGGCGATGATGATGATGTGGTGGGTCGAGCGCCGCTAGGCGCAGACCAGCCGGGTGCGCGAGAGCCGGTCGTGCAGGAACTGCCCCTCGCGGTCGACGAGCGCCCACGCGATCGACAGCGGGAGCAGCGGCAGCGCGATCAGGAAGCGCAGCACGGCTTTGCGTGGCGTAACGTCGATCAGCCTGATCCGCCATGCCTTCATCGCGAGCGTCTGGCCGCCGCGCAGCCAGCACCACAGGAAGTACGCGGCGTACACGGCGGCGAGAAACAACTGCAGCGCGTGGCGCAGCCAGCCCTCGGTGGCGTCGCGGCCGCCGCTCGCGAAGAAGAACAGCCACGCCGCGAAGAAGCCGACGGCGGCGAGCAGCAGCGCCTCGTAGAGCATGCTGGCGAGTCGCCTCGCCAGGCCCGGCGTCACTGCGGCGGCGCGCTCGGCGCGCCGCGGCGCGGCTGCTGGCGCTGGTATTCGGCCCATTGCTCGCGCAGCTCGCGGCGCTTCTCCGGCGAAGCCTTGGCCATGCGCTTGTAGTTCTCGCGTGCCTGCCGGCGCTGCTCGGGCGTGAGCTTCGCCCAGGCCTGCATGCGCTTTTGCACCCGCTGCTGCCCGCGGGGCGTCATCTTCGGATAGCGTTTGGCGACGCCGAGCCACTTGCGCCGGCGCTCGGGCTCGAGGCTCTCCCAGTCGGGCTTGAGGGGAGCGAGGATTTCCTGCTGCTCGGCGGTGAGCGCGGCCCAGGCGAGCGGCGGCTTGGGCTTGCGCTGGCCGAGGGCGGGCGTGCAGGCGGCGATGAGCAGCGCGCACAGGGCCTGGCATGCGGCGCGCCGGTTCATGGCTCCGCCGCGCGCTTCTTCAGCCAGCTCTGGAAGCCGCGATCGAGGTAGGCGTCGATCGGCAGCTCGTCGGACAGAAGCTGGGCGTCGATCTCCTCGAGCTCGGCGAGCCGCTGGTTCTGCTGCCAGGCGTAGATCGCGACCGCGCCCGCGAGGAGCAGCGCGAGCGGCACCAGGATGCGCAGCGACCGGCCGCCCCAGCCCTCGACCCGGCCCAGCACGTTGTCGACCCATCTCAGCGCCGGTGCCGGCTCGAGGCGCTGGCGCTCGAGCGCCGCCCGGCGCGCGGCGGCCAGTCTCTCGGCGATCCGCGGATCCAGGGGCGCCTCCTGGTCGAGAATCTGTCGGATTCTGTTGCCGAATTGCTCTTCGTTCATGGCCATGTCGGGACGCCTCAAGGTTCCACCCCGCGCGCCTTGAGCGCAAGCGCCAGGGCGTGTGCTGCCCTCGAGCAGTGCGTTTTCACGCTGCCCTCGGAGCAGCCCATGACCCGGGCGGTTGCGGCGACGTCCAACTCGTCCAAGTAACGCATGAGGAAAGCCTGGCGTTGACGCTCCGGCAAGCGATCGATCTCTTGCTGAATTATTTCAAGGACTTGGATTTTCTCCAAGCGGGCTCCCGGCGGCTCGGCGAGGCTCGACCCGTCGGCAGCGTGGAGGGCATCCAGCGGATCCTCGGGCTCGTCGTCGCGCCCACCGGAGAACGAAGAGAGCAGCGTAGTCCACAGCGAGCGTACCTTCTGGCGGCGGTACCAGTCGCGGATCGCGTTCTGCATGATGCGGTGAAACAGCATCGGCAGCTCGGCCGCCGGGCGATGACCGTACTTCTCCGCGAGGCGCAGCATGGCGTCCTGCACGATGTCGAGAGCCGCTTCCTCGTCGCGCACCGCGAATACCGCCTGCTTGAACGCACGCCGCTCGACGCCTTCGAGGAACGTCGCCAGCTCGTTCCGCGCTGCCAGGGCTCGTCCCCCCTCCGCCGCCGCCTGTTGTCCCGCGGACGATGTTACCATCCTGGTTTACAAAGCTTTTTCCGCTCCCGCATGGACCGAGTGAAGACCAGCGAGCTTTCCGGCGCCGAGATCGTTGTGCGCTGCCTCCAGGAAGAGGGCGTCGAGTACGTGTTCGGCTACCCGGGAGGCGCGGTCCTGTTCATCTACGACGAGCTGTTCAAGCAGGACAAGGTGCGCCACGTGCTGGTGCGCCACGAGCAGGGCGCGGTGCACGCCGCCGACGGCTATTCGCGCTCGTCGAAGAAGGTGGGCGTGTGCCTGGTGACCTCGGGCCCCGGGGTGACCAACGCGGTGACCGGCATCGCCACCGCCTACATGGATTCGATCCCGCTGGTCGTGCTCACCGGCCAGGTGCCGACGCACGCGATCGGCCTTGACGCGTTCCAGGAGTGCGACACCGTCGGCATCACGCGCCCGATCGTGAAGCACAACATGCTGGTGAAGGACGTCGCCGACCTCGCCTCGGCGATCAAGAAGGCATTCCACATCGCGACCACCGGACGTCCCGGCCCGGTGGTGGTCGACATCCCGAAGGACGTCACCGCCGCGGTCACCGAATTCCATTATCCGCAAGCCGTGGCGATGCGCTCGTACAACCCGGTGCGCAAGGGCCACGCCGGGCAGATCAAGAAAGCGCTGCAGCTGCTGCTCGAGGCGCAGCGCCCGATGGTCTACACCGGCGGCGGGGTCGTGCTGTCGGAGTCTTCCGGTCAATTAAGAGAATTGGTAAGGCAGCTCGGGTTCCCTTGCACGAATACCCTGATGGGGCTGGGCGCCTACCCGGCGACCGACCGCCAGTTCCTCGGCATGCTCGGCATGCACGGCACCTACGAGGCGAACATGGCGATGCAGCATTGCGACGTGCTGCTCGCGATCGGGGCGCGTTTCGACGACCGCGTGATCGGCAACCCGGCGCATTTCGCGCAGAACCCGCGCAAGATCATCCACATCGACATCGACCCGTCGTCGATCTCCAAGCGCGTGAAGGTCGACGTCCCGATCGTCGGCAACATTCCGGACGTGCTCGACGAGCTTTTGAAGCTTCTCAAGGCCGACGCCGGGAAGCCGGAGCTCAAGGCGTGGTGGGCCCAGATCGAGGACTGGCGCGCGCGGGACTGCCTGAAATACGACCGCAGCTCCAAGATCATCAAGCCGCAGTTCGTGCTCGAAAAGCTGTATGAGGTCACGCGCGGCGAGGCCTTCGTGACCTCGGACGTGGGGCAGCACCAGATGTGGGCGGCGCAGTTCTACAAGTTCGACGAGCCGCGACGCTGGATCAACTCCGGCGGCCTGGGCACGATGGGCTTCGGCCTGCCCGCGGCGATGGGCGTGCAGCTCGCCAACCCGGGCGCGACGGTCGCCTGCGTCACCGGGGAATCGTCGATCCAGATGTGCCTGCAGGAGCTCTCGACCTGCAAGCAGTACCGCCTGCCGATCAAGATCATCAACCTGAACAACAAGTACATGGGGATGGTGCGCCAGTGGCAGCAGTTCTTCCACGGCAACCGCTACTCCGAGTCCTACATGGACGCGCTGCCGGACTTCGTCAAGCTCGCGGAGGGCTACGGCCACCGCGGCGTGCTGGTCGACAAGCCCGCCGATGTCGAGCCTGCGCTGAAAGATGCTTTTTCAAGAAAAGGCGAGCTGGTGTTCCTCGACTTCATCACCGACCAGCGGGAGAACGTCTACCCGATGATCCCCGGCGGCAAGGGGATCACGGAAATGATCCTGTCCGAGGAATTGTGAGCCGACACATCATCTCCGTCCTCGTGGAGAACGAGGCGGGCGCGTTGTCGCGCATCTCGGGCCTGTTTTCCGCGCGCGGCTACAACATCGAGTCGCTCACTGTCGCGCCCACCGAGGATGCCTCGATGTCGCGCATGACCATCGTCACCACCGGCTCCGAGGACGTGGTCGAGCAGATCACCAAGCAGCTCAACAAGCTGATCGAGGTGGTGAAGGTGGTTGACCTGTCGGAAGCCGAGCACATCGAGCGCGAGCTGATGCTGATCAAGGTGCGCGCCGGCCAGAAGGAGCGCGAGGACATGAAGCGCATGGCCGACATCTTCCGCGGCCGGATCATCGACGTCTCCGACAACACCTACACCATCGAGCTCACCGGAGACGGCCGCAAGCTCGATGCGTTCATCCAGGCGCTCGACCACGGCGCCATCATCGAGACGGTCAGGAGCGGGACCAGCGGGATCGGGCGCGGCAACAGGGTTCTGCGGGTTTAGAAACAAAAATGGGGTCAGACCCCATTTCTTTCCAGGGGAAACCAATGAAGGTCTACTACGACAAGGACGCCGACCTTTCGCTCGTCAAGGGCAAGAAGGTCACCATCATCGGCTACGGCTCGCAGGGCCACGCGCACGCGCAGAACCTGCAGGAATCGGGCGTCAAGGTCACCGTCGGGCTGCGCAAGGGCGGCGCCTCCTGGGACAAGGCGAAGAAGGGCGGCGTCAAGGTCGCCGAGCTCGACGAGGCCATCAAGGGCGCCGATATCGTCATGGTGCTGCTGCCGGACGAGCACCACGCCGCGGTTTATCAGCAGTTCATTGAACCCAATATCAGGAAGGGCGCGTCGCTTGCCTTCGCGCACGGCTTCAACATCCACTACGGGCTGATCCAGCCGCGCGCCGACCTCGACGTCTGGATGGTGGCCCCCAAGGCGCCCGGCCACACGGTGCGCTCGACCTATGCCGCGGGCGGCGGCGTCCCGATGCTGATCGCCGTTCACCGCAATCCCTCCAAGAAGGCGCGTGACTTCGCGCTTTCCTATGCCGCGGCGATCGGCGGCGGCAAGGCCGGCATCATCGAGACCAACTTCAAGGAGGAGACCGAGACCGATCTCTTCGGCGAGCAGAGCGTGCTGTGCGGCGGCTGCGTGGAGCTGGTGAAGGCGGGCTTCGACACCCTGGTCGAGGCCGGCTACGCGCCGGAGATGGCGTACTTCGAGTGCCTTCACGAGCTCAAGCTGATCGTCGACCTGATGTACGAGGGCGGCATCGGCACCATGAACTACTCGATCTCCAACAACGCCGAGTACGGCGAGTATGTGAGCGGGCCGAAGATCATCGACCAGGGCACGCGCCAGCGCATGAAGGAAGTGCTGGCGCGCATCCAGTCGGGCGAGTACGCCAAGGAGTTCGTGCTCGAGAACCGCGCCGGCGCGCCGGTGCTGCTGTCGCGCCGCCGCATGACCGCGGAGCTGCCGATCGAGCAGGTCGGGGCGCGGCTGCGCGAGATGATGCCCTGGATCAGGAAGAACCGCCTGGTCGACACCTCCAAGAACTGAGCGTGCGTCCGCCTTACCCGCACCCTGTCATCGCGCGCGAGGGCTGGCCGTTCCTCGCGGCTGCCGTTCTGCTTTCTCTGGCAATAGGCTTTTTTGTCGGATGGCTCTGGTCGATTCCGTTCTGGCTTGCCACGCTTTTCGTGCTGCAGTTCTTCCGCGACCCGGCACGCGAGGTTCCCGACGACCCGGCGGCGGTGGTGTCGCCGGCCGACGGGCGCATCGTCGAGGTGGGCCGCACTCGCGATCCCTGGCTCGAGCGCGACGCGCTCAAGGTGAGCGTGTTCATGAACGTCTTCAACGTGCACTCGAACCGCTCGCCGGTCGACGGCGTGGTGAAGGAGCGCTGGCACTTCCCCGGCGCGTTCCTCAACGCCGCGCTCGACAAGGCGTCGCTCTCCAACGAGCGCAATGCGCTGTGGCTCAGGACCCGCGACGGCCAGGACGTCATCTGCGTGCAGGTGGCGGGCCTCATCGCCCGGCGCATCCTGTGCTATGTTGGCGCCGGAACCGAGCTCGCCCGGGGCGAGCGCTTCGGCTTCATCCGCTTCGGCTCGCGCGTCGACGTCTATCTGCCGCCCGATGCCAGGGTCAAGGCGGCCATCGGCGACAAGGTATACGCCGCGGAGAGCGTGCTGGCATGGCTGACACCCCCGACCCGAACCTAGAGACCGCCGCGCCGGCCCCGATGGGCGGCTTGCGCCGCCGGGGAATCTACCTGCTTCCGAACCTCTTCACCACCGGGGTTTTGTTCGGCGGGTTCTTCGCCATCGTCCAGGCGATGAACGGGCGCTTCGAGGTGGCCGCGGTGGCGATCTACGTGGCGATGGTCCTGGACGGCATGGACGGCCGCGTGGCGCGCTGGACCAACACGCAGAGCGAGTTCGGCGCGCAATACGACAGCATTGCCGACATGGTGGCCTTCGGCGCCGCGCCGGCGCTGGTCGCCTACGTGTGGGCCCTGAGCAGCCTGGGGACGCTCGGCTGGATCGCCGCGTTCATCTACTGCGCCGGCACCGGCATCCGGCTCGCGCGCTTCAACGTCAACATCGGCGTGGTCGACAAGCGCTTCTTCCAGGGGCTGCCGAGCCCCTCGGGCGCGGCGATCCTCAGCGGGCTGGTCTGGGTGATGACCGACTTCGGCTTCGAGCCGCGCGGCTGGCTCGCCATCGTCACCTGCGTGGTGGCGGTCTTCGCCGGCATCACCATGGTCTCCAACGTGCCGTTCTACAGCTTCAAGGAGGTGAACTGGAAGCGGCGCGTGCCGCTGTGGGTGATCCTCGCCTCGGTCGTGGGCATCTCGGTGGTCTCGGCCCGGCCCTCCCTGGTGCTGTTCGCGCTGTTCCTGTCCTACGGGCTCTCGGGCTACGTCATGTGGGCGTTCGGGCGCCGGGTGCGGCCGGTGCTTCCCGAGGAATAGGGCCTCTGCTATATTCCGGTCCATGCAACAGGCCACGCTTCCTAGCCGCCTCCCGTCCCTGGCGCTTCTCGCGCTCGGCGGCCTGCTGCTGCGCCCCGCGCGCTAACCACTCCTGCCTACAATCCGTGCTGTGAACCGGCCCCGCAAGGGCCAAGGACCCATTCCATGAATGCGCCCGACAACGACCGCTTGATCATTTTCGACACCACCATGCGCGACGGCGAGCAAAGCCCCGGCGCGTCGATGACCCGCGACGAGAAGCTGCGCATCGCGCGCGCCCTGGAGCGCATGCGCGTCGACGTCATCGAGGCCGGCTTCCCGGCCGCGTCCAACGGCGACTTCGAGGCGGTGCGCGCCATCGCCAACGTGGTCAAGGACTCCACGGTGTGCGGCCTGTGCCGCGCCAACGACCGCGACATCCAGCGCGGCATCGATGCGCTGAAGGGCGCGAGCGCCTGGCGCATCCATACCTTCATCGCCACCAGCGCGCTGCACATGGAGAAGAAGCTGCGCATGACGCCCGAGCAGGTCTTCGAGCAGGCGAAGCTCTCGGTGCGCTACGCGCGCAACGCCTGCCCGGACGTCGAGTTCTCGCCGGAGGACGGCTCGCGCTCGGAGCCCGACTTCCTGTGCCGCGTGCTCGAGGCGGTGATCAAGGAGGGCGCCACCACCATCAACATCCCCGATACCGTGGGATATGCAGTGCCGCAACAGTTCGGAGAGTTCATAAGGAAACTGCGTGAAAGGATCCCGAATTCCGACAAAGCCGTATGGAGCGTGCACTGCCACAACGACCTCGGCATGGCGGTCGCCAACTCGCTTGCCGCGGTGATGATCGGCGGCGCGCGCCAGATCGAGTGCACCATCAACGGCCTGGGCGAGCGCGCCGGCAACACCTCGCTCGAGGAGGTGGTGATGGCGGTGAGGACGCGGAGCGACTTCTTCGACCTGCAGACGCGGATCGATACCACGCAGATCGTGCCGACCTCGCGCCTGGTGTCGCAGATCACCGGCTTCGTGGTGCAGCCGAACAAGGCGGTGGTCGGCGCCAACGCCTTCGCGCACGCCTCGGGCATCCACCAGGACGGCGTGCTGAAGGCGCGCCAGACCTACGAAATCATGCGCGCCGAGGACGTGGGCTGGACCACCAACAAGATCGTGCTCGGCAAGCTCTCGGGACGCAACGCCTTCAAGCAGCGCCTGAAGGAGCTCGGCATCGAGCTCGATGCCGAGGACGCCTACAACAAGGCCTTCCAGCGCTTCAAGGACCTCGCGGACAAGAAGGCCGACATCTTCGACGAGGACCTGCAGGCGCTGGTGGCGCAGGAGGCGGGGCGCTCCTCCGACGAGCACTGGAAGCTGGTGACCATGAGCCAGGCGAGCGGCATGAGGGAGAGACCCCATGCTTCGATCGTCCTGACGGAGAATGAAACGGAGAAGCGCGCTGAGGCGCAGGGGGACGGCCCGGTCGACGCGACCTTCAAGGCGATCGAGAGCATCGCGAGCAGCGGCGCGGAGCTGCTGCTGTACTCCGTCAACGCGGTCACCACCGGCACCGAGTCGCAGGGCGAGGTGACGGTGCGCCTGGCCAAAGGCGGGCGCATCGTGAACGGCGTCGGCGCCGACACCGACATCGTGGTCGCCTCGGCGAAGGCCTACATCAGCGCGCTCAACAAGCTCGAGAGCAAGATGGAGCGCCTCAATCCGCAGCACCAGCTATGAGAGCGCTTCTCCTCCTCGGCTGCCTGATCGCCGCATCGCTCCCCGCCCAGGCGCAGACGTACAAGTGCGTGGACGCGCGCGGCAAGGTGTCCTACTCGGACAAGGCGCGGCCCGGCTGCGAGGCGGTGCGGCTCGGCGGCGCCAAGACGCCCGCCGCCAAGGCAGCGCCGGGCGCCCCCTCGGTGCAGGCGGCGCCGGGCGCTGCAAAGGGCGCGCCACCGCGCAAGGGGCCGTTGGGCGCGCGTACGCGCGCCGAGGCTGCGCCGCCGGCGCCGGCCCTCACGGAGGCGCAGTTCGCGCTGCGCTGCCGGGGCCTGCGCCAGGAGCGCGCCTGGCTCGCGAGCGAGCGCGGTGCCGGCGTCGCGGGGCGCGACGAGCGTCTGGGCCAGATCGAGCAGGCCCTGCGCGGCTGTCCCTAAGGAGCGCTCAGCGCTCGAGCTTGTGCTCCGCGTGCAACATCGCACACCCCGAGAGGCCGCGGCCGACATGATGGCACCCAGAAGAAGCTGGCTGTTCGTTCCAGGCGCCGATGCAGCGGCGCATCAGGCGGCGGCGCGCTCCGGCGCCGACGTGATGGTCCTCGACCTCGAGGATTTCACGCCCCCGGAGCTGCGGCCGAAGGCGCGCGCCCTGGCCGCCGCGGCGATGGAGCGCTGGCGCAAGGCGGGCGCGGTCCCGGCCGTGCGCATCAACCCCCTCGCGGGCTGCGGGCTGGAGGACCTGCTGGGTGTGCTTCCCGGTCAGCCGCAGATCGTGCTGATGTCCAAGGTCGACGCACCGGAGCAGATGGCTGCCCTCGAGCAGGCGACCGGCGGCGCGGTGGAGCTCGTGCCCAACATCGAATCGGCGGCCGGCCTGATGCGGGCCTTCGAGGTCGCTTCGGCGAGCCGGCGGGTGTCGGCGATGCTCCTGGCGAGCGAGGATATGGTGGCCGACCTGGGCACCGTGCGCAGCCGCAGCGGCGAGGAGCTCGCCTACGTGCGCGCGCACTTCCTGGTTGCCTGCCGCGCCGCGGGCGTGGAAGCGATCGACTGCCCCTACACCTTCAGTGACGTGAAGGGCGCGGCGGCCGACGCGCGCTACGCGAAGCGCCTCGGCTACCGCATGAAGAGCCTGGTCGACCCGTCCCACGCGCGCGCCGTCAACAAGGTATTCACCCCCGGCAGGAAAGAGCTGGACCAGGCAAGACGCGTGGTGCAGGCATTCGAAAAGGCCCGCGCCCGGGGCAAGGACCGCGCGCGCATCGGCGGCGCGCTCGTCGAGCTGCCGATCTACGCCGCGGCTAAGCGCCTGCTCGAGTCAGCCGCGCGTAGCTCACCGCCGCGGCGAAGAAGGCGAGGCTGAGCGCGATCTCGGCGAGCGCCAGGGAGCGCGCGAGGCCGGCTTCGCTCCAGGCGCGCGTCACGCCTTCGGCGAAATAGCCGAGGATCAGCATGCTCGACCACTGGAAGGTTCTGCGCCGGCCGTGCAGCACGCCGCCGAGCGCCGCCGCCAGCGGCAGCGCCTTCAGCGCGAGAGCCGATCCTCCGGGGCGCAGCGGCGCAAGCCACAGCTCCCAGGCCACGCACAGGACGATCAGCGCTGCGAGGGCCGCCGTCGCGGTGCGCCGCAGCGCGGGCAAGGCCTTTCCCGGCTCGTTCAATCGAGAGCGAGCGGCACGTCCCTCAGAAAGACGGTGAGGTCCGTGATGGGCGGGCGTGCGGGCACCTGGTAGAACAGATCGGCCACGAAGCCGCGGTGATAGCTCGTGTGGTTGACCACGTGGAGCAGCATCTGCCCGCGGGTCATCACGCCTTCGCCGCCGCCGACGAACGCGAAGCGCAGGCTCTCTTCCAGAGCGGGCTCGGTGATCCGGTCGCTCCACGCGATGTACCAGTCGTCGACCTCGCGCTGCGCGCGCCGCAGGTCCTCGAGAGCAGGGCACTGCTTCGTATTGCGCGCCGCGTAGCCGTGATCGCGGCCCTCGAGATGGGCCTGGAAAATGCGGTCGATGACGTAGTTGTGGTTGAGCGTATGGACCATGTTCCCGAAAAGCGTCGTGCGGGGCTTCGTCGCTTCGCCCGCGGGAAGAGCGCCGAGCGCCTCGAGGATCAGCTCGTTCGCCCAGCGGTTGTAGCGCGAGAGCATGCGAGCGGTGCGCGGGGTGATCATTTTCGACCTCTATCCGGAAAGTTTGAGCGCCAGCTCCGCCAGGCGCCGTCCCTGCGCAATGCACAGGGAGCGCTCTTCGGCCGACACCGGGAGGTCGTCGGCGACGCCGGCGAAGTGGCTCGCGCCGTAAGGCGTGCCGCCGGCGCGCGTGGCGTTGAGCTCGGCATGCGTGTACGGCAGGCCCATGATCAGCATGCCGTGGTGCAGAAGCGGCAGCATCATCGAGACGAGCGTCGTTTCCTGCCCGCCGTGCAGGCTCGCGGTGGAGGTGAACACGCACGCCGGCTTGCCGGCAAGCGTGCCTTGCTGCCAGAGCAGCCCCGTGCCGTCCAGGAAATGCTTGAGCGGCGCCGCCATGTTGCCGAAGCGCGTCGGGCTGCCGAGCGCAAGGCCGGCGCATTCGTCGAGGTCGCGCAGCTCGGCGTAGGGCGGGCCGGACGCCGGGATGGAAGATTCCTTTTCATCGAAGCCCGTCGCAACGCGCGGCACGGTGCGCAGGCGCGCCGCGGCGCCCGGCACGCGCTCGATGCCGTCGGCGAGCAGCTCGGCCATGCGGCGCACCGAGCCGCCGACGCTGTAGTACAGGACGAGGAGATCGGCCACGACGGTATGATAGGGCAATCATGCGCAAGCCCGACTGGCGCGGTTTCGGCGAGTTCTTCGTCGGCGTGTGGCGGCGCTTCGCGGAGGTGCGCGGCCTGCAGATCGCGGCCAGCCTCACCTACACCACGCTGCTTTCGCTGGTTCCGCTGTTCACCGTGGCGCTCGCCATGTCGACCGCCTTCCCGGTGTTCGACGAGGCGGTCGAGGCGCTGCAGGAATTCGTATTCGACAATTTCCTGCCCGACGCCCGCGGGGTCGACACCATCGCCGAGCAGATCACCTCGTTTACCGCCAACGCAGGGCGCCTGACTGCCATCGGCATCGGCTTTTTCGCGGTGACCGCGGTGATGCTGATGCTCACCATCGAGGACGCGATGAACGGCATCTTCAAGGTACAGCGGCTCCGCCCGCTGCTGCAGCGGGTGCTGATGTACTGGGCGGTGCTTACGCTCGGGCCGGTGCTGATCGGCGTCAGCCTGTCGATGACTTCCTTCGCGGTCGGCGCCTCGTTCGGCGCGGTCAACCTGGACATCCTGGCCGAGGCGGTGCTGCGCGTGCTGCCCTTCGTGTTCACCTGCGCCGCGCTGATGCTGCTCTACTCGGTGGTGCCCTACCGCCACGTGCCGTGGCGGCACGCGCTCGCCGGCGGCATCCTCGCCGCGATCGCGTTCGAGGCCGCCAAGCGCGGCTTTGCGCTGTACCTTGTGCGCTTTCCCACCTACGCGCTGATCTACGGCGCGTTCGCCACCATCCCGATCTTCCTGCTATGGGTGTACGTCTCCTGGCTGGTGGTGCTCGCGGGCGCAGCGCTCACCGCGATGCTGCCGGCGTACCACCTTGCCGAGCGCAAGCTCGTCCCCGGCGCCGATTTCGCGGATGCGCTCGCGGTGCTCGGCGCGCTCGCGCGCGCCCACGCCGACGGGCGCGCAGTCAGCCTGCGGCGGCTCATCGCCCAGCTGCGGCTCATGCCGCACCGCTGCGAGGCGATCCTCGAGCACAGCCGGCGGCTCGGATGGGCCGCGCGGACGGAGCGCGACGGCTGGGTGCTGGCGCGCGGCGCCGATTCCATCCGCGTCGCCGATGTGTACCGCGAATTCGCGGTCGATCTCGAGGCCATCGGCTTCGACGGGGCCGACCTCGGGTTATCGTTGCGGGAGTATTCCGACAAGGAGCATGCATGACCGACATTCCCCGCCGCGAGCGGCTCATCGTGGCGCTCGACCTGCCGGGCGCGGGCGAAGCGCGCGCGCTGGTGGAGACGCTCGGCGACGCCGCCTGCTTCTACAAGATCGGGCTCGAGCTGTTCATGGCCGGGGGCTACTTCGAGCTCCTCGACTGGCTGGCGAGCCGCGACAACCGGGTGTTCGTCGATCTGAAGTTCTTCGACGTGCCCGAGACGGTACGCCGGGCGGTGGCGAGGCTGCGCGGCCGCGGGGTGAGCTTTGCCACGGTGCACGGCAACCAGGCGATGATGGAGGCCGCCGGCGCCGAGAAGGGCGAGGTGAAGATCCTCGCCGTCACGGTGCTCACCAGCCTGGACCGCGGCGACCTCGACGACCTCGGGTTTTCCTGCGACGTCGAGCGCCTGGTGCTCTCGCGCGCGCGCCGTGCCATCGAGGCGGGCTGCGACGGCGTGATCTCCTCCGGCCTGGAGGCGGCGCGCCTGAAAGCGCAATTCAGGGACAAGCTGATCGTCGTGACTCCCGGCATCCGCCCGGTCGAGAATCGGCCCGCCGACGACCAGAAGCGCACCGTCGACGTCGCGCAGGCGTTCGCCGCCGGCGCCGACTACATCGTGGTCGGGCGGCCGATCCGCGAGGCGGCCGACCCGCGCGCCGCGGCGCTGGCGATCCAGCGGACCGTCGCGTCCATTTTTCCGTGATGCTGTAGTCGCACGACTACAGAAGGATCACGCTTTCCGGGATAGCCGCTCGCCGGCCCGGGTTCTAGCATGTGCCCCCGATAACGATTTCCCCCCTTGCATACGCACCTCCCTCCCTTCGTGCGTATGCAGGCATCTGACCCCGGGCCCCCTCCCGGGGTCTTTTTTTTCTGGGGGATACTTCGGCATGCGCGTGCTGTTCGTCACCCCGGAATGCGCGCCGCTCACGAAGACCGGCGGCCTGGGCGACGTCAGCGCGGCCCTGCCGGCGGCGCTGCGCGCGCTGCGGCTGGACGTGCGCGTGCTGCTGCCGGGCTATCCGGAGGTGCTGGCGGGCCTCGCGAGCGCCGCCGAAGCGGCCCGGGTGCGGGAAATCGGCCTCGAGGCGCGGATTCTCGAGTCCGGCGCGTTTCTGGTCCTCGATTGCCCGCCGCTCTACCGCCGCGACGGCGGGCCCTACCAGGATGCCGAGGGCCAGGATCGGCCGGACAACGCGCTGCGCTTCGGGCTGCTCGCGAAGACCGCGGCGCGGCTCGGGGGCGCGGCTTCCCCGCTCGGCTGGCGGCCGGACGTCGTGCACCTGAACGACTGGCCTGCCGCGCTCGCCGCCGCGTACCTGCATTTCGGGGACGGTGGGCGCGCGGCAACGCTGCTCACGGTGCACAACCTCGCCTTCCAGGGCAACTTCCCTGCCGAGCTGCTGGCGCGGCTCGAGCTGCCGGCGGCAAGCTTCACCCTCGACGGGGTGGAATTCCATGGGCAGCTTTCGTTCCTCAAGGGCGGCCTCGCCTACGCCGATGCCATCAGCACCGTCAGCCCGCGCTACGCGAGCGAGATCCAGGGCGAAGCGCTCGGCTGCGGGCTCGACGGCCTGCTGCGCCGCCGGCGCGCGGTGCTCACCGGGATCCTCAACGGCATCGATACCGAGGCATGGGATCCGAGGCGCGACCCGCATCTCGCCGAGCGCTACGACGCCTCATGCCTGGAGCGCAAGGCCGTCAACAAGACGGTGCTGCAGCGGCGAATGGGGCTGGAGGCGGCCGCGGCGCTGCCGGTGCTCGGGATGGTGGGCCGCCTGACGCACCAGAAGGGAGTCGATCTGCTCGTCGCGGCGGCCGGGGCGCTGGCGGCGCTGCCGGCGCAGCTCGCGGTGCTGGGCACGGGAAGCCGCGAATACGAGGCGGCGCTGCGCTCGCTCGCGGCGCGCCACCCCGGAAGGATCGGCGTCGCCATCGGCTTCGACGAGGCCCTGGCGCATCTCATCGAGGCCGGCTCGGACCTGTTCCTCATGCCCTCGCGCTTCGAGCCCTGCGGCCTGAACCAGATGTACAGCCTGCGCTACGGCACGCCGCCGGTGGCGAGGGCGACCGGCGGGCTCGCCGACACCATCGCGCATGGCGAGACCGGCTTCCTGTTCGAGCGCGCCGAGGGCGCGGCGCTCGCCGAAGCGGTGCGCGATGCGGTCGCGGCATGGCGGGACACGCCCCGCTGGCGCACGATGCAGCGCGCCGGCATGGCGCGCGATTTCAGCTGGTCGGGACCCGCCCGTCGCTATGCCGATCTCTACTCGGGGCTCGTAAGCCGTGCCCCGCCCTGAGCGCGGGCGCCGCGATGTCCTGCCAGCCGCGCAGGCCGGCGACGAGCGCCGCGTCCTGCTCGCCGCGGATCGGCCAGCGGCTGTTCCAGAGATTGAAGCGCGGGCGATGGCCCATCGCGTCCTGCTGCGCGGCGGCGAGCGCGCTGAGCGTCCCGACATCGCGCCAGTACGCCTGCTCCTCGCACTCGAGCAGGCCGGGAATCCGGTTGTCGGCGAAGTCGTAGGCGTAGACGCGCTCCGTCGCGCAGATGCGCGGCAGGACGTCGCGGCCGAAATCCGTCTCGCCGGCCCTGCGCGCCGCGGTCAGCACCCGCTCCAGCACCTGCGGCTCGAAGAGGTAATTGCCCATCGAGGCATACGCGCGCCCGGGCCTGCCCGGGATCGCGGGCGCGCTGCGCGGCTTCTCGAGGAACTCGCGGATGCGGGCATCGGCCGAGGTCTGCAGGATGCCGAAGGACGGCGCCTGCTCGAGAGGGACGGCGACCGCGGCGACACTGACGCCGGCCTTGCGGCTGTGATGGAAGGCGGCCATCTGCCGCACGTCCATCCGGTACACATGGTCGGCGGCGAACACCGCGACCAGGTCCGGCGTGTGCGCCTGCAGCAGATCGAGGTGCTGGTACACGGCGTCGGCGGTGCCCTTGAAGCGGCCGGCGAGCGTGTTCGAGGCGGGCAGCAGCACCTTGATCAGGCTGTCGGGCTTCTCGAAGCAGGGCGCCCAGGCGCTCGCGACGTGCCGGATGAGCGATTCCGGCTTGTACTGCGCGAGCACATAGATCGTAGAGATCCCCGAGTTCACGAGATTGCTCAGCACGAAATCGACGATCCGGTAGCCGTTGGCGAAAGGCAGCGCGGGCTTGGCGTGCTCGGCGGTAAGCGGATGGAGCCGCGTGCCTTCGCCGCCGGCGAGAACCAGGGCAACGACCTTCATGATGGGCAGCCTTTCTTTCGAAGGGAGAGTTTTCCTGGTGATCGGGACGCATGATAGGAATTCGCGCTGCGGCTCACTATCGGCTTAACTGGATTCCGGATGTAGCGAGCGCCCGACCACGAGTAGTCGCCGCGCGACAGGAGATTCGGTCTGCCGCGATAGTGCGGCTGCGCAGCACGGCCTACCATGGCGCTCGCCCGAGGCCCCACGCCATGATCTCCGCCACCCACAATGTGATCTCCGGTCTCGCCATAATCGGCGCGGGCGCGCTGCTCGCGCTTGCCTCCAGAGAGGCGGCGGCGCCCGGTCGCGCCGAAGTGCTGCACAGCTGCCTGCCCGTCCTGGAGGAAGCAAGCGATGAGCCCAGTCAGCAGCCTGCGGAGCAGGCCGAGCCGCTGGACACCGCGCAACGCGCGCTGGCAGCGCACCTTTCGCGCCGCTACTACGTTGCACGCGAGGCGATCGAACGGGTGGTGGAGGCGGCCTACCGGGCAGGCCGGCGAGTGGGCCTCGACCCGCTGCTCATCCTGGCGGTGATTTCGATCGAGTCGAGCTTCAACCCGATCGCCGAGAGCGTGATGGGCGCCAAGGGGCTGGTCGGCGCGCGCATCCTGCAGGAGTACTTCGGGCGTACCGGCACGCTGGAGGGCGCCCTGCAGTACTACAACGGCGCTGCGAGCGGTCCCTCGGCCCGCTACGCGCGCGACGCCCGGGAATCCTGATCATGTGGCGAAGCCTCCTGCTCGCGCTGGGGTTGCTCGCTCCCGGCGCCCCGCCCGCGGCTTCCGAGCGCGGCGTGACCGGCGAGGACCTCGCCGAAATCCGCGCGGTCATCCAGCACCAGATCGACGCCTTCCGGCGCGACGACGCGCATGGCGCCTTCGCCCTGGCGGCCCCCGGCGTGCAGCGGGCCTTCGGCACGCCCGAGCGCTTTCTCGAAACCGTGCGCATGGCCTATCGCGCCGTGTATCGCGCCTCCGCGCTCGCCTTCCTCGACCTGATGGTGATCAGCGGGGACGTGGTGCAGCGGGTCCGGATCACCGACCGCGCCGGGGCGGTATGGCTCGCGTATTACGCGATGCAGCGGCAGGCCGACGGCAGCTGGCGCGCGAGCGGCTGCCACCTGGTGCAGCAGGCAAAGACCATCTCCGCGAGCCACCGGCCACAGTAATCTGCCGCCTGTGGAGGCATCCGGGCGCAGCATCGCCGCTTCGAGCACCGTCTGGCGCGGCCGGGCGCATCCGCTGGGCGCCACCTGGGACGGGCAGGGGGTCAACTTCGCGCTCTACTCGCAGCACGCGGAGCGCGTGGAGCTTTGCCTGTTCGATCCCAAGGGGCGGCGCGAGCTCGAGCGCGTGGCGCTGCGCGAGCGCACCGACTTCATCTGGCATTGCTACCTGCCCGATGCGCGCCCGGGCCTGCTCTACGGCTACCGGGTGCACGGGCCGCACGCGCCGGAGCGCGGCCAGCGCTTCAACCCGCAGCGGCTGCTGCTCGATCCCTACGCGCGGCGCATCGTCGGCCAGGTCACCTCCGGCATGGGCCGCTGCCAGGTGGTCGACCCGGCCTTCACCTGGGACGAGGACCGCGCGCCCCGCGTGCCGTGGCAGGACAGCCTGATCTACGAGCTGCACGTCAAGGGCTTCAGCAAGCTGCATCCCGAGATTGCGGAGCCGCTGCGCGGGACGTACGCGGCGCTCGCGAGCGCCCCGGCCCTCGAGCACTTCAAGCGGCTCGGCGTGACCGCGCTCGAGCTGCTCCCGGTGCAGGCCTTCGTCGACGAAAAGCGCCTCGTGCAGCACGGCCTGCGCAACTACTGGGGGTACAACAGCATCGGCTTCTTCGCCCCCGAGATGCGCTACTGCGCCACCGGGACGCTGGGCGAGTTCAAGACCATGGTGAAGACGCTGCACTCGGCGGGCATCGAGCTGATCCTCGACGTGGTCTACAACCATACCGGCGAAGGCAACCACCTCGGCCCGACGCTCTGCTTCCGCGGCATCGACAACGCGGTCTATTACCGCCTCGACCCGCACGACCGCCGCCATTACGTCGACACCACCGGCACGGGCAACTCGCTGAACGCCGGCCACCCGGTGGTGCTGCAGCTGATCATGGACAGCCTGCGCTACTGGATCCAGGAGATGCACGTCGACGGCTTCCGCTTCGACCTCGCCACCGCGCTCGCCCGCGGCCCGCACGCCTTCGACGGCGCCGCCGCCTTCCTGAGCGTCGTACGCCAGGACCCGGTGATCTCGCAGGTCAAGCTGATCGCCGAGCCCTGGGATCTCGGCCAGGGCGGCTACCAGGTCGGCAACTTCCCGCCCGGCTGGTCCGAATGGAACGACAAGTACCGCGACGCGGTGCGCGCCTACTGGAAAGGCGACGGCGGCCTGATCGGCGAGCTCGCCTCGCGCCTCACCGGGTCGAGCGATCTGTTCGAGCGCGGCGGGCGCGGCCCGAGCGCCAGCATCAACTTCGTCACCGCGCACGACGGCTTTACGCTGCACGACCTCGTGAGCTACGAGCACAAGCACAACGCGGCGAACCACGAGGGCAACCGCGACGGCAGCAACCACAACCGCAGCTGGAACTGCGGCGTGGAAGGCCCGACAGAAGATGTTTCAGTGAAGAAACTGAGGGAAAGACAGAAACGCAACTTCCTCGCCACGCTCGCCTTCTCGCAGGGCGTGCCGATGCTGCTCGCCGGCGACGAGATGGGCCGCACGCAGGCCGGGAACAACAACGCCTACTGCCAGGACAGCGAGCTCGCGTGGATCGACTGGGGGCTCGACGCGCTCGAGCGCCGGCTGCTCGGCTTCGTGCGCCGCGTGATCGCCCTGCGCGCGGCGCACCCGCTGTTCCGCCGCCGCCTGTACTTTCGCGGGCGGGCGGTGCGCGATCCCGAGATGAAGGACATCTCCTGGCTCAACCCGAACGGCGCCGAGATGACCGACGAGCAGTGGAGCCAGTCCTTCGCGCGCTGCCTGGGCGCGCTGATCTCCGGCCGCGGCCTCGCCGAGCGCGACGAGCGCGGCCACGCGGTCGAGGACGACGACCTGCTGCTGCTGCTCAACGCGCACCACGACGAGATCGGCTTCGCGCTGCCCGGCAGCGAGGACGGGCACTGGGACGCGCTCATCGACACCAGCTTCGACGACGGCCTGCCGCGGGTGCGCGCGTTCGCGCCCGGCGCCGCCTATCCGCTGCAGGGGCGCTCGCTCGTGCTGCTCGCTAAACCCAGCAGATCAAGCCGAGCTCGAACGGATGGGTGAGCAGTTCGTGCCGCGGATAGACCCGGATGCGGTAATCGAGCCTGCCAGCCAGCCCGGGCTTGAGCTCGAGCGCGAAGCGCTGCCAGCCGGTCAGCTCGCCGGCTTCGGCGAGGCTGCCCGCGGCCGCGAGCGGGTGGCTGTGGTGCACTTCTTCCGGGCCGTCGCGCAGGGCGCGTGAAAGCAGCAGCTCGACGCATACGTCCTGCGGCGCCAGCCCGTTCAGCCGCACCGCGACCTCGACCGGAAAACTGTCGCCGAACCGGATGCGCGCGCGCGGCGCATCCAGCCGCCGCGCGGCGACGCCCGGCCAGGCGGCGCGCACGCGCGCCTTCCACGCCGCCGCCGTGCGCGCATTTTCGTAACGCCCTTCGGCGTAGCGGTGCCCCTGGCGCGAAGCCGGCAGGTAGAACCGGGAAACGTACTCGCCCAGCATGCGCGAAGCGTCGTAGCGCGGCAGCAGCGAGGCCATCGAGCGCTTGGCGATGCGGATCCATTGCGCCGAGTAGCCGCCCTCCGCGCGCCGGTAGTACAGCGGAATGACGTTGTCCTGCAGCAGCTCGTAGAGCGTGCGCGCTTCCTCGCGGTCGCGCCGGTGCTGGTCGAGCTGCGGCGAGGCGGGCTTGATCGCCCAGCCGTTCTCGCCGTCGTAGCCCTCGTCCCACCAGCCGTCGAGGATCGAGAGGTTGATGGCGCCGTTCATGCCGGCCTTCATGCCCGAGGTGCCGGAGGCCTCCAGCGGATGCACCGGGTTGTTGAGCCACACGTCGACCCCGGCCACCAGGCGCCGCGCGATGTGCAGGTCGTAGCCCTCGAGGAACAGGATCTTTCCCTGGAACTCCTCCTGGCCCGACATGTGCGCGAGGGTGCGGATCAGCTCCTGCCCCGGCTCGTCGGCCGGGTGCGCCTTGCCGGCGAAAAGAAACACCACCGGGCGCTCGCGGTCGGCGAGGATGCGGCGCAGGTTGTCGAGGTCGTTGAACAGCAGCGTCGCCCGCTTGTAGGTGGCGAACCGCCTGCCGAAGCCGATCAGCAGGACGTTCGGCTTGGCGGGATCCGCGAAGCGCAGCAGCCGTTCCAGATGCGACTCGCTGCCGTGGTTGCGCCGGTGCTGCGCCGCGAGGCGATAGCGCAGCATGTGCAGCAGCCGCGCCTTGATGTCCTGGCGCACGCTCCAGAAGATATGGTCGGGGATGTCGCGGATCTTGTCCCAGATCCCGGGATAGCCCAGGCGGTGCATCCAGCCCACGCCGAGGAAGCGGTCGAGCACTTCGCTCCACTCCGGGGCGAGGAAGGTGGCGACGTGCACCCCGTTGGTGACGTAGCCGATCGGGTTCTCCTCGGGAGCGACGTGCGGCCAGTAGTCCTGCAGCATGCGCGCGGAGACCCTGCCATGGATGCGCGACACGCCGTTCTGGTAGCGCGAGCCGCGCAGCGCAAGCGCGGTCATGTTGAAGTCGCCGCCCGCCGGCGGGCGGGCGAGCGCCGCAATGCGCTCGGGTCCGCCGCCGAGCTCGCCGAAGCAGCTCCTCAGGTAGGGCATCACGGTCGCGTCGGTGAAATGGTCGTGGCCCGCGGGTAGCGGCGTATGGGTGGTGAAGACGCTGTTCGAGGCGACCGCCTCGAGCGCGGCCTCGAGCGGCAAACCCTCGACGGCGAGGCCGCGCATCCGCTCGAGGATCATGAAGGCCGCATGCCCCTCGTTGACGTGCCACACCGTGGGATGCAGCGCCATCGCGGCGAGCGCCCGCACGCCGCCGACGCCCAGCACCAGCTCCTGCTCGAGGCGCCTGGTGCGGTCGCCGCCGTACAGGCGGTGGGTGATGCCGCGGTCGCGCTCCGAGTTCTCGGGCAGGTCGGTATCGAGCAGGTAGAGCAACACGTGCCCGATGCGCGCCTGCCACACCTTGACGAGCAGCCTGCGGCCCGGAAACGCGAGCTCGACCGCGAGCTCGCCGCCGTCCTTGCCGCGCACCGGCTGGATCGGCAGGTCGTCGAAGTCCGAGTCGTGGTATTCGGCGCGCTGGTGGCCTTCGCCGTCGATCGTCTGCACGAAGTAGCCCTGGCGGTAGAGCAGCCCGATGGCGACGAACGGCAGCTTGAAGTCGCTCGCCGCCTTGCAGTGGTCGCCGGCGAGGATGCCCAGGCCGCCGGAGTAGATCGGCAGGCTTTCGTGCACCCCGAACTCGGCGCAGAAATACGCCACCAGGTCCTCGGGCCGGAAGCCGCCCGAGTTCTGGCGGAACGGCGGCTCGGCGTGGTAGGCGTCGAACGCCGCCAGGACCCGCGTCAGGCTGTCGAGGAACGCCGGATCGCTCGCCGCGTCGAGCAGCCGCTGCTCGTCGATGCGCTTGAGCAGCGCCTTCGGGCTGTGCCCGACCGAGTCCCACAGCGCCGGGTTCAGCTTGGCGAACAGCGCGCGCGTCGGCCGGTCCCAGCTGTACCAGAGGTTGCCGGCGAGCTCCAGCAGGCGCTCGAGGCGTTTCGGCACGCGCGGGTTGACTTCGAGGAAGTAGCGGGTGCCTGGCTGCAAGTCGTATTGCTACGGGATCGGGACCGCCGTGAGGAGCTGCGCGCCGACGTCGACGCGGCGCGCGGAGTCGTGCGCCGGCCGCAGGCGGTGCGCGGCGACGCCCGGCAGGATCGCCTGCACGTCCTCCGGGATCACCTTGTCGCGGCCTTCGAGCAGCGCCCAGGCACGCGCCGAGTGCACCAGCGCGAGCGCGGCGCGCGGCGAGAGCCCGGCGACGTAGTCCGGCGAGCGCCGGGTGTGCTCGACGATCGCCTGCACGTAGTCGAGCAGCGCGGGCGCGACGTGGATCCTGTGCACCCCGGCCTGCAGCTCCATCAGCTCGGCGATCGACATGGAGGGATCGAGCGAGGCGAGCAGGTCGCGCCGGTCGGTGCCGGTGAGCAGCGAGCGCTCGGCGTCGCGGTCCGGGTAGCCGAGCTCGAGGCGCATCATGAAGCGGTCGAGCTGCGACTCGGGAAGCGGGAAGGTGCCGACCTGCTCGGAAGGGTTCTGCGTCGCGATGACGAAGAACGGCTCCGGGAGCTTGCGCGTCTCGCCTTCGGCGGTGACCTGCTGCTCCTCCATCGCCTCGAGCAGCGCCGACTGGGTCTTGGGGGTGGCGCGGTTCACCTCGTCGGCGAGGATCACCTGCGCGAAGATCGGGCCGGGGTGGAACTTGAAGCCGCCGCTGTCGCGCTCGTAGACCGAGACCCCGATGATGTCGGCGGGCAGCATGTCGCTCGTGAACTGGATGCGCTGGAAGTGCAGCCCGAGCGAGCGCGCGAGCACGTGCGCGAGCGTGGTCTTGCCCACCCCGGGCAGATCCTCGATCAGCAGATGCCCGCGCGCGAGCAGGCAGGCGAGCGCGAGCCGTACCTGGTTCTCCTTGCCCAGGATGATGCGGCCCGCGGCGTCGATCGTGCGCTGGATCGGCGCCCGGCCCAGGCCCTGCGGCTGGAAGTCTGCCTTGAGGAGCATGCCCGCATTGTACCCACTGCGCTAAGATTCAATGTGTGATGTCCTGTGCAGTTATCACCCATTCGGACTGTCTGAAGCACGAAATGGGCGCCTATCACCCCGAGTGCCCGGCGCGCCTGGCGGCGATCGAGGACCAGCTCATCGCCTCGGGCATCGGCCAGCACCTCGCGCGCTACGAGGCGCCGCTCGCCGCCGACGAGCAGCTCGCGCGCGTGCACCCGCTCGAGTACGTGCAGGCGATCCGCGACGCAGCGCCCGAATCGGGCACGGTGCACCTCGACCCGGACACGGCGATGAATCGATGGAGCCTGCAGGCGGCGCTGCGCGCGGCCGGCGCGGCGGTATTCGCAGTTGACTTGGTACTTCAACGTAAAGTTAAGACGGCGTTCTGTAGCGTTCGCCCGCCGGGCCATCACGCCTGCCGCGCGCGGCCGATGGGCTTCTGCATCTTCAACAACGTCGCGGTGGCGGCGCGCCATGCGCTGCACGCCCACGGCCTAGAGCGCGTGGCGATCATCGACTTCGACGTGCACCACGGCAACGGCACCGAGGACATCTTCGAGAACGACCCGCGCGTGCTGATGGCCTCGACCTTCCAGCACCCGTTCTATCCGTACAGCGGCACCGAGCGGCCGGCGTCCAACATGGTGAACGTGCCGCTCGCCGCCGGCGCGGGCTCGAAGGCGTTCCGCGAGGCGGTGAGCCGCACGTGGATCCCGGCCCTCGACGAGTTCAAGCCGCAGCTGGTCCTGTTCTCGGCGGGCTTCGATGCGCACGAGGAGGACGACATGGCGATGCTGCGCTTCGCCGACGCCGACTACGGCTGGGTGACCGGGCAGGTGATGGCGCTCGCCGAGCGCCACGCCGCGGGGCGGGCGGTCTCGGTGCTGGAGGGCGGCTACGCGCTCTCGGCGCTCGGCCGCAGCGCCGTGCAGCACGTGAAGGTGCTCGCCGGCCTCAATGCCTGAGCTTCGGCCGGCGGTGCCGGTCGAAAGCCTCTAGCGCTTGCGAATGGCGGCGAGCGCGGGCAGCCGGACGATCGGGAGATTCCCTACGTGTCATTTGACCTCCCATCGCAGATCAGCTCGCCGGCGGCAAGCGCCGCCGCGGCGAGCGGGTTCATGCCTGGACCGGGTCGCGCTCGAGCAGCAGGGAGGCGGCCTGCGAGAAGGCGGCCTCGTCGGGCGAGGCCACGCGCACGCTGCGCGCTTCGCCAAGGCGCCCGAAGTTGCGCGGCGCGGACCTGCGATAGGCCGGGTCGTAATGCTCCACGAGCAGCCGCGTGACGAACTCGCGCCATGCGCCGCGCGCGGCGGCCGCTTTCCAGGCGGCGATCTTCTCGCGCCCATGCAGCCCGGCGAGGCAGTCGAGCTGCGCCTCCAGCGCCGCGCGCCCGTCGAGAAAATGGCGGTACTCCTCGAGAAGCAGGCTGACGCGGGTCTCCAGGCTCGCTTCGAGCAGCACGCAGTTCGAGGCGCGCATGCGGCTCATGAGCGCCTCGGGCACCTGGAGCTCGCCGATCTTCTTCGATTCCCCCTCCACGTAGACCGGCCGGGCGGGATCGAAGCGCGAAAGCGAGCGCAGCAGCAGGCTTTCGAAGCGCTTCTGCGAGGGCTGCGGCCGGCCGGGAAGGCCGCCGAGCACCGAGCCGCGGTGCGCGGCGAGCGCCTCCAGGTCGAGAACCTGGGCGCCGGCGCCCTCGAGCGCGCCGAGCAAACGGCTCTTGCCGCTGCCCGTGGGTCCATGGACGACCACGAAATCGAGCGTTCCAGGCAGCCCCTGGAGCCGTTCCACGACCCAGCGCCGGTAGGCCTTGTAGCCGCCTTCGAGCGTCGCCGCGTCCCAGCCGACCTCACGCAGGATATGCGCCATCGCGCCGGAGCGCTTGCCGCCGCGCCAGCAGTAAACGAGCGGCCGCCAGGTCCTGTCCTTGTCCCGGAAAAGCGCCTCGACATGACGCCCGACATTCTTCGCCACCAGGGCGGCGCCGAGCTTCTTCGCCTCGAACGGCGAGACCTGCTTGTAGAGCGTGCCGACCGTGGCGCGCTCGGCATCGTCGAGCACCGGCGCCGAGAGCGCGCCCGGGATGTGGTCCTCGGCGTACTCGGAAGGCGAGCGGGCGTCGATGACGGCGTCGAAGCGCGACTCCGCGAGCCGCGCGATCGGGATGGCGGGAACCTCCGGCTTCATCGGGGAATTTTACGCCGGCGCTGCTGTAGGATCGGGTATGGCTTCAGCGGATCGCCTCGCGCAGCACGCGCGCGAGCGCCGCGCGCTCCGCCGCCGGCGCGAAAAGCCCGCGGCGTGCGCGCAGCGCGCGCTTGAGGCGGGCGTAGAATCCGCGCTCGCCGGCGGCGCGCGCCATGAGCCCGGCGAGGGCGCGCTCGTCGCCGAGCGGGTAGTAGCCGGGGTAGCCGCGCCCGAGCATGCCCACGTTGCCCGGTACCCGCGAAGCGAGCACCGGCGTGCCGATGCGCGCGGCTTCCGCGATCACGTTGGCGCCGCCTTCCATCACCGAGCTCACCACGAGGAGGTGGCTGCGCGCGAGCCAGCCGAGCGCGCGAGGGTGGGCCACGGTGCCGAGCCAGCGATAGCGCGGCTCACGCGCCATCCAGCGCTCGGCTTCGCGGCCGAGCGCCGGGTCGAGCGCCGCGCCGAGATGGACCAGCTCGAGGTGCGCTTCCTGCGGCAGGCGCGCGAGCGCGGCGACGGCGCGCAGCGGGTCTTTCTCGGCGCGCAGATGGCCGACCACGACGAAGCGGAAACGGGCCTGCGGCGGCGCGTGGCGCAGGCGCGGATCGGCGGATTGATAGACCACGCGCGCCTTGCGTCGCGTCGCGCCCTGCAGGCTCGCCAGCGCCGCCTCCTGCAGCACGATGATGCGGTCTGCGAGCTCGAGCGAGCGGCGCGCCTCGCGCGAGCCGGGAAGGTCGCGGTACAGGTCGGTCCCGGTGAGCACGACGACGAGCGGCGCCGAGGGATGCGCTTCGCGGTAGCGCACGATGGAGTCGTGGCTGCGGCGCGCGTGCAGCGCGACCAGCGCATCGCAGCGCTCGCCCTTCCAGGTCAGGCTTACGCTCACCCGGTGGCCGGACTTGCGAAGCAACGTCGCCCAGCGCAACGCCGTGTGGCGGTTGCCGTTGCGCGCGCCGGCGCCGGCCGGCGTGACGATCGCGATGCGCGCCATCGGCGGCGATGATAGCCGAGCCCGGGACGCTGGCGCACGATCTCGCGGCTAGCCGCAGCCATCTCGCGCGCGTCACCGCGGGGATCGAGGGCGAGCGCCTGCTCGGCCCGCGCCTGGCGATCGTCAACCCGCCGCTGTGGGAAATCGGCCACGTCGGCTGGTTCCAGGAGCGCTGGTGCCTGCGCTGGCGGGCCGGGGGCGCGCTCGCCGATTCGATCCTGGCCGGCGCCGATGCGCTCTACGACTCCTCGGCGGTCGCGCACTCCACGCGCTGGGACCTGCCGCTGCCGGACCTCGCCACGACCCGCGCCTACCTCGCCAACGTCCTCGAGCTCGTGCTCGCGCGCCTCGAGCGCGAGCCCGAGAACCAGCGCCTGCGCTACTTCGTGCGCCTTGCCACCTTCCACGAAGACATGCATTCCGAGGCGTTTCATTACACGCATCAGACGCTGGGCTACCCGGATCCTGCTTTTGAAGATTCATCAAAAGTCGTGGAAGCAGATAAACGAGATCTAGCCCTCCACGGAGGCACTTTCCGGCTGGGGGCGGAGCGGGGGCGCGACGCGTTCGTGTTCGACAACGAGAAGTGGGCGCACGAGGTGGAGCTCGCGCCGTTTCGCATCGCGTGCGCGCCGGTCACCAACGCGCAGTACCTCGCCTACGTCGAGGACGGCGGTGCGGCGCCGCGCTACTGGCGCAGCCGCGACGGCGTGTGGGAAGAGCGCCGCTTCGATCGCTGGCAGCGGCTCGCACCGGGCGAGCCGGTGCGCCACGTCGACTGGAGCGAGGCGCAGGCCTGGTGCGGCTGGGCGGCGCGGCGGCTGCCGAGCGAGGCGGAATGGGAGCTTGCGGCGCGCTCGGGCGCGCCGGCGTTTCGCTGGGGCGAGGTGTGGGAGTGGACCTCGAGCCCGTTCGAGCCGTATCCCGGCTTCAGCCCGGACCCTTACCAGGATTATTCGCAGCCGTGGTTCGGCACCCACAAGGTGCTGCGCGGCGCGAGCTTCGCCACGCCGCGGCGCCTCGCGCGCGCGGCGTTCCGCAATTTCTACCTGCCCGATCGCGGCGACGTGTTCGCCGGCTTTCGCAGCTGCGCGCTTTAGCGGCTAGAATTTCGCGCATGAACGCGCCCGAGAAGATCCGCCTCACCGAGTTCAGCCACGGCGGCGGCTGCGGCTGCAAGATCGCGCCCGCGGTGCTCTCCGAGATCCTCGCCGCCTCGCCGATCCGCGGTTTGCCGGCCGAGCTGCTGGTGGGCACGGAAACCGCGGACGATGCCGCGGTCTACCGGCTGAACGAGCGCCAGGCGCTCGTCGCCACCACGGATTTCTTCACCCCGATCGTCGACGATCCGCACGATTTCGGGCGCATCGCCGCCACCAACGCGATCTCCGACGTCTACGCGATGGGCGCCAGGCCGATCTTCGCGCTCGCGATCGTCGGCATGCCGCTCGAGAAGCTGCCGCTGGCGGTGATCCGCAGCATCCTGCAGGGCGGCGAGTCGGTGTGCGCCGCTGCCGGCATCCCGGTGGCCGGCGGGCACTCCATCGACACCCTCGAGCCGATCTACGGCCTGGTCGCGCTCGGTCTTGCCGATGTGGGCAAGATCAAGAGAAACGACACGGCGAAAGCCGGCGACGTGTTGATCCTCGGCAAGCCGCTCGGCATCGGCATCCTTTCGGCGGCGCTGAAGAAGGGCAGGCTCTCGGCCGCCGGCTACGCGCAGATGCTCGAGTGGACCACGAAGCTGAACACCCCGGGCGAGGCGCTCGCGCAGATGGACGCGGTGCACGCGATGACCGATGTCACCGGCTTCGGCCTCGCCGGGCACCTGCTCGAGATGCTGCGCGGCGCGGGCCTGGGCGCCGAGGTGAGCTTCGATGCCCTTCCGCTGATCGCCGAGGCGGCAGAATGGGCGCGACAGGGCGTCGCCACCGGCGCGTCCGAGCGCAACTGGAAGGGCTACGGGCACGAGGTCGAGCTCGCGAGCGGCTTCCCGGAGTGGAAGCGCAAGCTCCTCGGCGACCCCCAGACGAGCGGCGGCCTGCTCGTCGCCTGCGCGCCCGAGGCTGTGAACGATGTACTGCAGGTTTTCACAGACCAGGGCTTTCCGGAGGCGCGCGTCATCGGCAAGCTCGCCGGCGGGCCGGCGCGCCTTCGCGTTGCCTAGGAAAAAATCGGGCTCTGACCCCGAATTATTTCAGCATCGGGCGCAGCGCTTTCCACACCCGCTCGAGCATCAGCGGCTGCGCGGCGACGTCGGGGTGGATGCGATCGGGCTGGAACAGCTCCGGCTTCTCGGCGAAGTCTTCCAGCAGGAAGGGAACCAGCGCGGTGCGGTGGCGCTTGGCGAGCTCGCCGAAGGCGGCTTCGAATTCTGCGGTGTAGTCCGGGCCGTAGTTCGGCGGCAGCTTCATGCCCACGACGAGCACGCGCGCGCCCGCCTTCTGTGCGCGCTGGATGATGCCGGAGAGGTTGCGCTTCATTTGATCGATCGGCAGCCCGCGCAGGCCGTCGTTCGCGCCGAGCGCGAGGATCAGGATCGCGGGGCGGTGGCGCTCGAGCGCGGCCTGCACGCGCGACAGGCCGCCCGCGCTGGTCTCGCCCGAGATGCTCGCGTTGGCGACGCTATAATTGGGATGCCCGCGCTCGAGGCGAGCCTCGAGAAGCGCTACCCAGCCGCGCGCCTGCGGAATGCCGTAGGCCGCGGACAGGCTGTCCCCATAGACCAGGATCGGCTTTTGCGGCGCCGCCAGCGCGCCGAGCGCCAACAGCATGCTTAATAACAACGTACTGATCGCGCGGGGCATCGGCAAGACGGTGCGCAGCGGTGACTCGGATCTCGTCATTCTGCGCGACATCGACTTCGAGGTCACGCGCGGCGAGGCGGTGGCGGTGGTCGGCGCCTCGGGCTCGGGCAAGTCGACGCTGCTCGCGATTCTTGCCGGCCTGGATACGCCGAGCGCCGGCGGCGTGCGCATCGACGGCGCCGAGCTGTTCGCGCTCGACGAGGACGCGCGCGCGCGCCTGCGGGCGAAGACAGTCGGCTTCGTGTTCCAGTCGTTCCAGCTGCTTCCCGGCTACACCGCGCTCGAGAACGTGATGCTGCCCCTCGAGCTCGCCGGGCGCGAGGATGCGCAGGCGCAGGCGCGCGAGGTGCTCGAGCGCGTCGGCCTGGGCGAGCGCCTGCACCACTACCCCAAGCACCTCTCGGGCGGCGAGCAGCAGCGCGTGGCGCTCGCGCGCGCGTTCGTGGTGCGCCCGCAGCTCCTGCTCGCCGACGAGCCGACCGGGAGCCTCGACGCGGACTCGGGTGCCGCGGTGATCCGGCTGCTGTTCGAGATGAACCGCGAGTACGGCACCACGCTGGTGCTCGTGACCCACGACGAGAACCTGGCGGCGCGCTGCACGCGCACGGTACGGCTCGCGGGCGGCAGGATGGAGCCATGAAGCAGTCCTGGCGAATGCTCCTGCGCGACTGGCGCGCGGGCGAGCTGCGGGTGCTCGCGGCGGCGCTCGCGGTGGCGGTGGCGAGCGTGACCAGCGTCGCCTTCTTCGCCGACCGGCTCGGCCAGGCGCTCGCGCGCGACGCGCACCAGCTGCTCGGCGCCGACCTGGTGCTGGTGTCCGACCATCCCTGGAAGCGCGAGGTCGCGGACGAGATCCGCCGCGCCGGCGCGCATGACGCGCAGGCGCTCAATTTCGTCAGCATGGCGCTGCGCGGCGGCGAGAGCCAGCTCGCCGGCGTGAAGGCGGTGAGCGAGAACTATCCGCTGCGCGGCCGGTTGCGCACCGCGCCCGCGCTCGGCGCGCCCGACGCCGTCGCCGAAGGCGCGCCGGCGCGCGGCACGGTGTGGCTCGAGGAGCGGCTGGTGACGGCGCTCGCGGCGCCGGTCGGCGCGCGGCTGCGGCTCGGGCGCGGCGAGTTCGAGGTGGCTGCGGTGCTGACCCTCGAGCCCGAGCGCGGCGCCGGCTTCTTCAACGTCGCGCCGCGCCTGATGATGAACCTCGCCGACGTGCCCGCGACCGGCCTGGTGCAGACCGGCAGCCGGGTCTGGTACTACCTGTATGCCGCCGGCTCTCCCCAGGCAATGAGGCTCGTCGAGGCGCGCATGCAGGAGCGCCTCGAGCGCGGCCAGCGCATCGAGACGCTGGAGAGCGGCCGGCCCCAGGTGCGCGCCTCGATCGACCGCGCGCAGCGCTTCCTCGGGCTCACGGCGCTGCTCGCGGCGATCCTCGCCGGCGTGGCGATCGCGCTCGGCACGCGGCGCTTCGTCGAGCGCCACCTCGACGGCTGCGCCGTGATGCGCTGCCTGGGCGCCACCCAGGCGCAGCTGGTGCGGCTCTACGCGACGGAGTTCGCGCTGCTCGGGATCGCCGCCTGCGCGCTCGGCTCGCTCGTCGGCTACGCGGCGCAGACCGCGATCGCGGGCGCGCTCGCCGAAGTGGTGCGCGCCGATCTGCCGCCGCCCACCGCGCTTCCCGCGCTCCAGGGCTTTCTCGTCGGCCTGGTACTGCTGCTCGGCTTCGCGCTGCCGCCGCTCTTGCAGCTGAAGGACGTGCCGGCGCTGCGCGTCATCCGGCGCGAGACCGGGCAGCCGAGCCGCGCCGCGTATGCTTCGTACGCCGCGGGCGGCGCCGCGCTGAGCGCGCTGCTCATATGGCAGGCGGGCGACCTGAAGCTCGGCGCCTACGTGGTGGGCGGCTTCGCCGCCGCGGTGGCGGCGTTCTTCGCGCTGTCCTGGGGACTGCTCAGGCTCCTGACGACCCGCGCCGTGACGCGACGCGCCGGGAGACGGCTGCGTTACGGGCTCGCGAACCTGAGGCGGCACGAGCGCGGCAACGCGGTGCAGGTGGCGAGCCTCGCCCTCGGGCTCACCGCGGTGCTGCTGCTCACCTTTACCCGCAACGATCTGGTCGAGGCCTGGCGCCGCGCGGCGCCGCCGGACGCGCCGAACCGCTTCCTGGTCGGCGTGCAGCCCGAGCAGCTCGCGCCCGTCGAGCGCTTCTTCGCCGAGCGCGGCATCGCCGTGCCCGAGCTCTACCCGATGGTGCGCGGCCGCGTCGTGAGCGTGAACGGCAAGGCGGTGAGCGAGGACGACTACACCGAGGAGCGCGCGAGGCGCCTGATCGAGCGCGAGTTCAACCTGTCCTACCTCGACGAGCTGCCGGCGCACAACTCGCTCGCGGCGGGACGCTGGTTCGGGCCGGGCGAGGACGGGCTCTCGGTCGAGGAGGGCATCGCCGAGCGCCTGGGCTGGAAGCT
>DATKAX010000341.1:0-2420 GCA_035514595.1 Burkholderiales bacterium
TTCGCCGGCATCGGCCTCGCCCGGTACGGCGACGAGCTCGCCGAGAAGACCGGCTGGGGCAAGCTCTGGGTGGGGACGCTGCTCGTCGCCACCGCCACGTCGCTGCCCGAGGTCTCGGTCAACGTCTCGGCGGTGTGGCTCGAGAACTCGCCCGGGCTCGCGCTCGGCAACGTGTTCGGCGCCGACATGATCAACGTCTTCGTGCTGGCCGTGGTGGCACTCGCCTTCGGCGTGTCGAAGCTCTTCGGCAACCAGGGCCGCGACACGCAGCTCCTGATTCTGCTCGGCATCGTTCTGGTGACGCTGGCGGCGGCGATGGGCGCCTCCGGCGACCTCAAGCTCGGGCCCACCAGCCTGGGCGCGCTCGCCATCCTGGCGGTGTACATCGCGGGCATGCGCGCCGTGTACCGCGCCGGGCGCGTCGAGCCGGATCCGGAGGCTACCGTCATCCGGCCGGTGCCGGGCGCGGCGCGCAAGGCGTGGATCGGCTTCGGCGTCTCGGTGGCGGTGGTGCTGGTCGCGGGGCGCTACCTCGCGGCGAGCGCCGACAGCATCGCCGGGATCTCGGGCATCAGCGCGAGCTTCATCGGCGTGCTGCTGGTGTCGATCGTGACCACGCTCCCCGAGGCCTCGGTCACCGTGACCGCGGCGCTGCGCAGGTCCTACGGCATCGCCATGGGAAACGTGTACGGCAGCAACGCTTTCAACGTCGCGATCCTGCCGCTTTCGGACCTGTTCCACGCCGAGGGGCCGCTGCTCGCCGAGATGCAGGCGCCGCATTTCGTCGCGGCGGGCGGCGCGCTCGTCCTGATGATCATGGGCTACCTGGTGTGGCGAGCCTGCCAGTCCGCCGCCCTGGGCCCGGCGCGCATGCTCGCGCCGGCGATTCCGCTGGTGTGGCTGGCGGCGCTGTACCTCGTGTTCAGCCTGGGCTAGGCCCCCTCATAGATAGCAGGTGCCGTCGACGCAGCGCGCGGAGGCATCCTGCTGCCCGATCTCGCGCAGCACCGGCGAGGACATGTGCCCCCAGCCGGGAAGGAAGGCGGAGAAGCGCCCGGCCTCGCCGCCGATCACGAAGAGATGGATGTTCTCCGGGCCGGGCACGATCGGGATGCGCGAGTCCGGCTCGCGGCGGTACCACACCGGCAGGTTGCGGTTGTACACCTTGCCGTAGCGGTGCTCGAAGGCAAGCTCGCGGAACTTGTTGCCGGAGTACATCCAGAGATAGGACTTGATGTCGTGCCGCTTCCAGCCGTGCTTTGCGATCGTCGCGGCGTGCTCGGGGCCGAGCACCACCGCGCAGTGCCCGCTCGATACCGCCGTGTTGTGCGCATACGTGCTCATCGCCGAGCAGATGCTGTCGAGGATGCCCTGCGGATCGTTAGCGACGTGGTTGGTGACGCTGTGCGGCGCCTCGGCGGCGATCACGAACACCGTCGAGTCCCCGGCCTGGAAGCCCTTCTCGACGTGGTAGGGTGCGAACGGGCTCGCTTCGTTCTCGCATACCGCGTAGCTGTACTTGCCGGGATGCCCAAGCGTGCTCTTGTCGAGATCGCCGGGCCAGCCGCCGCCCACGTTGAGCAGCACCAGCCGGATCGCGCGGCCGATGGTGGCGTTGGCGCGGTTGCCCGAGCCGAAGGCGTTGCAGCCGCCGTTCATCCCGATCGCGCGCGCGATCGGCCCGTTCACCACCAGCAGCGGGCAGGCCATGTGCGTGGTCGCCTGCACGCCGTTCAGGTTGAACGCCGGCTCGCAGAGCGCGGCGAGCGCCGCGCGCACTACCGGCGCGTACTCCGGCTTGCAGCCCGCCATCACCATGTTGAGCGCGAGCACGCGGCGCGTGAGCCCGCCCCAGCGCGGCGGGATGCGCGCTTCGAGCCGCTCCGGCTCCCCGCCCAGCGCCGCGACCATCGCATCCACCTTCTGCGGCGTCGGCACCATGACCGGCAGCCCGTCGGAGTAGCCCTGCTCGTAGTACCACTCGGCGAGGTCGGTCTCGGGGGGAACCCAGGTGACGTCGGGGGCGAGCTCCGCGGCCATGGCCGATGTTATCAAGCGAGCGGCTTGAAGTAGCTTTTGTTCACGACCTCGACGAGGCTCATGCCCGCGGCCACGTCGCGGTTTCGCGCCTCCTCGCCGGCCGAGAGCTCGCGCGCGCGGGCGAGGACCTCGTCGATGCGTCCGCGCGGGACGAAGCACACGCCGTTCTGGTCGGCGACCACCAGGTCGCCGGGATTCACCGGCACGCCGGCGATCTGCACCGGCCCGTTGATCGCCACCGTCTCCAGCCGCCACTTGCCGGTAATCGGCGTCGCGCCGCGCGACCACACCGGGTAGCCGATCGACTGCGAGGTCGCGACGTCGCGCGCGCCGCCATCGACCACTGCGCCGGCCTCCCCCTGTCGCTTGCCGAGCGTCGC
>DATKAX010000342.1:0-6724 GCA_035514595.1 Burkholderiales bacterium
ACCTACGTGGTGGAAATGGAGCTGCAGGCGGCGAAGCTGGTCGACATCCTGCACGGCGAGCGCATGGACTATCCGGCACCGCAGCGGGCCTGAGCGCGTGAACTTCCAGCGCGGCCGGGAAAAGGAGCCGCTCGAGATCAACCTCGTGCCGCTCATCGACGTGATGATGGTGATTCTCATCTTTCTGATGATTACCACGACCTATTCGAAGTACACCGAGCTGCAGATCAATCTGCCGAGCGCCGACGCGGAGAGGCAGCCCGAGCGCCAGAACGAGATCTCGGTGCTGGTAAACGCCCGGGGGCAGTACGTCATCAATCGCAGCCCGCTGACGTTCCGCGGCGTCGAGCAGCTCGCCGACGAGCTAAAGCGCGCGCGCGGCACGCTCAAGGACCCGATCGTCATCATCAGCGCCGACGCGGCCGCGAGCCACCAGTCGGTGGTGCGCGTGCTGGAGGCTTCGCGCCTCGCCGGCCTGACGCAGATCACCTTCACCACCCAGTCGAACCAGCGGTGAAGCACTGGTATCGCCGCGGCGTGCTGGCCTGGATGCTCTGGCCGGCGAGCCTGCTGTTTCGGGCTTCCGCCACCGTGCGCAGGCTGCTCTACCGGATGCGCCTGCTGAGCAGCGTGCATCCCGGGATCCCGGTGATCGTGGTGGGAAACCTGGTGGCCGGCGGAAGCGGCAAGACGCCGCTCGTGCTGTGGCTCGCCGAACTGCTGAAGGCGAAGGGCTGGTCGCCGGCGATCGTGTCGCGCGGTTACGGCGCACGCGTGCAGGCGCCGCGCGAGGTCACGATCGTCTCCGAGCCGGCCGAGGTCGGCGACGAGCCCATCCTGCTCGCGCGCCGCAGCGGCTGCCCGGTATGGGTCGGCCCCGAGCGGGCCGCCGTGATCGCTGCCTTGCGCGTGCAGCATCCCGGGGTCGACGTCGTGATCCTCGACGACGGGCTGCAGCACTATCGCCTGAGACGCGATCTCGAGATTGCGGTGGTCGACGCGCGCGGCTTCGGCAACGGCTTCATGCTGCCCGCGGGCCCGTTGCGCGAACCGGTCTCGCGGCTCAGGTCCGTGGACGCGATCGTGAGCCATGGAAACGCCCCGGTGCGCGGATTCGCGATGCGCCTCGCCGGCGAAAGCCTGCATCGCATGACGGATGCGCGCGAGCGCCGGGCTGCAGCGAGCTTCGCCGGCCAGAGGGTGCACGCGGTCGCCGGCATCGGAGATCCCAACCGCTTTTTCCTGCACCTCGTCGCTCTCGGGGTGAAGCCGGTGCCGCATCCCTTCCCGGACCATCATCCCTTTACCGCGCGCGACCTGGAGTTCGGCGACGAGGCCCCGGTTCTGCTCACCGAGAAGGACGCGGTAAAATTGCGCCATGCCGCGCGGCCCAACTGGTGGGTGTTGCCGGTGACCGCGCAGCTCGATCCCGCGTTCGGCGACTGGCTGCTGGGGAGACTCGATGAGTGGCGTCGACCCGAAACTGCTTGAGATCCTGGTGTGCCCGCTGTGCAAGGGCAAGCTCGTCTATCGCAAGGCCGCGGCCGAGCTCATCTGCCGCGGCGACCGCCTCGCCTATCCGGTGAAGGACGGCATCCCGGTCATGCTGGAAGAGGAGGCGCGCAAGCTCCCGCCCGAAGAAGAAGTCGCGTGAGCTTCAGCGTCATCATCCCGGCGCGCTACGCCTCGAGCCGTTTCCCCGGCAAGCCGCTGGCGGACCTGGGCGGCAGGCCGATGGTCGTGCGCGTGTGCGAGCGCGCCGCAGCGAGCGGTGCCGCGGCGGTGCACGTGGCGACCGACGACGAGCGCATCGCGGCCGCGGTGGGCGCGCACGGGTACGCCGCGCTCATGACGCGCGCCGATCACGCTTCCGGTACCGATCGCCTCGCCGAGGCTGCCGCTCGGCTTGGCCTGGCGGAGGCCGACGTGGTCGTCAACCTGCAGGGCGACGAGCCGCTGATCGAGCCGGCGCTGGTGGCGGAGGTCGCCGGCACTCTCGAGCGCCGCCCCGAGGCGGCCGTTGCCACCGCCTGCCATCCGATCCACGATCCGGCCGCGGCTGCGAGCCCGCACGTGGTGAAGGTCGTGATGGACGCGCAAGGGTTTGCGCTCTACTTCTCGCGCGCCCGGATTCCGCATCCGCGCGAGCCGGGCGCGACCTGCTACCGGCACGCGGGCCTCTATGCGTATCGCGCGGGCTTTCTCGCGCGCTATGCGGGCCTCGAGGAATCGCCCCTGGAGCGCGCCGAGGCGCTCGAGCAGCTGCGCGCGCTGTGGCACGGCTACCGCATCGCGGTCGTGGTGAGCCGCTTGGAGATCGCGGCCGGCGTCGACACGCCTGCGGATCTCGAGGCGGTGCGTAAAATGTTCGCATGAGGCTGATCCTGTTGGGGCCGCCGGGCGCGGGCAAGGGCACGCAGGCCGCGCGCATCGCGCAGGCGTTTGGCATCCCGCAGATCTCGACCGGCGACATGCTGCGCGCCGCAGCCAAGCGCGGAACGCCGCTCGGCATCGCCGCCAAGGAAGTGATGGATGCCGGCCAGCTCGTGTCCGACGACATCATCGTGGGTCTGGTCAAGGAGCGGTTGAGGGAGCCCGATTGCCGCCGCGGTTATCTGCTCGACGGCGTTCCGCGCACCATCCCGCAGGCCGAAGCGATGAAGGCCGCCGGCGTGCCGATCGACTACGTCCTGGAGATCGACGTTCCCGACGACGAGATCATCGAGCGCATGAGCGGCAGGCGGGTTCACCCCGCCTCGGGCCGGAGCTATCACGTGAAGTTCAATCCGCCGCGCAGCGAGGACCGCGACGACGCTACCGGCGAGCCGCTCGTGCAGCGCGAGGATGACCGCGAGGAAACGGTGCGCAGGCGCCTGGAGATCTACCGGGCGCAGACCCGGCCGCTCGCTCATTACTACGGGCGCTGGGCGGCGACGGGCGATCCGCGCGCCCCGAAGTACCGCAGGATTTCCGGCGTCGGACCGGTCGAGGAAGTGGCCGCGCGCGCTCTCGCTGCGCTGACCTGATAAAATTCCCCCCCTTTTCAGGGGAGAAGAAAACATGTCGGCAGGACTCGTCTTCGCGCTCGTCTGCGCGCTCATCGCCATCGCCTACGGCGCGTGGCAGATCACGCGGATCCTGAAGCTGCCGGAGGGCAACGAGCGCATGCGCGAGATCTCGGCGGCGGTGCGCGAAGGCGCAGTCGCCTACCTGTGGCGGCAGTACACGACCATCGGCATCGTCGGCGCGATCCTGTTCCTGGTGATCGGCTTCGTGCCCGGCCTGGGCTGGCCGACGGCCTTCGGCTTCCTGATCGGCGCGGTGCTCTCGGGCGCCTCGGGCATCATCGGCATGAACATCTCGGTGCGCGCCAACGTGCGCACCGCCGAGGCGGCGCGCATCGGCATCAACGAGGCGCTGCAGGTCGCCTTCAACGGCGGCGCCATCACCGGCCTGCTGGTGGTGGGGCTCGGCCTCGCCGGCGTGGCCGGCTACTTCGCGCTGCTGTATGCCAATGCGCTCGACAAGAACAACCTCGCGCTCATCATCCATCCGCTCGTCGGCCTGGCCTTCGGCGGCTCGCTGATCTCGATCTTCGCGCGGCTCGGCGGCGGCATCTTCACCAAGGGTGCGGATGTCGGCGCGGACCTGGTCGGCAAGGTGGAGGCGGGCATTCCCGAGGACGATCCGCGCAACCCGGCCGTGATCGCGGACAACGTCGGCGACAACGTCGGCGACTGCGCCGGCATGGCGGCGGATCTCTTCGAGACCTATGCGGTGACCATCATCGCCACCATGCTGCTCGGCGCCCTGATGCTGAAGAACGTCGCCGCGCTCATCTATCCGCTGACGCTCGGCGGGTTCGCGATCATCGCCTCGATCGCCGGCACCTGGTTCGTCGCCGCAAAGCCGGGAGACAGGAACGTCATGCCCGCGCTCTACAAGGGGCTTGCCTGGGCGGGCGGCATCGCGCTCATCGCCGCCTGGCCCATCACCCAGCTCGTCATGGGGCCGGTGCTGCGCGAGGTTCCGTTCGAGATCGGCGGCACGACGCGGCTGGTCGGCGTCTGGGAGATGTGGGGCACCGTGGTGGTGGGCATGGCGCTCACCGGCTTCCTGGTCTGGATCACGGAGTACTACACCGGCACCCAGTTCAAGCCGGTGCAGCACGTCGCCGGCGCGAGCGTCACCGGGCACGCCACCAACATCATCGCCGGGCTCGGCGTGTCGATGAAGTCGACCGCCTGGCCGGTGCTCGCGGTGTGCGTGGCGATCTTCGTTTCCTACTGGCTCGCCGGCCTGTACGGCATCGCGATCGCCGCCACCTCGATGCTGTCGATGGCGGGCATCATCGTCGCGCTCGACGCCTACGGCCCGATCACCGACAACGCCGGCGGCATCGCCGAGATGGCGGACCTGCCGGCTTCGGTGCGCGAGATCACCGATCCGCTCGACGCGGTGGGCAATACCACCAAGGCGGTGACCAAGGGCTACGCCATCGGCTCGGCGGGCCTCGCGGCGCTGGTGCTGTTCGCGGACTACACGCATGCCCTTGAGGCCGCGGGCAAGAGCTTCAGCTTCGACCTCTCGAACCACATGGTGATCATCGGCCTGTTCATCGGCGGGATGGTGCCCTACCTCTTCGGCGCGATGGCGATGGAGGCGGTGGGACGCGCTGCCGCTTCGGTGGTGCTCGAGGTGCGCCGCCAGTTCAAGGAAATTCCCGGCATCATGGAAGGCACCGCCAAGCCGGAGTACGGCAGGGCGGTCGACATGCTGACGCGCGCCGCCATCAGGGAGATGATGATCCCGTCGCTGCTGCCGGTGCTGGTGCCGATCGTGGTCGGTCTCGCGCTCGGGCCCCAGGCGCTCGGCGGAGTGCTGATGGGAACCATCGTCACCGGGCTATTCGTCGCGATCTCGATGTGCACCGGCGGCGGCGCCTGGGACAACGCGAAGAAGTACATCGAGGACGGCCACCACGGCGGCAAGGGCTCCGACGCCCACAAGGCGGCGGTCACCGGCGACACCGTCGGCGATCCGTACAAGGACACGGCGGGCCCGGCGGTCAACCCGCTAATCAAGATCATCAACATCGTGGCCCTCCTGGTCGTTCCTCTGATGGTCTGATGTTTCTTCGCAAAGACCTCGTGAGAAGGGCGGCTGCGGCCGCCCTTTTCGTTTTCCTGGTCGCCGGCTGCGCGCATGCTCCGCCGCCGCCCGCGGCGCAGCGCTTCATGGTTGCCGCTGCGCATCCTCTGGCTGCGCAGGCGGGGTTCTCGGTGTTGAAGCGGGGCGGCTCGGCGGTCGATGCGGCGATCGCGGCGCAGGCGGTGCTCGGGCTGGTGGAGCCGCAGTCCTCGGGGATCGGCGGCGGCGCCTTCCTGCTGCACTGGTCGGAGAGAGAGCGCTCGCTGCGCAGCTACGACGGGCGCGAGACGGCCCCGAGCGCGGCACGCGCGGATCGCTTCCTGCAGGAAGACGGCTCGCCTTTGGGGTTCGTCGAGGCGGTGGTCGGCGGGCGCTCGGTGGGCGTGCCCGGCGTGCTGCGCGTGCTCGAGCTTGCGCATCGCCGCCACGGCAGCTTGCCGTGGCGCGAGCTGTTTCAGTACGCCATCCTCGCAGCCGAGGATGGCTTCGCGATGTCACCGCGGCTGCACGCCCAGCTCGCGGCCGAGCGGTTCCTGAGAGACGACCCGCTGGCACGCAGCATCTTCTATCGGGCGGACGGACGGCCCGCGCCGGTCGGCGCGCGCATCGTCAACCGGCAGTACGGGGCTACGCTGCGCCGCGTCGCAATGTACGGCGCCGACGCCTTCTACCGGGGCGACATTGCGCGCGACATCGTAGGCGCGGTGCGCGCGCACCCGAAGCCGGGCGACCTGTCGCTGGAAGACCTGGCGGCGTACCGCGCGCTCGAGCGCGAGCCGGTGTGCGGGCCTTACCGCGGGTGGCGCATCTGCTCGATGGGGCCGCCGAGCTCGGGCGGCGTCGCGGTGCTGCAGATCCTGGGCCTGCTCGAGCGCACCGCCTTCGCGCGCGCGCCGCCGCATTCCGCGGCGGCGGTGCATTTTTTCACCGAGGCCGGGCGTCTCGCCTTCGCCGACCGCGCGCGCTACGTGGCGGATCCCGGTTTCGCTCCGGTTCCCACTGAAACGCTCTTGAGTCCTTCCTATCTGGATAAGCGCGCACGGCGGATCGGCGAGCGCGCGATGCGCCGGGCGCTGCCGGGCGATACCGAGGCGGCGGGCACCAGCCACCTGTCGATCGTCGACCCGCAGGGCAATGTCGTCGCGATGACCACCACCATCGAGAACGCCTTCGGCAGCCGCATCATGGTGCGCGGCTTCCTGCTCAACAACCAGCTCACCGACTTCGATTTCGTTCCGGACGGGGTGAACCGGGTGGCGCCGGGCAAGCGGCCGCGCAGCAGCATGGCGCCGAGCGTCGTGTTCTCGAGCGACGGCAGGCTGCGCCTGGCGATCGGCTCGCCGGGCGGACCGATGATCATCAGCTACGTGGCGAAGACCCTGGTGGGTGTGCTCGACTGGAACCTCAGCCTCCAGGCGGCAACCGAGTTGCCGAACTTCGGCGTGCGCAACGGGCCGGCGACGCTGCTGGAGCAGGGGACGCCTTATGCGGGCCTGGGCAGCGCGCTCGGGGAAAGAGGACATCTTGTCGAGCTTGTGCCGCTGACGAGCGGCCTGCACGGCATCGAGCGCGT
>DATKAX010000343.1:0-3629 GCA_035514595.1 Burkholderiales bacterium
GTCCTCCTCCTTCCCGCCCACTCGCGCGTCCTGCCACGTGACGTTTCCCTCAAGACCCGGCTCAGCCGGAAGCTCGAGCTGAACATTCCGCTCGTCTCGGCCGCCATGGACACGGTGACCGAGGCGCGCCTCGCCATCGCGATGGCGCAGGCGGGCGGGATCGGCATCGTCCACAAGAACCTGAGCCCCCAGGCACAGGCCGCCGAGGTGGCGAAAGTCAAGCGCTTCGAGTCCGGGGTGCTGCGCGACCCGATGACCATCTCGCCCGAGATCAGCGTGCGCGAGGTGATGGCGCTGCAGCAGCAGTACAAGATCTCCGGCTTCCCGGTGGTGAAGAACGGAAAGGTGGTGGGCATCGTGACCAACCGCGACCTGCGCTTCGAGACACAGCTCGACCAGCCGGTCAAGGCGATCATGACCCCGCAGAGAAAGCTGATCACGGTGCGTGACGGCGCGAGCCGCGAGGAGGCGATGGCACTCATGCATCGGCACCGCCTGGAGCGCGTGCTGGTGGTCGACGACGAGTTCCAGCTCAAGGGCCTTGTCACCGTGAAGGACATCCTCAAGGAGAGCGCGCACCCGAATGCCTGCAAGGATGCCTACGGCAAGCTCCGGGTGGGGGCTGCGGTAGGCGTCGGCGAAGGCACCGACGAGCGCGTCACGGCGCTGGTCGAGGCCGGCGCCGACGTGCTGGTGGTGGATACCGCGCACGGCCACGCGCAGGGCGTGCTGGACCGCGTCCAATGGATCAAGACGAACCACCCGCGGGTGGAAGTGATCGGCGGCAACGTGGGAACCGGCGACGGCGCGCGCGCGCTGGTCGACCACGGCGCCGACGGCGTCAAGGTCGGTATCGGCCCCGGCTCCATCTGCACCACCCGGGTCGTCGCGGGCGTCGGGGTGCCCCAGATCACCGCGATCCAGAACGTCGCGGAAGCGCTCGCCCGCTCGGGCGTGCCGCTTATCGCCGACGGCGGCGTGCGCTACTCGGGCGACATTTCGAAGGCGCTTGCCGCCGGCGCGCATGCCGTGATGCTGGGGTCGCTGTTCGCCGGCACCGAGGAGTCGCCGGGCGAGATCGAGCTCTACCAGGGACGCTCGTACAAGGCCTACCGCGGCATGGGCTCGCTGGGCGCGATGCAAAAAGGCGCCGCCGACCGCTACTTCCAGGACTCGGAGATGAACGTCGACAAGCTGGTGCCCGAGGGCGTCGAAGGCCGCGTGCCCTACAAGGGCAGCCTGATGGGGGTGGTCCAGCAGCTGGTCGGAGGCGTGCGCGCCAGCATGGGCTACACCGGCTGCGCGACGATCGACGAGCTGCGCACGCGCAGCCAGTTCGTCGAGATCACCTCGGCCGGCGTTCGCGAGTCGCACGTCCATGACGTGCAAATAGTGAAGGAGGCTCCCAATTACCGGGCTGAGTAGCGGGGCCTCGCATCAGAAGATCCTGATTCTCGATTTCGGCGCACAGTATACCCAGCTCATCGCCAGGCGCGTGCGCGAAGCCGGCGTGTATTGCGAGATCCATCCGCATGACGTGGCGGATGCATGGGTGCGCGAATTCGACCCGAAAGGCGTCATCCTTTCCGGCAGCTATCTGGCGGCCTACGAGGAAGCCACCGCCAGGGCGCCGCAGGCGGTGTTCGGGCTCGGCGTTCCGGTGCTGGGCATCTGCTACGGCTTGCAGACCATGGCCCAGCAGCTCGGCGGGCGCGTCGAGCCGGGCAGGGTGCGCGAGTTCGGCTACGCCGAGGTGCGCGCCCGCGGGCACACGAAGCTTCTCGAAGGCATCGAGGATTTCCGCACCCCCGAAGGCCACGGCATGCTGAAGGTCTGGATGAGCCACGGCGACAAGGTCGCCGAGCTGCCTCCCGGCTTCAAGCTGATGGCTTCCACCAACGCCTGCCCGATCGCCGGCATGGCCGACGAGGCTCGGGGCTTCTACGGCGTCCAGTTCCATCCCGAGGTCACGCACACGCCGCAGGGCGCGCGGCTGCTGCAGCGCTTCGTGCGCGAGATCTGCGGCTGCAGCGGCGACTGGAGCATGCCGGGCTACGCAGAAGAGGCCGTGAAAAAGATCCGCGAGCAGGTGGGCGCCGAGGAGGTGATCCTGGGTCTGTCGGGCGGCGTCGATTCCTCGGTCGCTGCCGCGCTCATCCATCGCGCCATCGGCGAGCAGCTCACCTGCGTATTCGTCGACCACGGCCTGCTGCGCCTGGACGAGGCGGCGCAGGTCATGGACACGTTCGCGAAGCACATGCACGTCAGGGTGAAGCCTGTCGACGCCGCCGAGGAGTTTTTCGGCGCGCTGCGCGGCGTCTCGGACCCCGAGGAGAAGCGCAAGATCATCGGCAGACTGTTCGTGGAAATCTTCCAAAGGGAATCCAGGCGGATCAAGGGGGCGAAGTGGCTCGCCCAGGGCACGATCTATCCCGACGTCATCGAGTCGGCCGGCGCCAAGACCAAGAAGGCGACCACCATCAAGTCGCACCACAACGTCGGCGGACTTCCCGAAACGCTTCACCTCAAGCTGCTCGAGCCGCTGCGCGAGCTGTTCAAGGACGAGGTGCGCAGCCTGGGCCTCGCGCTCGGGTTGCCCCGGGAGATGGTGTTCCGCCATCCGTTCCCCGGCCCGGGCCTCGGGGTGCGCATCCTGGGCGAGCTCAGGAAGGAGTACGCCGACCTGCTGCGCCAGGCCGACGCGATCTTCATCGAGGAGCTCAGGAGCTCGGGCTGGTACGAGAAGACGGCGCAGGCCTTCGCCGTGTTCCTCCCCGTGAAGTCGGTCGGCGTCATGGGCGACGGGCGCACCTACGAGTACGTGGTGGCGCTGCGCGCGGTGCAGACCACCGACTTCATGACCGCCGACTGGGCGCCGCTGCCGCACGACCTCCTCGCCCGGGTCTCCAACCGCATCATCAACGAGGTGCGCGGCATCAACCGCGTCACCTACGACATCTCCTCCAAGCCGCCCGCCACCATCGAGTGGGAATGAGCGACGAGGCTTTCATGCGCCGGGCGCTGGAGCTGGCGCGGCGCGCGCAGGAGGAGGGCGAGGTCCCGGTCGGAGCGGTGGTGGTCATCGACGAGGAAATCGCCGGGGAGGGCTGGAACCGGCCGGTCGCCGCGAACGACCCCACTGCGCATGCCGAGATCCAGGCGATGCGCTCGGCGGCGGCGAGGCTGGGCAACTACCGCCTGACGGGCGCCACGCTCTACGTCACCCTCGAGCCCTGCGACATGTGCGTCGGCGCCATGTTCCACGCGCGCATCGCGCGCGCGGTGTTCGGGGCGACCGACCCGAAGAAGCTGGTGCTCAAGAATCAGGTACGCCTCGAGGGCGGCGTGATGGCAGCCGAGTGCGGCGCGCTTCTTACCGGCTTTTTCGAAGCCAGGCGATGATCCTCATTGATCTCGAGAAACAGGAATTGGTCTTCGGCGGAAGGACCTATTCCGTCTCGACGGCGAAGAGAGGCCCGGGAGAGAAAAACGGCAGCCTGTGCACGCCGCGCGGGCGGCACATCGTGCGCGCCAGGATCGGCGCTGGACAGCCGCTCGGCGCGGTGTTCGTGCGGCGGCGGCCGACCGGGGAAGTGTGGACGCCGGAGCTGCACGCGCAGTACCCCGGG
>DATKAX010000344.1:0-12720 GCA_035514595.1 Burkholderiales bacterium
GCGCCCACGGTAAAATCGGGACCGCGAATCCGGGGGATAGCCATGGCGATGGATCGAACACTCGCAACGCTCGCCGCAGCCGCGCTGCTGCTCGCGCCGCTCGCGGCCGGCGCGCAAGGCAAGGACGGCCTGACCTACCGCTGCACCGGCAAGGACGGGAAGCGCTACTACGGCTCCACCATTCCGCGCCAGTGCCTGGGCGAGCGCATCGAGCAGCTCAACCGGCAGGGGATGGTGGTGAAGCGCATCGATCCCCAGGGCGACGAGAAGGCGCGCGCGGCGCAGGAGGCCGAAGCGGCGAGGAAGCAGGAGCAGGCGGCGGCGCGCCGCGAGGAGGAGCGGCGCAACCGCGCGCTGCTCGCGACCTACACCAGCGAGCGGGACATCGAGGACGCGCGCCGGCGCGCGCTCGATGCCCACGGCAGGACGCTGCAGGAGGTCGAGCTGCGCATCGAGGCGCTCCGCAAGCGCCGCGCCGGCTACGACAAGGAGCTCGAGTTCTACAAGGGCGGCAAGCCGCCCGCGAAGCTGCAGCAGGACATCCGCAATGCGGAGATCGACCTCCAGGCGCAGGAGAGCCTGCTCGCGGCGAAGAAGAAGGAGGGCGAGGCGATCAACGAGCGCTACGACGAGGACCGGAAGCGCTACCTCGAGCTGACGGGGCGCAGATAGCGCCTCACTCGTTCCGCGCCAGCCTGCGGCGCAGGACCGCGTTGACCTGGGCGGGACTCGCCTTGCCGCGGCTTGCCTTCATCACCTGGCCCACGAGCGCATTGAAGGCCCTCTCCTTTCCGGAGCGGTAATCCTCGACCTGCCTGCGGTTCGCCGCCAGCACCTCGTCGACGAGCTTCTCGATCGCCCCGGCGTCGCTGATCTGCTGCAGACCGCGTGCATCGATGACGGCGTCGGCCTCCAGCCGATCGTTCCACATCGCCTCGAAAACGTCCTTCGCGGCCCGTCCGGAGATCGTGTTGTCATGAACGCGTTTCAGGAGTCCCGCGAGCCGCTCTGCGTCGATCGGCGATGCCTCGATATCGATGCCGCCGCGGTTCAGCGCCGCGCTGAGCTCGCCAAGCATCCAGCTTGCGGCCAGCTTCTGCAGGCCGCCCAGCTGCTTGATCAGCGCTTCGAAAAAGTCCGCCCAGGCCCGCGACTGGGTGAGAAGGCTCGACTCGTACTGCGAAAGCGCATATTCGCGCTCGAAACGCTTTCGTCTCGCCTCGGGTAGCTCGGGCATGTCGGCCCTTAACCGCTCGATCAGCTCCTCGCCGACAACGAGCGGCATCAGGTCGGGATCTGGGAAGTAGCGGTAATCGTGCGCCTCCTCCTTGGTGCGCATGGGGCGCGTCTCGTCGCGCTCGGGATCGTAGAGGCGGGTCTCCTGCGCCACCGCGCCGCCCTCCTCCAGGAGCTCGATCTGGCGCCGCGCCTCGAACTCGATCGAGCGCTCCAGGAACCGGAACGAGTTCAGGTTCTTGATCTCGCAGCGGGTGCCGAGGCGCGCGTCGCCCACCCTTCTCACCGAGACGTTGGCGTCGCAGCGGAACGATCCCTCCTGCATGTTGCCGTCGCAGATTCCGATCCACACTACCAGGGCGTGCAGCGCGCGCGCATAGGCGACTGCCTCCGCCGCGCTGCGCAGGTCGGGCTCGGAGACGATCTCGAGCAACGGCGTGCCGGCGCGGTTCAGGTCGATCCCGGTCATGCCGTGGAAATCCTCGTGCAGCGACTTGCCCGCGTCTTCCTCGAGGTGGGCGCGCGTCAGGCGCACCCGCTTCTCGCCCGCCTCGAGCGCGATCCTGAGCTCGCCGCCCTGCACGATCGGAAGCTCGTACTGGCTGATCTGGTAGCCCTTCGGCAGGTCGGGGTAGAAGTAGTTCTTGCGGGCGAAGACCGAGCGCCGGTTGATCGCCGCGTCGACCGCCAGGCCGAACCGGATCGCGTGCTCGACCGCGGCACGGTTCAGCACCGGCAGCGTTCCGGGGAGCGCGATGTCGACCGCGCAGGCCTGCGTATTGGGCGCCGCGCCGAATGCCGTCGATGCCCCCGAGAACACCTTGCTCCGGGTGCGAAGCTGCGTGTGCGTCTCCAGCCCGACGACCACCTCCCAGCCGGACCGGCTCACAGCGGCGTCTCGCTCGGCACGCGCAGGTGCCAGTCGCTCGCCTGCTGGTAGCGATGGGCGATCCCGAGCAGCCTCGCCTCGGAGAAGTGCGGCCCCGTCAGCTGCAGCCCGACCGGCAAACCTTTGCCGTCGAAGCCGCAGGGGATCGAAAGCGCCGGCAGCCCGGCGAGCGGCGCCGGGATGGTGAAGATGTCGTTGAGGTACATCTGCACCGGGTCGTCCACCTTCGAGCCGATCGCAAAGGCGGTGGCGGGAGAGGTCGGCCCGGCGATGACGTCGCAGCGCTCGAAGGCGGCGGCGAAGTCGCGCGCGACCAGGCGGCGCAGCTTCTGGGCCTGGAGGTAGTAGGCGTCGTAATAGCCGTGGGAGAGCACGTAAGTGCCGACCAGGATGCGGCGCTTCACCTCGGCGCCGAACCCCTCGGCGCGGGTGCGCGCGTACATGTCGGCGAGATCGGCGTATTGCGCTGCGCGATGGCCGTAGCGCACCCCGTCGAAGCGCGAAAGGTTGGAGGAGGCCTCCGCGGGGGCGAGCACGTAGTACACCGGCACCGCGAGCTCGGTGTTGGGCAGCTCCACCGGCACGGCGCGCGCGCCCTGGGCCTCAAACCAGCGCACCGCCTCCTCCACCGCGCGGCGCACCCCCGGCTCGATGCCCTCCCCGAAATACTCCTTCGGCAGCCCGATGCGCAGCGTGGCCAGATCGGGATTCAAGTCCCGCGCGTAGTCCTCCTTCGGGCGCTCGAGGCTGGTGGAATCACGCGCGTCGAAGCCTGCCATGACGTTCATGAGAGCCGCGAGGTCGGCGGCGCTCTTCGCGATCGGCCCGGCCTGGTCGAAGGACGATGCGAAAGCCACCAGGCCGTAGCGCGACACCAGCCCGTAGGTGGGCTTCAGCCCACAGACGCCGGTCAACGCGGCGGGTTGGCGGATCGACCCCCCGGTATCGGTGCCGGTGGCCGCAGGGGCCATGCGCCCCGCCACCGCGACGGCCGAGCCCCCCGAGGAGCCGCCGGGAACGAGGCCGCGGTCCCATGGGCTTCGCACCGGGCCGTAGTACGAAGTTTCGCTCGAGGAGCCCATGGCGAACTCGTCCATGTTGCACTTACCCAGCAGGACCGCGCCGCAGGCGTCGAACTGCTCGATGACGTGAGCGTCGTAAGGGCTTACGAAGTTCGCGAGCATCCGGGAGCCGCAGGTCGTGAGCATACCGCGGGTGCAGAAGATGTCCTTGTGGGCGATCGGGATGCCGGTGAGCGCAGCGGCCTCGCCGCGGCCGCGCCGCTCGTCGGCGCTACGGGCGTCGGCCAGCGCGCGCGCCTCGTCCACGGTGATGAAGGCGTTGAGCCCGGCATTGAGCGCTGCGATGCGCTCGAGGCAGGCGCGCGTCAGCTCGACCGACGACACGCGCTTCGCGGCGAGCTCGGCGCCGAGCTCGGCAAGCGTCGCGTTTAGCAGGCTACTCAATGACCTTCGGGACGAGGTACAGGCCCTGCTCGACCGCGGGTGCGACGGATTGATAAAGCTCGTGCCGGTCGGCCTGTGTGACCTCGTCGGGGCGCAGCCGCTGCACCAGCTCCAGCGGATGCGACATGGGCTCTATCCCGGTGGTGTCGACCGAGCGCATCCGGTCGATCAGGCCGAGCACCCGGTTGAGCCGCTCCAGAACCGTCCGGGACTCCTCGGCGACGATGTCGATGCGGGCGAGCCGGGCGATGCGGCGGACCTGGTCGTGGGAAAGCGACATTCCTTTTGGGGGGGCCGGTGCGCGCACGATGCGCCATCAGGACCTAATACCTTATGCCCCCGAGCCGTGTTAAGCGTATCATATCGCCCAACTGGAACGGGCCGCCGTAAGGCCCGGTTAAAAAACGGAAAAGGGCCTTACCTTGCCCATGCTAGGATTCCTGCGCAGCTACTTTTCGAACGACCTCGCCATCGACCTGGGGACCGCCAACACGCTCATCTACGTGCGCGGCAAGGGCATAGTGCTCGACGAGCCTTCGGTGGTCGCCATCCGGCAGGAAGCCGGCCCGAACGGCAAGAAGACCATTCAGGCGGTCGGAAAGGATGCCAAGCAGATGCTCGGCAAGACCCCCGGCAACATCATCGCCATCCGCCCGATGAAGGACGGCGTGATCGCCGATTTCACCGTCACCGAGCAGATGCTCAAGCAGTTCATCAAGAAGGTCCACGACAACAAGCTGTTCTCGCCCAGTCCGCGCATCATCATTTGCGTGCCTTGCGGCTCCACGCAGGTGGAGCGGCGCGCCATCCGGGAGAGCGCGATGGGCGCCGGCGCCGGGCAGGTGTATCTCATCGAGGAGCCGATGGCGGCGGCGATCGGCGCCGACCTGCCGGTGGCGGACGCGACCGGCTCGATGGTCGTCGACATCGGCGGCGGCACCACCGAGGTGGGCGTGATCTCGCTCGGCGGCATGGTGTATTCGGGCTCGGTACGCGTGGGCGGCGACAAGTTCGACGAAGCGATCATCAACTACATCCGCCGCAACTACGGCATGCTGATCGGCGAGACCACCGCGGAGCTGATCAAGAAGGAGATCGGCTCGGCGTTCCCCGGCAGCGAGGTGCGCGAAATGGAAGTGAAGGGCCGCAACCTCGCCGAGGGGATCCCGCGCAGCTTCACGATCTCCTCCAACGAGATCCTGGAAGCCCTGACCGAGCCGCTCAACCAGATCGTCTCGGCGGTCAAGTCCGCGCTCGAGCAGACGCCGCCGGAGCTCGGCGCCGACATCGCGGAGAAGGGCATGGTGCTCACCGGCGGGGGCGCGCTGCTGCGCGACCTCGACCGACTGCTCATGGAGGAGACCGGGCTGCCGGTGATCGTCGCCGACGACCCGCTGACCTGCGTGGTGCGCGGCTCGGGCACGGCGCTCGAGAAGATGGAGCACTTCGGCCCGATCTTCACCAACGACTGAGCGCTGGGGGTTGGATCACAGTCCCCCGCCTTTCTTCAAACGCGGTCCGGCACCGCTCGCCCGGCTGTTCTTCTTCGCTTCGCTTTCGCTGGCACTCCTCGTGATCGATGCGCGCTTTCGCTATGTCGAGGGCCTTAGGAGCTGGCTCGCGCTGGCGGCCTATCCGCTGCAGCGCGCCGCGACCGCCCCGATCGAGCTGGGCGAGCGCGTCTCCGGCTACTTCGCGAGCCAGGCCTGGCTGATCGAGGACAACGAGCGCCTGCGCGCCCAGGCGCTCGCCTACGCGCAGGATGCGCAGCGCTACCGCTTCGCGCAGGCCGAAGCCGACCAGCTGCGGCGGCTCATCGGCGCCGCGGAGCGGCTCGCGGTGCGCGCGGTCCCGGCGGAGATCATCTATACCGGCCGCGATCCGTATTCGCACAGGATCTTCATCGGCCGCGGCGCCATCCATGACGTGCACGCCGGCAGCCCGGTGGCAGACTACGCGGGCGTGATCGGCCAGGTAACGCGGGTGCATCCGCTGCTCTCCGAGGTGACGCTGATCACCAATCCCGATCAGGCGGTTCCGGTCGAAGTGGTGAGAAATGGCCTGCGCGCGGTCGCATTCGGCGGCGGCGCGTCAGGCATGCTCGAGCTGCGCTACATGCCGGCGAACGCCGACGTCCAGAACGGCGATCGACTGATCACCTCGGGCATCGATGGGACCTATCCCGCCGGGCTGCCGGTCGGCGAGGTGGTGCGCATCGAGCGCGACGCCGACCAGAGCTTCGCGCGCGTCATCGCCGCCCCGGCGGCGGGCATCGACCGCGGTCGCTACGTCCTCGTCGTGAGCCGGGAGACGGCGCTGCCCGAGCGCCCGGCCGAGGCGCAGCCGGGCAAGGAGCGGCGCGCCGAGCGCTCCAGGCGCGCCCGCAAGGATGCGGATGATTCTCGGTAGAGACCAGACGATCCTGCTGCCGGTGCGCGCGAGCACCATCGTCGCGTCGTTCGCGCTTGCGCTGTTCCTGAACTTCCTGCCCTGGCAGGACCTGCGCGTGGTGCCCGATTTCGTGGCACTGGTGCTGGCGTTCTGGTGCGTGCGGCAGCCGCGACTGGTGGGCTTGGGCGTCGCCTGGATGCTCGGTCTGCTGAGCGATGCGGGCAACGGCGTGCTCCTCGGCCAGCACGCGCTTTCGTATTCGCTGCTCGCGTTCCTCGCCATCTGGATGTCGCGCCGCATCCTGTGGTTCGGCGTCGGGCTGCAGGCGCTGCACGTCGCCGTGCTGCTTCTCGTCGCGCAGGCGGTGGCGCTCCTGGTTCGCATGGCAGCGGGCGACGCCTTCCCGGGCTGGACCGTCGTGGTCGGTCCGCTGCTCGGGGCGGCGCTCTGGCCGGCGGCGACATGGCTGCTGCTGCTGCCCCAGCGCCGCGCCGAGCGCGAGGCCGCGATCTAGCGATGGGCGCCGCCGAGCTTCGCAACCACGAGCAGGAGCTGCGCGAGTTCCAGCTGCGCGTGGGCCTCGCCGGCGTGCTGGTGCTCGCGGCATTCGGGCTGCTCGCGGCGCGGTTCTTCTTCCTGCAGGTGATCCAGCACGACGTGTACCGCGCCAAGGCCGAGGAGAACCGGATCGCGGTCGTGCCCGTGCCGCCGAACCGCGGGCTGATCCTCGACCGCAACGGGGTAGTGCTGGCGCGCAACTACTCCGGCTACACGCTCGAGATCTTTCCGCGCCGGGTGAGAGACCTGGATCGCACCATCGAGCGGCTTGCCGAGCTGGTCGAGATCCAGCCGCGCGACCGCTTCCGGTTCAGGAAGATGCTGGTCGAGGCGCGCAATGCCGAAAGCCTCCCGATCCGCACCCGGCTCAGCGACGAGGAAGTGGCCCGCTTCGCGGTGAACCGCTATCGCTTCGAGGGCGTCGAGATCAAGGGGCGTCTGTTCCGCCAGTATCCCTACGGCGACGTCGCCGCGCACGTCATCGGCTACATGGGCCGCGTCACGCAGGCCGACCAGGAGAGCCTTGCCGCGGAAGGGCTCGAGGCAAACTATCGCGGGACGGATTTCATGGGCAAGGCGGGCGTCGAAGCGAGCTACCAGCGCGAGCTGCACGGCACGACCGGCTTCGAGCAGGTAGAGATCGACGCGGCGGGGCGCGGCATCCGCACGCTCTCGCGCTCGCCCTCGGAGCCCGGCAACAACGTCACCCTGACGCTCGACATGCGGCTGCAGCAGGTGGCCGAGGTGGCATTCGGCGAGCGCCGCGGTGCGCTGGTCGCGCTCGAGCCCGCGACCGGCGGGGTGCTCGCGCTCGTCTCGAAGCCCGGCTTCGATCCCAACGAGTTCGTCGACGGCATCGAGCCGCAGTACTGGTCCGATCTCAACAGCTCGGCCGACCGCCCGCTCAACAACCGCGCCATCGCCGGGCTCTACCCGCCCGGCTCGACGTTCAAGCCGTTCATGGCGCTTGCCGCGCTGCAGCTCGGCAAGCGCACACCGCGCAGCACCATCGTCGACTCGACCGGCTACTTCTTCTTCGGCGAGCGCCGCTTCCGCGACTCCAAGATCGGCGGCCACGGCGTGGTCGACCTCCACAAGTCGATCGTGGTGTCCTCGGACATCTACTACTACCAGCTCGCGAGCGAGCTGGGGATCGACGCGATCGCGGGCTTCATGAGGCACTTCGGCTTCGGCGAGCGCACCGGGGTCGACCTGCAGGGCGAGGCGGTGGGCGTGCTGCCTTCGCAGGAATGGAAGATGAGGCGCTTCCGGCGCCCCGACCAGCAGCGCTGGTACGCCGGCGAGACGATCTCCGTCGGCATCGGGCAGGGGTACAACGCCTACACGCCGATCCAGCTTGCGCAGGCCACCGCGATGATCGCCAACGGCGGCACCATGTACCGGCCGCGGCTGGTCGCCTACGTCGAGAACCCGCGCAGCGCGACGCGCGAGTACTTCGAGGCCGAGCAGCTGCACCATGCACCGGTGCGCGCGGAGTACTTCGAGGTCGTCAGGCGCGCGATGGCGGGAGTCACCAAGGAGGGCACGGGGGCCCGCGCCTTCGCCCGCGCGCAGTACACGAGCGGCGGCAAGACAGGCACCGCGCAAGTGATCGCGATGAAGCAGAACGAGAAATACGACGAGTCCAAGGTGGCCGAGCGCTTCCGCGACCACTCGCTGTACATCGCGTTCGCGCCGCTCGAAAGCCCGCGCATCGCGCTCGCCGTCATCGTCGAGAACGGCGGCTTCGGCGCGCGCGCCGCGGCTCCGATCGCGCGCACCGTACTCGACTACTTCCTGCTCGGCAAGCTTCCGCCGGGCATGGACGGGCCCACGCCCGAGGACGAAACCGAGGCGGAAAGCGACTGATGGAGCTCGCCCGCATGCCGCTGGGCCGCGTCGCCTGGCGAATCAGCGAAAGCGTGGACGCCACCTTGCTGGTGCTGATGGTGTCGCTCTCCATGCTCGGGCTCGCGGTATTGTTCTCGGCCACCTACGACAGCCCGGCACGCGTCACGAGCCAGCTCGCGAATCTGGGATTCGCGCTGGTCGCGATGTGGCTTGCGTCGCGGCTCTCGCCGCAGGTGCTGATGCGCTTTGCGCTTCCTGCGTACGCGGTCGGACTCGCCCTGCTCATCGCTGTCGCGCTCTTCGGCGACGTGGTGAACGGCGCGCGCCGCTGGCTGGACATCGGCGTCATGAGCTTCCAGCCCTCGGAGATGATGAAGATCGCGCTGCCGATGATGCTGGCGTTGCACTTCCACCGCCGCGAGTCCGGGCTGAGGCTCGGCCACTTCGCCCTGGCGGCGTTCCTGCTCGCCGTGCCGGTCGGCCTGATCCTGCGCCAGCCCGACCTCGGCACCGCGGCGCTGGTGGGCGCGGCGGGATTCTTCGTCATCTTTTTCGCCGGCCTGAGCTGGCGGGTGATGGGGGTGCTGGCGGGGGCCGGCGCAGCGGCGCTTCCGCTGCTGTGGGGTTTCATGCACGACTATCAGCGCCGGCGGGTGCTCACGCTGCTCGACCCGACGCAGGACCCGCTCGGTGCCGGCTACCACATCATCCAGTCGACCATCGCCGTCGGCTCAGGCGGCATCTCGGGCAAAGGCTGGCTGAACGGCACCCAGGCGCACCTCGAGTTCATCCCCGAGCGCCATACCGACTTCATCTTCGCCGTGTACTCGGAGGAATTCGGGTTGATCGGCAACCTCGTGCTGCTCGCGCTCTACGCCGCGCTCATCGCGCGCGGCCTGGTGATCGCGGCCAACGCCGCCACCGTGTTCTCGCGCCTGCTCGCCGGCTCGATCGCGCTGATGTTCTTCGTCTACGCCTTCGTCAACATGGGCATGGTGTCCGGGATCCTGCCGGTCGTCGGCGTGCCGCTGCCGTTTCTCTCCTACGGGGGCACGGCGCTGCTCACGCTGTTCATCGCGGCCGGCATCCTGATGAGCATCCACCGCCACCGCAAGCTCATGCAGACCTAGATCAGGCGACGGCCTCGGCGCGGGCGAGGCCCGCCTGCTCGCGCATGGCGTGGAACGCGATCGCCGGCCAGCGCTCCTGCGCGATCGCGAGCTCGGCGGCCATCGAGGCGAAGAAGGCGGGCACCCCTGCGGCGTCGTAGGCGATGCGGTGCGCGTTGGCCTCGACGAAGCGCTTGAGCTCGGCGGAATCGGCCGAGGACACCCAGCGCGCCGCCACGTACTTCACCGGCACGAGGCGCAGCTCCACGCCGTACTCGTGCTCGAGACGGTGCGCGACGACGTCGAACTGCAGCGCGCCCGCGGCGGCGAGAATCGGCGCGCCGCCCGAAGACGGCTGGAAGATCTGGATCGCGCCCTCCTCGCTCAGCTGCCGCAGGCCCGTGCGCAGCTGCTTCGCCCTCATCGGCGAGGCGAGCTCCGCGCGCCGGAACAGCTCCGGCGCGAAGAACGGCAGGCCGCCGAAGCTGAGCGGCTCGCCCTCGGTCAGCGTGTCCCCGAGCGCGATGCTGCCGTGGTTGGGGATGCCGATGATGTCGCCGGCATAGGCCTCCTCCACGGTCTCGCGGCGCTGCGAGAGGAAGGACACCGCGTTGCTCGTGCGCAGCGCGCGCCCGGTGCGGCAGTTGACGAGCGGCATGCCGCGTACGAAGCGGCCCGAGCACACGCGCACGAACGCTACCCGGTCGCGGTGCGCGGGATCCATGTTCGCCTGGATCTTGAACACCACGCCGGAGAACGACGGCTCGGCGGGCGCCACGCTGCGCTCGGCGGCCGCGCGCGGCGACGGCGCGGGAGCGAAGTCGACCAGCGCGTCGAGCACCTCCTTCACGCCGAAGTTGTTGATCGCCGAGCCGAAGAACACCGGCGTCTGGCGGCCCGCGAGGAAAGCCGCGGTATCGAACGCCGTGCCGGCGATGCGCACGATCTGGGCTTCGGCCAGTGCGCTCTCGTACGCGGCGCCGAGCAGCGCGGCGCACCGGGGATCGCTAAATCCGATCTCCCTCACGTCCTGCCCCAGCCGGTCGGCGCCCGCCTCGAACAGCCGGATGCGCTCGGCGCGAAGATCGAACACGCCGCGAAACTCGCGTCCCGAGCCGATCGGCCAGGAAAGCGGCGCCGCCGCCATGCCGAGCGCGGACTCGATCTCGCCGAGCAGCTCGAGCGGCGCTCGCACCTCGCGGTCGAGCTTGTTCACGAAGGTGACGACCGGCGTGCTGCGCGCCCGGCACACCTGGAGCAGCTTCAGTGTCTGCGGCTCGACCCCCTTGGCGGCGTCGATCACCATCAGCGCCGCATCGACCGCCGTGAGCACGCGGTAGGTGTCCTCCGAGAAGTCCTGGTGTCCCGGCGTGTCGAGCAGGTTGAGCACGCAATCGCGGTATTCCATCTGCATCACCGAGGACGCGACCGAGATGCCGCGCTGCTTCTCGATCTCCATCCAGTCCGAGGTGGCGTGGCGCGAGGCCTTGCGGGCCTTCACGCTGCCGGCGATCTGGATCGCGCCGGCGAACAGCAGCAGCTTCTCGGTGAGCGTGGTCTTGCCCGCGTCCGGGTGCGAGACGATGGCGAAGCTGCGCCGCCGCGCGACCTGCGAAGCGAGCTCGCTCATGTCGCGGGCCATGCGGTTGTCGTGGGTGAAGGGTCGGATCGGGTCATGCCAATGCATCCTTGCCTGCCCATGGAAAGCGGGGCAGCGGGGCATTCTGAAGCGGGGTATCCCGCCAGAGCTGGAAACAGCGAGGAAGGGTGCGACGATCTACATGGGTCTGCCTGGAGCGATTTTATCCGTTTTTCGCATCCGCGGTAAGGGAGCAGGCGGTGTGATATAGGAGCGGGGATGCGACGAACTTTCGAAGGCTCGAGTACGCTGCACGAGCAGCGTCTCGATGCCGTGCTGGCCGCCCTTCTGCGAAGCGGCGCCGAGAGCGTGCTGGATCTGGGCTGCGGGACGGGCGAGCTCCTGTCGCGCCTGGCCCGCGAGAAGCAGTTCCGGAACATCGTGGGCGTGGATCTCTCGCTCGAAGCTCTGCTCGAGGCGCAGTCCTCGGTGCCCGGCGCCGCGCTAGGACCCTCCGATGCGCGCATATCGCTCCTGCAAGCCTCGTTCGACTGTCCCGATCGCAGCCTCGAGGGATTCGACGCGGCGGCGCTGGTGGAGACGATCGAGCATATCGAGCCCGACCGGCTCTCCGGCGTCGAGCGGGCCGTGTTCGGCAGCTTCCGGCCGGCGACCGTCATCGTCACCACGCCCAATCGCGAGTACAACGTGCTTCACGGCATGCCCGAAGGGGCCCTGCGCCACCCGGATCACCGCTTCGAGTGGACGCGCGCCAAGCTCCGGGCGTGGGCGCTCGGCGTCGGGCGGCGAAACGGCTATCAGGTCCGCTTCGACGACATCGGAGACGTCGATCCCCTGCTGGGCGCTTCGACGCAGATGGCGACTTTCCGTCGAGCGCCATGAACCTCGTGTTCGAGGAGCTCGATTACCGCCGCACGCCGCTTGGCGAGCTGATCCTGCGCCGCCGCAGCGAGCCGTCGCTCGGCGTCGAGATCTATGAGGTGAAGCTTGGCGACGCATTTCTCATGTCGAGCCTCTTCACCGAAGGGGAGATCGCGCTGGCGAAGCTCGGCCTCGCCGGCCTTGCCGGCCCGCTCGACGTGGTCGTGGGCGGACTGGGGCTGGGCTACACGGCGCGCGCGGTACTCGAGCATCCCGGAGTGCGCTCGCTGCGCGTGGTGGAGGCGCTGCCGGATGTCATCGAATGGCATTGCAGGGAGCTGGTCCCGCTGGGGAAGGGGCTCCGGTCGGATCCGCGTTGCGAGCTCGTCGACGGCGATTTCTTCGCGCTCGCGAATTCGCCCGGCTTTGATCCCGCCGCACCGGGCCGGCGTTTCCACGCGATCCTGGTGGATATCGACCACTCGCCGCGACACGTACTGCACCCGAGCCACGGCGAGCTGTACGCAGCCGAGGGCTTGCACCGCCTGGCGGCCCACCTTCATCCAGGGGGATCATTCGCGCTGTGGTCGAACGACCTGCCGGACGAGTCGTTCCAGGCCGCGCTGCGCAAGGCCTTCGCGCAGTCGGAAACGCACGTCGTCACGTTCCACAACCCGCTGCAAAACCGCGACGCCGCCAATACGGTGTACGTGGGACGAACCGCGATCGCGGCATAGAGCCTTCGTTTGCGGCAGAGCA
>DATKAX010000345.1:0-3035 GCA_035514595.1 Burkholderiales bacterium
GGCGAGCAGCACCGACCAGATGCTCGCCTTCGTGGAGGTCGCCGCGGCGGTGCCCGGCGTGCGCGACGTCGCCTACCGCACGCGCCCCGGCAACGAGGTACGCCCGCGCTTTCACTGAAGTTGACCTCAGTCAAGGCCGCCCCGGGCGGCTCTCTTGGAGAATCGCGGCTTCCATCACGGGAGCCCACATGCCTTCGGACATCGAAATCGCCCAGGCGGCCAAGCTGCAGCGCATCTCCGCGGTGGCGCGCGAGAAGCTCGGCATCGCCGAGGATCATCTCGAGCCTTACGGCCACTACAAGGCCAAGGTATCGCTCAAGTACCTCGATACGCTGAAGGGAAAGAAGGACGGCAAGCTCGTCCTGGTGACGGCGATGACGCCGACGCCGGCGGGCGAGGGCAAGACCACCACCACCGTCGGGCTGGGCGACGCGCTCAACCACATCGGCAAGAAGGCCGTGATCTGCCTGCGCGAGCCCTCGCTCGGGCCGGTGTTCGGCGTGAAGGGCGGCGCCGCGGGCGGCGGCTACGCCCAGGTGGTGCCGATGGAGGACATCAACCTGCATTTCACCGGCGACTTCGGCGCCATCCAGCTCGCCAACAACCTGCTCGCGGCGCTGCTCGACAACCACATCCATCACGGAAACGAGCTCGGCATCGACCCGCGGCGCATCCAGTGGCGCCGGGTGCTCGACATGAACGACCGGGCGCTGCGCGACATCGTGGTCTCGCTCGGCGGCCCGGCGAACGGCTATCCGCGCGAGGACGGCTTCGACATCGTCGTCGCCTCCGAGGTGATGGCGATCTTCTGCCTCGCCACCTCGCTCGAGGACCTCAAGAAGCGCCTGGGCAACATCGTGGTGGGCTACACGCGCGAGCAGAAGCCGGTGACGGCGAGGGAGTTGAACGCCGACGGCGCGATGAGCGTGCTGCTCAAGGACGCGCTCGCGCCCAACCTGGTGCAGACCCTGGAGAACAACCCCGCCTTCATCCACGGCGGGCCGTTCGCCAACATCGCGCACGGCTGCAACTCGGTGATCGCGACGCAAAGCGCGCTCAAGCTCGCCGACTACGTGGTCACCGAGGCGGGCTTCGGCGCCGATCTCGGCGCCGAGAAGTTCATCGACATCAAGTGCCGCAAGTCCGGCCTGCGGCCGAGCGCCGCGGTGATCGTCGCCACCATCCGCGCGCTCAAGTACCACGGCGGGGTCGACGTCAAGGAGGTCAACAAGGAGAACCTGGCGGCGCTGGAAAAGGGCCTGGTCAACCTCGAGCGCCATGTCGAGAACGTCTCGAAGGTGTACGGCATCGCCTGCGTGGTGTCGGTCAACCGCTTCACCGCCGACACCCCGGCGGAGATCGAGCTGCTCAACCGCAAGATGAAGGCCCTGGAGGTGCCGGTGGTGATGGCCACCCACTGGGCCGACGGCGGCAAGGGCGCGACCGAGCTGGCGCGCGCGGTGGTCGAGCTCTGCGAGCGGCCCTCGAAGCCTACCTTCGTCTACGAGGATTCCGACCCGCTGTGGGAGAAGATGACCAAGATCGCGACCAAGGTGTACCGCGCCGCCAGCGTGACGGCCGACGCCAAGGTGAGGAACCAGATCAAGAAACTGCAGGACGACGGCTACGGTCACTACCCGGTGTGCGTCGCCAAGACGCAGTACTCCTTTTCCGCCGACGCCGCCCTGCGCGCCGCGCCCGCCGGGCACGCCGTCAACGTGCGCGAGGTGCGGCTTGCCGCGGGCGCCGAGTTCGTGGTGATGATCTGCGGCGACATCATGACCATGCCCGGGCTTCCCAAGGTGCCGGCGGCGAGCAAGATCGATCTGGTCGGCGGAAAAGTGGTGGGGCTGTTCTAGCGCCGCGCGGCGGGCGGCTTGGGCCGGCCGGTGATCGCGTTCTTCGCGCGCATGCGCAGGTTCAGCATCTCCACGCCCACGGAGAAGGCCATCGCGAAGTAGATGTAGCCCTTGGGCACGTGGAAGTCGAGGCCGTCGGCGACCAGGGCCATGCCGATCATCACGAGGAAGGAGAGCGCGAGCATCTTCACCGTGGGATGACGCGACACGAAGCGGCCGATGGGGCCGGCGGCCACCATCATGAGCAGCACTGCGGCCACCACCGCGGCGACCATCACCGGAATCTCGTTCACCATGCCGACTGCGGTGATGATCGAGTCGAGAGAGAAGACCAGGTCGATGACCGCGATCTGCGCCAGGATGGCGCCGAAGGTGGCGGCCACAGGGCGGCCTGCCTCGTCCTCCTCGCCCTCCATCAGCCCGTGGATCTCGCCGGTGGCCTTCCACAGCAGGAACAGCCCCCCGGCGATCAGGATGAGGTCGCGGCCCGAGATCTCCTCTCCGAGCACGCTGAACAGCGGCGCGGTCAGTCCCACCAGCCAGGCGAGCGTGAGGAGCAGCGCGATGCGCATGAACATCGCGAGCCCGAGGCCGAGGCGGCGCGCGAGCTCGCGGCGCTCGCGCGGCAGGCGATCGACCAGGATCGTGATGAACACGATGTTGTCGATCCCCAGGACCAGCTCGAGCGCGGTGAGGGTGAGGAAAGCGATCCACGCCTGCGGATCGAGCAGGAGGTCCATGGTGCGCATTGTGCCAGTCTGAGTAGAATCCGGATCGGCTTACGGGGGGAACAACAATGATGGAAGGTCTTGGGGGCGCGGTCCTGATGTTCCTGGTGAGCGCGGCGTTCGTCGTCGCCGCCGGCATCGGGCTCGCGCGCTTCGGCGACGACATCGCCGACGTCACCGGCTGGGGCAAGCTCTGGGTCGGCACCCTGCTGGTGGGCATCGCCACCTCGCTTCCCGAGGTGGTGGTGAACATCTCGGCGGTATGGCTCGAGAAGAATCCCGGGCTGGCGCTCGGCAACGTGTTCGGCGCGAACATGATCAACATATTCGTGCTGACGATGGTCGCGCTGGTATTCGGCGTGCAGAACCTGTTCGGCAACCAGGGCCGCGACACCGAGCTCTTGATCCTGACGGCGCTCGCGCTCGCCGCCACGGCGCTTTTCTTCGG
>DATKAX010000346.1:0-23116 GCA_035514595.1 Burkholderiales bacterium
AAGCTCGCCGCGGCGCGCGCCCTGGGGCTTCAGGTGGTGGTCTGGACGGTGAACCAGCCCGCCGACATCGAGCGCATGCTGCAGGCGCGGGTCGACGGCCTGATCAGCGACTATCCCGACCGGGTGATCGAGGCGCTGAAGCGCCGAAAGCCCTGAGCCGCCCGGCCGCGAGCTCGCGAGCGACGAGCGCGACGGCGATCACCAGCCCCGTGATATCGGTGGCGAGCGCGCCGCGAAACGCGTCGGCGGGAATCACCAGCGCGATGCCCGAGGCCGCCAGCAGCACGCGCGCGAGCGCATTGAGCGGGCGCACCAGGTAGCCGACGATGCCGATCGAGACCACCCAGACGCCGAAGGTCGCGGTGGCGACCGCCAGCACCACCCCGAGCGCGGGCCCCTGCATCAGCAGCGTCGGGGCGTAGATGAACATGAACGGGATCACGAATGCGACCCAGCCGAAGCGCACCGCGGCGAAGCCGGTGCGCATCGGATCGGCCCCGGAGAGCGAGGCGGCGGCGAAGGCGGCGATCGCCACCGGCGGCGTGATCATCGACATCATGCCGAAGTACAGGATGAACAGGTGCGCGGCGATCGGCACGAAGCCGACCTCGACCAGCGCGGGCGCCACCAGAGTCGAGAGCAGGATGTAGACCCCGGCGGTGGGCATGCCCATGCCCAGGACGATGCAGATCAGCGCTCCGATGAGAAGCAGCAGGAAGCCGTTGCCGCCGCCGAGCGTCACCAGCGAAAGCGTCAGGCCGAAGCCCAGCCCCGAGAGGTTCAGCACGCCGATCACCATGCCGGCGGCAGCGCCGATCATGAAGATGTCGAGCACCGCGGTGCCGGTCTCGCGCAGCGCGTCGAGCACGTCGCGCGGGCGCAGTCGCTTGCCGCCGTAGCCGATCAGCATGCCGCTCGCGAGGATCACCGCCGCCGAAGCGAGCGCCGCGAGCTCGGGCGACCAGTTGAGGAAGAACAGCGTGCCGATCAGCACCGCGAAAGGCAGCGGGAAGATCCAGCCCTTCTTCAGCACCGGCAGCGCCCTCGGGATGTCCTGTTCCGGGATGCGCTTGATGCCGCGCTTTGCCGCCTCCAGGTCCGAGATGATGAACAGCGCCGCGTAGTACAGGATCGCCGGGATCAGCGCCGCGACCACCACCTCGGCATACGCGATCTGCAGGAAGTCCGCCATCAGGAACGCCGCCGCGCCCATGATCGGCGGCATCAGCTGCCCGCCGGTGGAGGCCACCGCTTCGATCGCCCCGGCGTCCACCGCGCGGTAGCCGCCGCTGCGCATCAGCGGAATGGTGATGACGCCGGTGGTGACGACGTTCGACACCGCGCTGCCCGAGATCGAGCCGAACAGCCCGGAGGCGGTGATCGCGATCTTCGCCTGGCCGCCGCGAAAGCGCCCCACCGCCGCCATCGAGATCTGGGTGAAGAAATCCGAGCCCCCCGACTTGAGCAGCACCTGCCCGAAGAACACGTAGGCGGTGACGATCGTGGTCACCACCACCATCGGCGTGCCCAGCATCCCGGAGGAATCCCAGGCGAGGTAATAGGCGAGATCGCGCCACGCGAGGTCGCGCCCCGCGAGCGTGCCCGGGATCAGGTGTCCGAGCATGGCGAGGGCTAGGAACGCCACGATCAGCCCGGTGAGCACCAGGCCGGCGGTGCGCCGCAGTCCCTCGATCACCAGCACCAGCACGGCGAGCCCGGAGATGAGGCCGTCGAGCGGGTTCATCGCGATCAGCTCGGCGAGCACCGGGTAGCGCACCGCCATGTAGGCCGCGGCGCAGAAGCCGGCGGCCGCGAAAGCCCAGTCGAAGCGGGTCTTCTGGTGGACCAGGTAGACCAGCGGCAGCGCGAGCGCGAGCATCGCGCACAGGAACTGCTCGTTATAGAGCAGCAGCCCGAACTCGCGCGGCACGTCGGCCGCCCACGCGATCGCCGCGAGGGTGAGCGTGACGGCAAGCACCGCCGTCACGCCCCGGTAAAGCTTCAAGCTAGGGCTGCGTCTTCGGCGGCCACTGCCCGATTTCCTTGTAGAACTTCACCGCGCCGGTGTGGTACTCGACGCCCGGGAAGCTCTTCGCCATCCGGTCGGGCTGGAACGCGTTCAGCGCCGGGAACGACGCGGCGAGCGCCTTCTTGTTGTCGTGCATCGCCTTCACCACCCTGTAGACGATGTCGTCCGACACCTTGTCGTTGGTGAGCATCAGGTAGTCGTAGGCCATCAGATAGGTCGGCTCGAGGACCCCGGTGAAGACCGGAGAAGGCTTGAACTGCCTCGCAGTGGCGACCGGGACGTGCTTCTTGGTCCGCGCCATCGCCTCCGACGAGGGATCGAGCGCAATCGCGCGGATGCCGCCGACCTTGGCGTCGGTCTCCTTCACCTTGCCCGCCGCCGAGGCGAAGAAGAACACGTCCAGCCGCCCGGCGGCGAAGTCGTCGGCGCCCTTCACCACGTTCGGCACCGGCACCTGCTCGACGTCGCTGTAGCTCAAGCCCGCGTTGGCGAGCTGTCCCTCCATCAGCACGCCGATGATCTTCTGGCTCGCCCATCCGGAAGGCACCCGCTTGCCCTTCAGGTCCTTGAGCGTCTTGATATCCGAGTCCTTGCGCGCGTACACCGCCACCGTGAAAGGCGTGAGCACGGTCGCGATGCGCAGGTTCTTCTGCGCCCGGCCGTCGTAGATCTCCTCGCCCTGCACCGCGTAGAGCGTCTCGAGCTCGTTGGCGAGGCCGAACTCGAGCGTCCCCGCGTTCACCTGCGGCACATAGGCGCTGGTGCCGCCGTGCGGCTGCACGCGCATCTGCAGGCCGGCTTCCGACACCACCTTCGAGATCGCCGCCGAAGCCTGGGCGGTGTACGCGGTGCTGGTGGCGCCGATGCCCAGCGTCTGGGCGAGGGCCGCGGGCGCGGCGAGCACGCCCACCAGAACCGTTGTTACGGTTGCGTTTCGCATACATCCTCCTCTTGGTGACCCCGGAAGGGTACCGGAACAGCCGTGACAGGGTAAAGTCGGGCCTTCATGCCCGCCGCCACCCAAGCCCTGCTGATCGCCAACGTCGCCGTGTTCCTGCTGCAGATGTCGGGCGGCGTGTCGCTCGCCGAGTTCGCCCTGTGGCCGCCCGGCGGCTTCGCCAACGCGCCCGGGTTCGCGCCGTGGCAGCTCGTCACCTACAGCTTCCTGCACGGCAACTTGACGCACATCTTCTTCAACATGCTTGCGCTGTACATGTTCGGCGGCGAGATCGAGCGCCTGTTCGGCACGCGCTTCTACGTCGCCTACTACTTCGCCTGCGTGGTGAGCGCGGCGCTGTTCCACCTGCTCGTGAACAGCTGGATGGGCGGATCGCCCTACCCCACCGTGGGCGCCTCGGGCGGCGTCTACGGCCTGCTGCTCGCCTTCGGCGTCTACTTCCCGCACCGCCGCGTGATACTGCTGTTCCCGCCGATCCCGCTGCCGGCAAGGGTGTTCGTCTTCGGCTTCGCGCTGCTCGAGCTGGTCCTCGGGGTGACGCAGACCGCGGCGGGCGTGGCGCACTTCGCCCACCTCGGCGGCATGCTCGGCGGCTGGCTGATGATCCAGTACCGGCGCGGCGGCTTGCCTTTCCAGCGGCGCTGAGCCGCAGGCATGAAAACTGCATGAGGCGTTTCATGCTCAAAGTCATTCTCGTCGTGGCCGCGGCTGCGCTCGCCTTCCCGGCGGCGGCACAGACCGGCAACCTGCAAGGCCTGCTCGACGCCCTGACGCAGGGCAGCGAAGTGACGCTCATTACCCACTTCGCCAACGGCACTTCGCAGGTGACCAGCTTCCGGCCGCCACTCCGCCTGCCACCGGCCGAGGCGGCAGCGGCCGTGGAGCGGGCGCGTGCCGACCTTGCCGCCTTCGGCGTTACGCAACCCACCGGCGAGCAGCTCGCGGTGGCGCTCATCGGGGGCACGCTGGACATCCCTACCGGCCGCACGCAGCTCAGCGGCGTCCTGCCGCAGGGCTCGGCCGGAAGCGCGGGCGCCATCCGCTCGCAGCTCGTCTTGACCTCGGCGCTGCCGCAAGTCGCGCCCGGGCCGCAGGCGGGGGGCATCACTGCAGCACAAATCAATCAGGCGATGCAGCAGCTCGCCGAGCTCGGCATCGCCAACCCGACGCCCGAGCAGCTCCAGGTGGCGCTCATGGGCGGCGCGCTCACTACACCGCGCGGCGCGGTGACGCTGCCGGGCGTGCTCGCCGGCCAGCCGGGCGTATCGACCGGCCAGCAAGGCGCGGCCGGCGCAGGGGCCACCGCGGCGCCGAACCTGCCCGCACCGGTCGTGCCGCCCCTGGGTCCGGCGCCGATCGTGGCGCCGCTGCCGCCGGGCGCAAGCCCGGCTTTCCCCTCCGACACGCCCGGATTTCCGTCGAGCACGCCGGGCTTTCCGGCGCGCTAGGAGCCATCATGCCGAGATTGCTCATCGTCGCCCCAAGTGGGGTTTCGCCTGGGCCCGCAACGGCCCCCGCGCTGGCCCGCGCCCGCTGATGGGCAGCGTGCTGTACCTGGACCGCGATTCCGGTCGCGAGGAACGCGGCGGCCGGCGCAATGCCCGGGAGAGCCTGCTGCGGCCGGACCACAACTGCTGGACGGTGGCGCACGCCGGGCGCGTCGCGTTTCTCGTCGACGCCGCCGCGTACTTCAAGGCCTTCTATCAGGCGGCGCTGCACGCCAGGCGCTGCATCATGATCCTCGGCTGGGATTTCAACAGCCAGACCCGCCTGCACTACGACCCGGTGCCCCAGGACGGGCCGCCGGCCCTGCTCGGCGAATTCCTGAACTATCTCACCCGGCGCCGGCGCGGGCTCAACGTTCACGTGCTGAACTGGGACTACCCCATGGTGTTCGGCACCGACCGCGAATTTCCTCCGCTCTACGGCTTCGGCTGGACCCCGGGCAAGCGCGTGCACCTGCGCTACGACGACACGCACCCGGTCGCCGGCTCCCACCACCAGAAGGTGGTGGTGATCGACGACGCCATGGCCTTCGTCGGCGGCATCGACCTCACGGTGCGCCGCTGGGACACCCGCGAGCACGCCGTCGACGACCCGCGGCGCGTCGCTTACGACGAGCGCTACCCGCCGTTTCACGACCTGATGATGGCGGTGGACGACGACGCCGCGCGCGCGCTCGCCATGCTCGCTCGCGAGCGCTGGGAGCTTGCGACCGGGCACCGCCTGAAGCCGGTCGGCGTGCAAGGCGATCCCTGGCCCCACGATCTCGCTCCCGACGTCGCGGGCGTCGAGGTCGGCATCGCCCGCACGGCGCCGCCGCGCGGCGAAGCGCCGGCCGTGCGCGAAGTGGAGAACCTGTATCTCGACATGATCGCGGCGGCGAGCCGCACGCTGTACATCGAGAACCAGTATTTCACCGCGCCGCGCATCGCCGCGGCGCTCGAGAAGCGCCTTGCCGAGCCCGACGGGCCCGAAATCGTGCTGGTGGTGCGCCTGCTCAGCCACGGCTGGCTCGAGGAGCACACCATGCACGTGCTGCGCACGAAGCTGATACTGCAGCTGCGCAAGAACGACCGCTATGGGCGCTTCAGCGTTTACTATCCGGACATCCCGGGGCTTCCGGAAGGCTGCTGCATCGACGTGCACTCGAAGCTGATGGTCGTCGACGACCGCGTGCTGCGCATCGGCTCGTCCAACCTCTGCAAGCGCTCGATGAGCATGGACACCGAATGCGACGCGGTGATCGAGGCGCGCGGCCGGCCGCAGGTGTCGGCCGCGATCCGCGGCTTCCGGGACCGCCTGCTCGCCGAGCACCTGCACCAGCCTTACGAAACGGTGCGCGAGGCGATCGACCGCGCGGGCAGCCTGCGCGAGGCGATCGCGGCGCTGGTCGGCCCGGGCCCGACGCTGAAGGCGCTGGACGATCTGCCGGAATGGCCCGAGGCCGTGGTCAACGTGGCGGCGGTCGCCGACCCGGACGAGCCGATCGCGCTCGACGTGCTGCACGGCGACCGGCATGCCGGGCCCGGCGCCGCGGCCATCGAGCGTCCTGCCTGGGGCAAGCTCGCGGCGATCGCGATCGGGTTCGCGGCGCTGTTCGCGCTGTGGCATTTCACGCCGGTCAGCGAGAGCGTCAACGGCGAAGCCGCGGTGCAATGGGCGCACGAGTTTGCGAATCGCTGGTGGGCGCCGCTCGTGATCCTCGCCGCCTACACGCCGGCCTGCTTCATCATGTTCCCGCGGCCGCTGATCACGCTCGCGGCGGTGATCGCCTTCGGCCCCTGGACCGGGCTCGCCCTCGCGCTCAGCGGGATCACGCTCGCAGCGCTCGTCACCTACTACGCCGGGGCGCACATGCGCCGCGACACCGTGCGCCGCCTCGCCGGGCCGAAGCTCGACCGCATGATCGAGGTGCTGAAGACGCGCGGCCTGCTCGCGCTCACGCTGCTGCGTCTGGTGCCGCTCGCGCCCTTCGCGGTCGAAGGCATCGTCGCCGGCGCGGTGCGCATGAAGCTCTGGCACCTGGGCCTGGGGACCGCGATCGGCATGCTGCCGGGCACGCTCGCCGCCACCGTCTTCGGCCACGAGCTCGAAGCCTTCCTCAGCGGCTCGGGATCGATCAACTGGTGGCTGGTGGGCGGGGTCGCGGTGCTGCTCGCCGCAGGCTCCTGGTGGGTGAAGCGCTGGTTCAACCGCATGGAGCGCCGCCTGGGCGCCGATGGCGCGGCCCAGCGCCAGCCTCGCTAACTGGCAGGCGATTTCCGGCCAGCTCGGCCGGGATTGCCTGCGCGTCGCCTCGTACAACGTGCACGGCTGCCGCGGCACCGACGGCCGCAAGGACGCGGCGCGCATCGCAGGGGTCATCGCGGAGCTCGGCTGCGATACCGTGGGCCTGCAGGAAGTCGACTACCGCCTCGACTACCTCGCGCACAAGCTCGAGATGCAAGCCGTGCCCGGGCTGACGCTGCTGCGCCACGACGGGCCTTTCGGCAACGCGCTCTTGACGCGTCGCAAGGTGCTCGCGGTGCGCCGCCTCGGCTTCACCTACTCGCGCCGCGAGCCGCGCAACGCCCTGGACGTCGACCTCGAGGTCGCGGGCGCTGCGGTGCGCGTCATCGTCACGCATCTCGGCCTCGTGCCCGCGGAGCGCCGCTACCAGGTGAAAGCGCTCCTGGAGGTGCTGAGATCGACCCCGGCGCAAGAGCGCCTGGTGGTCCTGGGCGACATCAACGAGTGGCTGCCGCTCAGCCGCCCGCTGCGCTGGCTGCACGAGCTGCTCGGGCACTCGCCGGCCGAGCGCTCGTTTCCCTCGCGCTGGCCGCTGGTCGCGCTCGACCGTGTGTGGGTGCGGCCGCGCCACGCCCTGCTCGCGCTCACCGCGCATCGCTCCGCGCTCGCCGCGCTCGCTTCCGATCACCTGCCGGTGAAAGCCCTCGTCGCCACGCGTGAATCGCCTAGCGCTTCCTGCGCGGTCCAGCGTAGAACTCGCGCCGGCTGAGCTTGCCGTCGCCGTTCGCGTCGGTGCTTTCGAAGCGCCGCGCGCCCCCGAGCACGCGCGCTTCGCCCCGTGTGACGAAGCCGTCCCCGTTGCGGTCGAGCCAGTCGAACTCCTCACGCTTTCTGCCCGGTGCGTCGTTCTCCGGCGACGTGCCGCCGGCTGCGGCGCTTGCCGGCCTGGCGGCGCGCGGCAGCTTGATGCGCGCGAGGCGGCGAAACTCCGCCGCGCTCAGCTTGCCGTCGCGGTTGCGGTCTCCCTTGTCGAAGCGCAGGACGATCTCCTCGTAGCCCGCCGCTTCGGCAAGCGAGATCTTGCCGTCCCCGTCGAGATCGAACCAGCGGAAGGCGCGCTCGCGCTCGTCGGCGGCAACCGCCGTCGCCGCGAGCACCAGGAAAGCGAGCAGCAGGCGCATCGTGCGCAGCGCCGCAGTTTTCGTGCCCGTACATCTGGTTACACATTGTCACGGCCGCTCGGCGCCCGCCGGCCTAGAGTTGCCGCATGAGAGCGCTCAAGTACTGGCTCGTGTGCGCCGCCCTCGCCCTCGCCTGCGCGCCGGCGCAGGCGCGCATCTTCAACCAGGCCGAGCTCGATGCGCTGGTCGCGCCGATCGCGCTCTACCCGGATTCGCTGCTGACGCAGATTCTGGTGGCGGCGACCTATCCGGAGGAGCTCGCGCTTGCCGCGGCCTGGTCGCGCGCCAACCCGCAGCTCAGCGGCGACGAGGCGCTCGGCGCCGTGGAACGCGAGCCCTGGGACGCCGCCGTGAAATCGCTGGTCGCCTTCCCCGAGGTTCTCGCCCGCATGGACGAGAGCCCGCAATGGACGCGCGATCTGGGCGAGGCTTTCCTGCGCCAGGAGCCGCATGTCATGGACACGGTCCAGTCCTTGCGCCGGCGCGCCCAGGCCGCGGGAAACCTGCAAAGCGACGGCGAGTACGCCGTCGAGCAGAACGGCGGCGCGATCGTGGTAGCGCCACGCACCGAGGTGATCTACGTGCGCTACTACGATCCCTACGTCGTGTACGGGCCGTGGTGGTGGCCGCACTTCCGCCCGGTGTTCTGGCGCCCCTGGCCGGCGCGCCCGGTTCACATCACGCACTTTCACGTCGCGCCGCGCAAATGGCACAAGCAGGCGCCGTCCGGGTGGACGAAGCACCGGCCGCAAGAGCACCGACCCCGGGTCACGGTGCGTGAGTATCGCCGAGTGCCGGAGTCGCGCCGCCAGCCGATCATCCAGAGCGCGCCGCGGCTGCAAAGCGCTCCACCGCAGCTGCAAAGCGCTCCACCGCGGTTGCATGGGGCGCCACCCAGGCTGCGCAGCGAGCACCGAACGCAGCGCATGCCGGCCGCATCCGGCTTTTCCAACGACGGCCAGCGCGGCGGCTTCTCCCAGAACCGCCAGCGCGGCGGCGGAGGCTGGCACAAACAGCGCTAGACTTTGTCCTCTTGCGTAGAGGACAGAGGATGCTGATCGAGCGCCAGGACGACGTCACCGAAGCCGTGCTGCACGAGATGCGGCGCACGCCGGATGCCAGGACGCTGGAGCTGCTCTCGGCGCTGGTGCGCCACCTGCACGCGTTCGTCCGGGAGACACGGCTCACCGAGAAGGAGTTCCAGGAGGCGATCGGCGCCGTCAACGCGATCGGGCAGCGCACTACGCCGAGCCACAACGAGGCGATGCTGCTCGCGGGGGCGCTCGGGATCTCCAACCTGGTGTGCCTGCTGAACAACGGCGCCAAGGGCGAGCGGCCGACGCAGGCGAACAATCTCGGCCCGTTCTACCGCGCAGGGGCGCCGCGCTGCGCGAACGGCGAGTCGATCGTGCGCTCGCCGACGCCGGGCGCCGCGCTCAGCTTCCGCGGGTGGGTGCGCGACCCCGAGGGACGGCCGATCGCCGGCACCGAGGTCGAGGTCTGGCATCCCTCCCCCGTAGGCCTTTACGAGAACCAGGATCCGGCGCAGGCCGAAATGAACCTGCGCGGCCGCTTTACGACCGATGCCGACGGCGGGTTCGCCTTCAGAAGCGTCAAGCCCGCCGGCTACCCGGTGCCCACCGAGGGGCCCACCGGCGCGCTGCTGCGTGCCCAGCGGCGCCACAACTTCCGGCCGGCCCACATCCACTTCCTGGTCCACAAGCCGGGCTTCAAGACCATCGCCTCGCAGGTCTACGATCCCGCCGACCCTCACCTCGAGACCGACAGCCAGTTCGGCGTCACGAAGGCGCTGGTCGGGGACTTCAGGAAGGACGGGGAAGACTACCGGCTCGAGTTCACCTTCGTGCTGGAGCCCGGCGAAAGCTGGCTGCCGAAGCCCCCGATCACCGCGAAGGTAGGCACCTAGCCGCGTAGTCCTGACGGACTACGGGCACCCATTGAAGCGTGCGCTCCAAAGTCGCATCATGTCTACGCGCGTGTAGGGAGCAATCTACGCGAGCCGACCAGACCAGTGGCCGTCACGCTGTTATCAGCCCCAACCGAGAGACCGGACCGTCCCCGGCAGGGCCAAACAAAGTGTAGTCGCCGTCTGATCGACGCTTGGCAGGAAGGTGCAGCACGGAGGGCACGGCTAGCGGTCGTGCCCTCTTTTTTTGTGCTTCGACTCGCCCCCGGGATGCTCGCCGTGCGGGCCGCGCGCGACGAAGTCGAGCGCCGCCATGTAGACCTCCAGCGGAGGCGTGTCGCCGTTGAGCCAGCGCGCAAGCTGCTCGGAGGAGACGCCCAAAGCCTGAGCGAGGTGGGCTTCGCCGCCCAGCGTTTCGGCGGCCAGCCGCAGAGTTCGGACTTGAGGCGTGGGCATGCAGCGCACGGCCATCGTAACGAAAGCGCGAGCGGACGTGGCAAATAATCGAAATCGAAGCGCGCGCTCCAAAGTCGCATCATGTCTACGCGCGTGTAGGGAGCAACCCTACGCGGGCCCCCAACCGAGAGACCGGACCGTCCCCGGCAGGGCCAAACAAAGTGTAGTCGCCGTCTTTTTTTCGCTCGACGCACAGCCATTGTGCCCCCGCCGCCCGCCTTGCGCTATCGCTGCGCACCGCGCGCACGTGTCGAATAATCCCGGTTCATGAGCGCGTCGCTTCGCGACAGGCGATTCCCCACTGTTTCAATTCTCGAAGCACAGCACCGTCTTCACGTCGCCCTCCCGCTTGTCGTAGGCCTCGCCCCACGCCTCGAGCGCGACCCTGCGCGTGATGACGCGCTCCAGCCAGGCGCGCTCGGCGCGCGCCAGCGCCTCGGCGGCGGCCTGGTAGTGCCGCAGGTTGGCGTTCACCGAGCCGAACACCACGCGGTTCTCCATCACCATGGACTGGTTGAGCGCGGCGACGTCGAACGAGGAGGCGCGGAGCTCCGCGTCGCCCAGCCCGGTCAGGCACACGATGCCCCCCGGCGCGCAGCCGCTCACCGCCTGCACGATGACGCTCGGCGCGCCGGTGCATTCGATCACGATATCCGGCTCGAACGCCGGGAACCGGGTGTGGTAGGCCGCGCCCAGCTCGCGCACCAGGACAGGCTTCGGCCCGTCCTCGTTGCGGTCGAGGACATGCACCTCGAGGCCGCGTTGCACGCCGATCATCGCCGCCATCAGGCCGACCGGCCCCGCGCCTGTGACCAGCGCGCGCTCCGGCGCCCAGCGCGAGCGCCGGCCGATGCGCTCGATGTGCTCCCAGGCCTTCGCGAGCACGCTCGCCGGCTCGAGCAGCACGCCCGCGAGGCCGAGCCGCGGGCTCACCTTGACCAGGAAGCCGGGGTCGCTGCGCCAGCGCTCGGCGCCGAAGCCATCGAGCTGCTTGATCCCGCGCTCGGTGTAGCGGCCGTTGCGGCACATGTCCCATTCGCCGAGCGCGCAGTTCGCGCAAGGCACCGGGTCGGGGTGGCGCACGATGCCCACCACCAGGTCCCCGGTCGTGAGGCCGGTCTGAGGCAGGGCGTGGATGACCCGGCCGAGCGACTCGTGGCCGAGGACCAGCCGCTCGCGACCCGGCGGCGCCTCGCCGTAGGCCCCGCGCACCAGGTCCCGGTCGGTGCCGCAGATCCCTACGGCCAGGGTGCGCACCAGGACCGGACCCGCCTCGGGGCCGGGCTCGTCGACCTCCCCGAGCTCCAGCGACCCGGCCTTCCCGGGAGTAATCGTGACTGCCCGCATATGAACCAGACTGCGGCGCAAGGGGCTTAGTTCTGGTGGAATGCGGTCCATGACCGATCCGGTCGACCTCGCGTTCGGCGCCGCCGTCCTCGCCCTGGCGCTGGTCGCCTCGGGCCACGCCATCATCTACAAGCGCGAGGCGCGCTCGGCGGCGCTCTGGGTGATCGTCATCTGGCTGATGCCGGCGCTCGGGCCGTTCCTCTATGCGCTCCTCGGCATCAACCGCGTGCAGCGCCGCGCCGCGCGGATGCGCGCCCGCCTGGAGCGCTACCGCAGCCTGCCGCAGCTTGCGCCGGGCGAGCCCGGCACGCATTTCGCGCCGCTTGCGCGACTGGTGAGCCAGATCGTCGAGCGGCCGCTGCTGCCCGGCAACACGCTCGAGGCGCTGGTCGACGGCGCGAACGCCTATCCGGCGATGCTCGAGGCGATCCGGTCCGCACGCGCCTCGATCGTCATGGCCTCCTACATCTTCGATGCCGTCGGCATCGGGGCCGACTTCGTGCAGGCGCTCGCCGCCGCCGCGCAGCGCGGCGTCGCGGTCCGGGTGCTGATCGACGACGTCGACGCGCGCTTCTCCAGCACTTCGGCCGTGAAGCCCCTGCGCCGCGCGGGCGTGCCGGTGGCGGTGTTCAACCCGCCGCTCGTTCCTGCGCGCCTGCACGCGATCAACCTGCGCAACCACCGCAAGATCCTGGTGGTCGACGGGGTCTTCGGCTTCACCGGCGGTATGAACGTCGATTCCCGCTACTGGAATCCCGACGCCCCCGGGCAGGCGTTCCGCGACCTGCATTTCCGGCTGCGCGGCCCGGGGGTGGCGCACCTCGCCGAGGTGTTCGCCGACGACTGGCAGTTCGCGACCGGCGAGGCGCTGCGCGGCCCACAATGGTTCCCGTCGATCGAGGCAGTGCCGGGCGCCACCGCGCTGGTGCGCGTCATCGAGGCCGGCCCCGACGAAAGCCACGACCGCCTGCGCTGGGCGCTGATCGGCGGGCTCAACGCGGCGCAGCGCTCGGTGCGCATCCTGACGCCCTATTTCCTTCCCGACGCCGCGCTGATCTCGGCGCTCAACGCCGCCGCGATGCGCGGCGTGGAAGTCGACATCCTGCTGCCGGAGAAAAGCGACCTGCCGCACGTGCAATGGGCGGTGTTCGGCCAGCTCTGGCAGGTGCTGGTGCGCGGCTGCCGCGTCTGGGTGCGCGGCGGCGCGTTCGACCACTCGAAGCTGATGGTCGTCGACGGCGCCTGGACGCTGATCGGCTCGGCCAACTGGGACGCGCGCAGCCTGCGGCTCAACTTCGAGCTCGACGTCGAGTGCTACAGCGTGGAGTTCGGCGCGCACATGGAGGGCCTCGCCCAGGCGCGGCTCGGCGGCGCGCGCCGCCTCACGCTCGCCGAGGTCGACGCGCGCCCACTGCCCATCAAGCTGCGCGACGGCATCGCGCGTCTGTTCGCCCCCTACCTCTGAATTCGGGGTCAGAGCCCGATTTGCCGCGTTTGCCGCAGGCCAGTCGGCCGCTTGTACAAGCGACGTGTACAAGGAGACGTCTTCATGAAGGAAGTCAAGGTCAGTACGCTGCGCCAGAATCTGCCGGCTTACTTGCGCCGCGTCCGCAAGGGCGAGCGCCTGCGGGTCACTTCCCGCGGGAAAGCGATCGCCGAGCTTGCGCCGCCCACGCCCTCCCAGGATGAGATCGCCGCGGCGCGTGCTCGGCTGCGCAACAGCGTGCGGCGCTTCGATCGCCCGACCGAGCCGGTGATCGATCCCGAGGATTGGGACGCGAACCGGTGATCGTGCTCGATACGCACGCGCTGATCGATCGATGGCTGCAGGATGTCGGCCTGCTCCCCGATCTTCGTTTCGAGCCCGTGAGCGCGGCGATCGCGCAGCAGGCCGGCAACTTCGAGCATCACATCCCGGGAGATCCCGCGGATCGCATCATCGCCGCCATCGCGCTGGTGCTCGGCCTTCGCCTTGTCACCGCGGACCGTCGGCTCGCGCGCGCCTCTGTCGTCGAAGCGGTCTGGTAGCCACGCGGCCGAAATCGGGCTCTGACCCCGGTTTTCAGGTCTTGAGGGGTTTGTACTTGATGCGGTGCGGGCGCGCGGCTTCCTCGCCCAGGCGCTTTCTCTTGTCGGCCTCGTACTCCTGGTAGTTGCCGCTGAAGAACACCCACTGCGAATCGTCTTCGCTGGCGAGGATGTGGGTGGCGATGCGGTCGAGGAACCAGCGATCGTGCGAGATGACGAGCACGGCGCCGGCGAATTCCAGCAGCGCCTCCTCGAGCGCCCGCAGGGTCTCGACGTCGAGGTCGTTCGAGGGCTCGTCGAGCAGCAGCACGTTGGCCCCCGAGCGCAGCATCTTCGCGAGGTGCAGGCGCCCGCGCTCGCCGCCGGAGAGGCTGCCGACCTGCTTCTGCTGGTCGGCGCCGCGGAAGTTGAACCGCGCGAGGTAGGCGCGCGAAGGCATCTGGAACTTGCCCACGGTGATGGTGTCCTGCCCGCCGGAGACGTCCTCCCAGACGGTTTTTTGATTCTGTAGTTCATCCCTCGACTGGCCGGCATGCGCCAGCTTCACCGTCTTGCCGAGCTCGATCTTGCCCGCGTCGGGCTTCTCCTCTCCGATGATCATCCTGAAGAGCGTCGACTTGCCGGCCCCGTTCGGCCCGATGATGCCGACGATGCCCCCGGGCGGCACCTTGAAGGAGAGCTTGTCGATCAGCAGGCGCTCGCCGTAGCCCTTGGAGACCTTCTTGAGCTCGATCACCTCGTTGCCCAGGCGCTCGGCGACCGGAATGAAGATCTCCTGCGTCTCGTTGCGCGCCTGGTGCTCCTGCGAGGCGAGCTCGTCGAAGCGCGCGAGGCGCGCCTTGGACTTCGCCTGCCGCCCTTTCGGGTTCTGGCGCACCCACTCGAGCTCGGCCTGCATCGCCTTGATGCGCGCCGCCTCCTGGCTCGCCTCGACCTGCAGGCGCTTTTGCTTCTGCTCGAGCCAGCTCGAGTAGTTGCCCTCCCAGGGAATGCCGTGGCCGCGGTCGAGCTCGAGGATCCAGCCCGCCACGTTGTCGAGGAAGTAGCGGTCGTGGGTCACCGCGACCACGGTGCCGGGAAAGCGGTGCAGGAACTGCTCCAGCCATTCGACGCTCTCCGCGTCGAGGTGGTTCGTCGGTTCATCCAATAAAAGCAAATCCGGTTTGGAGAGCAGCAGGCGGCAGAGCGCTACCCGCCGCCTCTCTCCCCCCGAAAGAATCTCCACCTTGGAATTCCAATCCGGCAACCGCAGCGCGTCGGCCGCCACCTCGAGCTGGTCGGCGCCGCCGGCGCTGACCTGCGCCTCGAGCTTCGCCTGCTCTTCGGCGAGCTTCTCGAAGTCGGCGTCCGGCTCGGCGTAGGCCGCGTAGACTTCCTCCAGCCGCTTTTTCGCGGCGAGCGTATCGCCCTGGCCTTCCTCCACCGCCTCGCGCACCGTCTTGCCCGACTCGAGGCTCGGCTCCTGCTCGAGGTAGCCGACGCGGATGCCGGGCATGCGCACCACCTCGCCCTCGTAGTTATCATCCACCCCCGCCATGATCCTGAGCAGCGTCGACTTGCCCGAGCCGTTCAGGCCGAGCACGCCGATCTTGGCGCCCGGGAAAAAGTTGAGCGAGATGTTCTTGAGGATGGCGCGCTTGGGCGGGACCACCTTGCCGACGCGCCGCATCGTGTATACGTACTGTGCCATGACCCGGTCAATGATACGGAAAACCGCCTGCGCCGCCGCCTTCGCCGCCGCAGTTTCGCTGGCTGCGCCGGCCCGCGCGCTGGACGGGCTCGCCCTCGAGCTCGGCTACGGAGAAGAAGATACGAAGCTGTGGCGGGTGGGGGCGCAATGGAAGTGGCAGAAGACGTGGTCCGCCGGGCGCAGCTGGGAGATCGCCGGCTACTGGGATCTCGCGGCCGGCGCCTGGCACAGCCGCACGACTACGCTCTACGATTTCGGCCTCACGCCGGTATTCCGGCTGCAGAGCCGGGCGCGCGAGTGGCCGTCGTACTATTTCGAGGCCGCCATCGGGTTTCATCTCATCACCGAGCTCAACATCAGCGAGCGCCGCGTGTTCGGCAGCAGCTTCCAGTTCGGCGATCACCTCGGCGCCGGGGTGCGCTTCGGGCAGCGCGGCCGCTACGACGTCAGCCTGCGGCTGCAGCACCTCTCCAACGGCGGCATCCGGCGACCGAACCCGGGTATCGACTTCCTGCAGCTACGCCTGGCGCACCATCTGGACTGATTTCGCGCAAGGCGGGGCGGCGATACTACTTTGCGGTGACGGCACTCTCTTCGGGTGCGCCCGGCGTGCGCCAGTCGGTCGTCTTCGGCACCACGCCTTCGAAGGAGGCGAGCTTGAGGTGCGGGATGCGCGGCTCGGTGGTGCCGATGGCCGGGCCGCCCTCCTGGACCTTCTTCGCCGCTGCGACCATCATGCGGCGGAACTGGACCACCGCGACGTCGCTCGTGCCGGGCTTGTCCCGGCTGCGGTCGGCGATCGCACCCATCGATTCCCACATCGCCATGTCCTGGGTCGGGATGCCCTGGATGCCGGTGAAGTCGCCGCGCTTCATCGCCTCGCGGTCCTGCAGGTAGCGGTTCTCGAGGTTGCGCTTCTTCCGGTAGTTCTCGTCCAGGTCGACGCCGACGGTGGCGGCGCAGAATCTGCGCCACGCCTCCTGCGAGATGCCTTTCGCCGGATCCGGGTGCCACGCCACCCAGTAGAACATGGTGTTCAGGTCGTCGATCGGGACCAGCATCTGCGCCAGCCGATACTGGTCGTTCGGCGGGATCAGCACGGTGAAGGGCGCGATGAAGAGCGTGGTGCGCACGTACTGGTGGGTCTCGGGGTTGAGGATCGGCTTGCGGATCGCGGCGTAGCGAAAGCCGTAGCCCGTCGGCTCGAACTGCATGCGCGGGGCCTTGTCGGTGGAGGGGCGCAGCCACGCCGAGTCGGTCGCGGTGGACCCTTCGACCTCGGCCGAAGGCATGTTGGTGGAATGCAGGCTGGAGCTGTGCGCCGAGTCGATCGAGCCCTCGAGCACCTGCGCCCAGTTGCACGCCGCGTGGATCTTGACGATGCTGATGCGCGTCTCGGGGGTCGGCGCCCAGGCCGGGGGCTCGAACCCGCGCATCTGCTCTATCGGCCCCATCCAGATCCAGACGAAGCCGCCGCCTTCGCGCACCGGGTAGGCGCGGGCCCTGATCGCCTGGCGGATCGCGGCGCCTTCGGGCTCCGAGGACATGTCGAGCACGCTTCCCTCCACGTCGAACTTCCAGCCGTGGTAGAGGCAGCGCAGCCCGCAGGCCTCGTTGCGCCCGAACGCGAGCGAGGCGCCGCGATGCGGGCAGTGCTCGTCGAGCACGCCGAGGCGCCCGTTCGAGTCGCGGAACACCACCAGGTCCTCGCCCAGCAGCCGCGCGCGCACCGGCGCGCCGTCGCGCTCAGCCACCTCCTCGCTCATGCACACCGGAAGCCAGTGGCTGCGCATCAGCCGGCCCATCGCCGCGGCGCCTTCGACGCGGCACAGGAGCTCGTTCTGTTCCTTCGTCAGCATCGGATAAACTTAGCCTCCTAAGCAAATGATAACGCCCTGACGTGCGCAAGCTCAAGCTCGGCGCGGCCGGACTCGGACGCGCCTTCGATCTCATGGCGCCGGCGCTCGCCGCCGACCCGCGCGTCGCGCTGGTGGCCGGCGCCGACCCCCGGCCGGAGGCGCGCGCCGGCTTCGAGTCGCGGTTCGGCGCCAGGGCCTACCCGAGCGTGGAGGCGCTGTGCGCAGACCCGGCGGTGCAAGCGGTCTATGTCGCAACGCCGCACGAGCACCACGCGGCGCACGCCTGCCTCGCCGCTTCAAGCAACAAACATGTCCTGGTGGAAAAGCCGATGGCGCTCGCGCTCGAGGAGTGCCGCACCATGATCGACGCGGCGCGCCGGGCGGGAGTCGCACTCGTCGTCGGCCCGAGCCACAGCTTCGACGCGCCGGTTCTGCATGCCCGGAAGCTGATCGCGAGCGCCGCGTTCGGCGCGCTGCGGATGATCGCCTCGCTCAACTTCACCGATTTCCTCTACCGGCCGCGCCGTCTGGAGGAGCTCGACACTGCGCGCGGCGGCGGCGCCGTGTTCAACCAGGCCGCGCACCAGGTGGACGTCGTCCGGTTGCTTGCCCAGGGAGATGTCCGATCGGTCCGCGCAGCCACGGGCAACTGGGATCCGGCGCGCGCCACCGAGGGCGCTTATTCCTGCCTGCTCGACTTCGATAACGGCGCCTTCGCTTCGCTGACCTACAGCGGCTATGCGCACTTCGACTCCGACGAGCTGATGGGCTGGGTGGGCGAGATGGGGCGCAGGAAGGACCCTTCGCGCTACGGCGCGGCGCGCAAGGCTCTGAAGGGCGCGGACGAGCGCCAGTTGAAATATTCAAGGAACGAAAATGGAAGACAGGAACTCCCCGCGCACCACCCGCACTTCGGCCTGCTCGTGGTCTCGTGCGAGCGCGCCGACCTGAGGCCGCTGCCCGAGGGCGTGATGATCTACGCCGACGAGGAGAAGCGCCTCGAAGCGCTCGCGCCGCCGCGAATCCCGCGCGTGGAAGTGATCGACGAGCTCTACGATGCCGCGGTCTCGGGCAAGCCCGCGCTGCACGACGGCGCCTGGGGCATGGCGACGCTCGAAGTCTGCCTCGCGATCCTCGAGTCGGCGCGCGCCGGCAAGGAGATCTCATTAAGCCCCCCGGTGAAGAGCGCCTAGCGCACCTCGTCCGCGAGGCGGCGCGCGCGCTGGTGCGCAGCCTGACCGCGCGGCTCGCCGGGCACTCGGTGCCTTTCGGGCACTGGGCGTTCCTGCGCATCCTGTGGCAGGAGGACGGGCTGACGCAGCGCCGGCTCTCCGAGCTCGCCGGCATGAGCGAGCCCACCACGTTCGCCGCCATCCGCGCGATGGAGGAATCGGGCTACGTCGCGCGCCGCCGCCTTTCCGGGAACCGCAAGAACGTCTACGTCCACCTCACCCCGAAAGGGCGCGCCCTGCAGGCGAAGCTCGAGCCGCTCGCCGAGGAAGTGAACCGCATCGCGGTGCGCGGCGTCGCCGCGGCCGAGGTCGCGGCGACGCGCCGCTGCCTGATTGCTATGATCGACAACCTCTCCAGGAACCCGTGATGACCGCGAAGCTTCGCCTGACGCTCGCCTGCTGGGACTACGACCGCACCCGAGCGCTTGCGCTCGGCAGCGTGCAGCCGGAGGGCATCGACCTCAACTACCTGTCGCTGCCGGTGGAAGAAACCTTCTTCCGCATGCTGCGCTACCGCGAGTTCGACGCCTGCGAGATGTCGCTCTCTTCGTACGTTGCCTCTCTAGATGGGGAACATCCGCCTTTCATCGCGATCCCTGCCTTTCCCTCGCGCTTCTTCCGCCACTCCTGCATCTTCGTCTCCGCGAAAAGCGGCGTGCGAAGGCCCGAGGAGCTCAAGGGCAAGCGCATTGGCGTGCCCGAGTACCAGATGACCGCACCGGTCTGGATCCGCGGCATCCTCTCCGACGAGCACGGCGTGAAGGTCACCGACGTCGAGCACTTCTCAGGCGGCGAAGAGGAGCCCGGGCGCGACGAGAAGCTCAAGCTCGATCTTCCCTCCACGATCAAGCTTTCTTCGATTCCGAAGGACAGGACCCTGTCCGCGATGCTCGCCGCCGGCGAGATCGATGCCCTGGTCACCGCGCGCGCACCTTCGACCTTCTACTCGCAGTCGGACGCCGTGAAGCGGCTTTTCCCCGACTACGCCGCCGCCGAGCGCGACTATTACCGGCGAACGAAGATCTTCCCCATCATGCACACCGTCGTGATCCGCCGCGACGTGTACGACGCCTACCGCTGGATCGCGCAGTCCCTCTACAAGGCGTTCTCGGCCGCCAAGGAAAAGGCTTACGCGATGCTGCTCCAGACCGCCGCCCTGCCCGCGATGCTTCCCTGGAGCGTTGCGCACGTCGAGGAGGCGCGCCGCGAGATGGGCGAGGACTGGTGGCCCTACGGCCTCGCCCCCAACCGCCACGTGCTCGACACCTTCCTGCGCTACCACCACGAGCAGGGCCTTTCCAAACGCCGCTTCGCGCCCGAAGAGCTGTTCGCGCGCGAGACGCTCGAATCGTTCAAGGTGTAGCGAGCGTGCCGGGGCGCAGGCTCGTCTCGCTGCTTCTCTCGCTGCCCCTTGCGGCCTTTGCGCAAAATTCCCCCGAGCCGGCGGCGCTCGCCCTCGACGTCCTCACCGCGCCGGCGCTGCGCGACTTCGACGCCATGCGGGAGGCGCGGCTCATCCGCGCGCTGCTGCCGCACAGCCGCACGCTGTTCTACAGCGACCGCGGCAGGCAGCGCGGCATCAGCGCCGACTCGGTGCGCGAGTTCGAGCGCTGGATCAACCGCAAGTACCGCCGCAGCCTGGGCGCGCGGCCGCTCACCGTGGCCCTGATCCCCACGCCGCGCGAAAAGCTGATCGAGCACCTCGTCGAGGGACGCGGCGACATCGCGGTCGCCAACCTCACCATCACCGCCTCGCGGCAGGCGCACGTGGACTTCTCGGTGCCGCAGCTCGAGAACGTCTCCGAGATCGTGGTCGCCGGCCCCGCCTCGCCCAGGCTCGCAGTCCTCGAGGATCTCGCCGGCAAGGAAGTGCACGTGCGCAAGGCTTCCAGCTACTACGAGAGCCTCACGGCGCTGAACGCGCGCTTCCAGCGGGCGGACCTGGCGCCGATGAGGATCCGGATCGTGCCCGATGCGCTCGAGGACGAGGACCTGATGGAGATGCTGAGCGCGGGGCTGCTCGGCATCATCGTGGTCGACGACTGGAAGGCGAAGCTGTGGGCCCGGATCCTGCCGAAGATCAGGCCGCTTCCCCACATCGCGCTGCGCAGCGGCGCCGAGACCGCATGGGCGTTCCGCAGGGACAGCCCGCTCCTCGCCGCCGAAGTGAACGCCTTCCTGTCCAGCCGAAAGCACACCGGCCGGCTCACCGAGTGGGAGCTGCTCGACACGCACCGGCGCATCCGGCGCATCGAGAACAGCACCCGCTCCTCGGAATGGCGCAAGTTCGAGGCGACGATCGATCTGTTCCGCAAGTACGGCGAGCGCTACCGGGTCGACTACCTGATGGTGGCGGCGCAGGCCTACCGCGAGTCGCGCCTCGACCAGGACGCGCGCAGCCCGGCCGGCGCGATCGGCATCATGCAGCTGCTGCCGGAAACCGGCCGCGCGATGGGCGTGGGCGACATCCACCGCGCCGAGGCGAACATCCACGCCGGCGTGAAATACCTGCGCATCCTGATGGACCGGCACTTCAACGACCCCGGGCTCGACGAGCAGAACCGGACCCTGTTCGCCGTCGCGGCGTACAACGCCGGCCCGACGCGCATCGCGCGCCTGCGCAGCCGCGCCGGAAAGCAGGGCCTGGATGCTGACGCGTGGTTCGACAACGTCGAGATCGCCGCCGGCCGCTTCATCGGCCGCGAGCCGGTGCGCTACGTGCGCGACGTCCTCAAGTACTACGCAGCCTACCGGCTGCAGCTCGAAGCGCGCGCCGAGCGCGACGCGGCGCGCGAGGCGCTGGAGGCGGACGCGCGCCGCTAGCGCGTCTTTCGCGGTCAGGGGTCGACCGTCGTGGCGACTGCCGAAAGGTAGCCGCGCCAGCCGCCGTAGCCGGTGATGTCGGGGCGGCCCTCGGCGGCGTAGGCCTCGCACAGGAAGCCCTTCACCTGCTCGCCGTCCTCGAGCTCGAGCGTGCCGATGCCGAGCGGCGGCGCGATCCTGGACACGAAGTCGCCGAACTGGCGCGGCGCGAGCTCCCACACCTCCACTTCGATCGCGCCGCCGGCGTCCGCCGCGCGCACCAGGCCCGGCTTGCCCTCGAGCGCGTAGAGGCGGTAGCGCGGCGCGGTGCGCGTCGTGCGCACCAGCCGCGCGCCGCGCGCGGTGAGCTCGCCGTTGAGCGGCATGCCGGAAAGATGCGCGCCGAGCACGGCGAGCTTCACGCCCGCGCGCGCCGCCGCGATTTCGCTCTCGCCGGCGAAACGCGCGCCGAGCGCCGCAAGGGAGCGATCGGAGAACGCCGGTCCGAGCAGCGTGATGCCGAAAGGCAGCCCGTCCTCGCGCCTGCCGGCCGGAACGGTGAGCGCCGCGAGGTCGAGGAGGTTGGCGAAGTTGGTGTAGCGCCCGAGCCGCGAGTTGAGCTCGAGCGGCTTGGCTTCGATCTCCGAGATTTTGTAGATGCTGGGCGCGCCCGGCACCGCCATGAGCTCGATGCCTTCGAAGACGCCCTCGACGGTCTTCTTCAGCGCCTGGAGCCGGTGCTGCGCGGCGAACAGCTCCGCCGCGGAGTAGCGAGCGCCCGACTCGATGATCTCGCGCGTCACCGGCAGCATGTGCGGCAGGTGCTGCTCGAGCGCCGCGAAGCGCTCGGCCACCCAGGGACCGTAGAGCAGCGCCTGCGCTTCGAGGAAGGGCGCGAAGTCCACTTCGACCGGCGTGCCGCCGAGCGCCCGCAGGCGCAGGATCGCCTGCGCGAAGAGCCGCGCATAGCCGCTGTCGCCGAAGAACTCCGGCTCGGCCGGAACGCCGAATCTGAACGCGTGAGCCGAGAATACGGCCGGCTCGCCGCCGCGCGAGTACGCATCGGCGGCGTCGGGACCTTCGATCACCTCCAGCACCTGCAGCGCCTCGGCGCACGAGGGGGCAAATACGGACACGCAGTCGAGCGAGCGGCAGGCGGGCACCACCCCGGCGCTCGAGACCAAGCCGCGCGTGGGCTTGAGGCCCACCACCCCGTTGAACGCCGCCGGCACCCTGCCCGAGCCCGCGGTGTCGGTGCCGAGGGCGAAGCTCGCCATGCCGAGCGCCACCGCGAGCGCCGAGCCCGAGCTCGAGCCGCCGCTGATGTAGGCCGGGTCGAAGGCGTTGCGGCAGGCGCCGTAAGGCGAGCGCGTGCCGGTGAGCCCGGTGGCGAACTGGTCCATGTTGGTCTTGCCGACCAGGATCGCGCCGGCGGCGAGCAGCTTCTCGACTGCGGTCGCGCTTTTTTCCGGGGTGTACGAGAAAGCCGGGCAGGCCGCGGTGGTCGGCAGGCCGGCGACGTCGATGTTGTCCTTGACCGCGAATACCCTGCCCCAGAGCGGCAGCTCGCGCGGCAGCGCCTCGAGCTCGCGCGCCCGCGCCAGCGCCTCCGGCTGCGGCACCAGGTGGATGAACACCGGGTTCGCGGCCTGCGCCTCGATGCGCCGGTAGACTTCGGAGATGAGGTCTTCTAGCGGCATGGCGGAACTGTATCGCGGAATGGACCGCGCGGCACTCGACGCCGCCTACAACAACTCCGCGGCCGTGACAAATAGCGCGCAGATCGTCGAAAACTGGCGGCGGCGCAGCGACGTTCTACGGCCTTCTTCCAGGGAGCTCAGATATGGAAGGGCAGAGCGCAACTGCATCGATTAC
>DATKAX010000347.1:0-2793 GCA_035514595.1 Burkholderiales bacterium
AGCGCGTCGCGCGCGAGCTCGAGGAACGGGCCCTCGAGGTACTTCAGCGCCGGCACCGGGAAATAGCCCTTCGGGCGGTCGATCACCGCGGCCGGCACCACCTGGCGCGCGACGTCCTTGAGGATGCCCTTGCCGCCGTCCCTCAGCTTGTGGTGCGGCGGGATGCGCGCGGCGAGCTCGACGAGCTCGTGGTCGAGAAACGGCACGCGCGCTTCCAGGCCCGCGGCCATGGTCATGTTGTCGACGCGCTTCACCGGATCGTCCACCAGCATCACCGTGGTGTCGAGGTGCAGCGCGCGGTCCACCGGGTCGCTCGCCTTCGAGCGCGCCATCTGCTCCTCGACCAGCTCGCGGGCGTGGTCCAGGCCCACGTACTCGGCCGATACGTGCGCCGAATAGGCGGCGAAATCGCGGTCCAGGAAGGCGCGCGCGTAGTCTTTCGCCGGGTCCCCCGACCCCACCAGCTTCGGATACCAGTGGTAGCCGCCGAACACTTCGTCGGCGCCCTGGCCCGACTGCACCACCTTCACGTGGCGCGCCACCTCCTGCGACAGGAGGTAGAAGGCGACGTTGTCGTAGGACACCATCGGTTCGGACATCGCGCGCACGGTGGCCGGCAGCGCATCGAGCAGGCGCGAAGACTCGATGAAGATCTTCTGATGCTCGGTCTCGAAGCGTTGCGCGACGATGTCCGACCAGCGGAACTCGTCGCCGGATTCGCCGTGGGCGGCCTCGAAGCCGATGGAGAAGGTGCGCAGGTCCGCGTGCCCGCTTTCGGCCAGCAGGCCCGTGATCAGGCTCGAATCCACCCCGCCCGACAGCAGCACCCCGACCGGCACGTCGGCGATGCGCCGGCGCGCCACCGCCAGGCGCAGCGCGGCGAGCAGCTCCTCGCCCCAGTCGCCCGCGCTCTTCTGGATGTCGGCGGCGCTGCGCTCGTAGGACAGTGACCAGTACACGCGCTCGCGCGCCGTGCCGTCGGGCTCGAGGGTGCGCACCGTGGCAGGCGGGAGTTTCCGCACGCCCTTCAGGATGGTGCGCGGCGGCGGCACCACGGCATGGAATGACAGATAGTGATTCAGCGCCACCGGGTCGATCGAGGTGTCCACGTCGCCCGCGGCGAGCAGCGCCGGCAGCGTGGAAGCGAAGCGCACGCGCCCCCGGGTTTCGGCGTAGTACAGCGGCTTGATACCGAGGCGGTCGCGGGCGAGGGTCACGCGCCCGCTGTCGCGCTCAGCGACGGCAAAGGCGAACATGCCCTGCAGCCGTTCGGGCGCCTTTTCGCGCCAGGCGTGGAAGGCCTTCAGCACCACCTCGGTGTCGCCCTCGGAGAAAAAGGCGTAGCCGAGCGCGCGCAACTCCTCGCGCAGTTCCTTGTAGTTGTAGATGCAGCCGTTGAACACCACCGTGAGCCCCAGCACGGGGTCGGTCATGGGCTGCTCGGCACGCTCCGAGAGGTCGATGATCTTGAGGCGCCGCTGGCCCAGCGCGATACGCCCGTGCAGGTGCAGGCCAGCGCCATCGGGGCCGCGCGGGGCCTGGCTGGCGTTCATGGCCTCGACGGCGCTGGCCGATGCCAGGCCGGCGGAGAAATTCAGCTCCCCCGAGATTCCGCACATGGTCAACCCCTATTTCGAATGCATCGGCATGTATCCTCCGAATATGACCACACAGACGCCGAGAGTTCTAGGGGCGGGCGGCTGAGCTTGGCCAAAAGGCGCTTCTACGGCTGGCGCATGGTGGGCGCCGGCGCGGGCATCCAGTTCCTGCAATCGAGCCTGCTGCTGCAATCCTTCGGCGCCTACGTCGCCGTGCTGCGCGACGACCTCGGCTGGTCGAAGACGCAGCTCTCGTTCGCCGCGGCGCTGCACCAGCTCGAAGCCGCGATCCTCGGGCCGTTGCTGGGCTGGATCATCGATCGTTTCGGCCCGCAGGGCGTGATCCGCGCCGGCGTGCTGCTGCTGGGCGTGGGCTTCATGATCCTCAGCGGCATCGAATCGCTCGCCGCGTTCTACGGCGCCTTCATCGTCATCGCGCTCGGCTCGAGCCTGTGCGGCTTTTTTCCCCTCAACGTCGCGCTCATCTACTGGTTCGAGCGCTCGCGCTCGCGCGCACTGTCCATCATCGGGCTGGGCGCCGCGTTCGGCGGCATCGCGGTGCCGCTGGTCGCCTGGTCGATCGCGTCCTTCGGCTGGCGCCCCACCGCCTTCGGCTCGGGGGTGCTGTTCATGGTGCTGGGCTGGCCGCTCGCGCGCGTGATGCGCGGACGGCCGCACCTGTATGGCGAGACCGTGGACGGCGAACCCGCCGCGGCGCCGGTTGCGCCTTCCAGCGCGGCGCAGCCCGCCACCGCGACACGCGACTTCACTGCGCGCGAGGCGCTGCGCACGCCCGCCTTCTGGCTGCTCTCGCTCGGGCACGGCTTCGCGCTGTTCGTGGTGACCGCGGTCAACGTGCACGCCATCACGCACCTGAAGGAAGGCCTGGGGTATCCCGTGGAAACGGCTGCGCTGTACATCCTGCTGATGACCGTGGCGCAGGTGGGCGGCATCGCGGCCGGCGCCGCGTTCGGCGACCGCTACGACAAGCGCCTCATCTGCGCCGCCTGCATGGTGATGCACATGGCGGGACTGCTCGCCCTCACCTACGCCACGGGCGTGCCGCTGCTGGTCGCCTTCGCGGTGCTGCACGGCGTCGCCTGGGGCCTGCGCGGCCCGTTCATGCAGGCGATCCGCGCCGAGTACTTCGGCGTGAGCGCCATCGGCATGATCCTGGGGCTGTCGTTCATGATCA
>DATKAX010000348.1:0-2173 GCA_035514595.1 Burkholderiales bacterium
CGCACGCCCACCGTGGTGCGCACGGCCGTCTCGGCGAGCCAGATCGGCCATCCCTGGGGCGAGTACATGTACAAGGAGCTGGGCCTGAGGAACGTCACCTTCATCGGCCAGGACTACACCTGGGGCCATGAAGTGACCCTCGGCGCGGTGCGCACCTTCACCGCGCTCGGCGGAAAGGTGGCCAAGATCATCTGGAACCCGATCGGCACCAAGGATTACGGCCCGACCATCGCCGCCATCCCCGCCGACACCGACGGCGTCTCCGCGGTGGTGGTGGGCCCGGACCGGGTGCGCCTGTTCGAGGCCTGGTTCAACTTCGGCATGCACAAGCAAAAGAAGATCTTCGGTGGCTACTGGATGCACCAGGACGTGCTGCCGCAGATGGACGAGCGCGCCGTCGGCCTGATCGGCAACTCGCTCAACTACGCCGCCGGCCTGCAGACGCCGGAGAACCAGGCGTTCACCACCGCGTTCGCCAAGGCCTACAAGCGCCTGCCGTCCTGGTTCGGCGAGTCCGCCTACACGGCGGGGCTGTGGACCAAAACCGCGATCGACTCCATCAAGGGAAGGGTCGAGGACCGCGAGGCGTTCCTCAAGGCGATGCGCACCGTGAGCGTCAAGGCGCCGCGCGGCCCGCTCAAGCTCGACCAGTACGACAACCCGATCCAGAACGTCTACATCTCGAAGATCGAGAAGATCAGGCACCCGGTGCTCGGCGAGGTGCTCACCAACGTGCCGATCAAGACCTACGAGGGCGTGTCGCAGTTCTGGAAGTGGGACCCGGAGGAGTTCCTGAAGCGCGGTCCCTACAAGCGCTGATCGCGCCGGCGGCCCGCGGGGCGGCATGTTGACGAGCGCCGTCCTGCAGGCCATCAACGGCGTCTCGCTCGCCGCGCTGCTGTTCCTGCTCGCGAGCGGCTTCACGCTCAGCTTCGGGCTGATGCGCGTGGTCAACATGGCGCACGGCGCCTATTACCTCGTCGGCGGCTACATCGGCCTCACGCTCGCCCAGCGCACCGGCAGCTTCGCGCTCGCCATCGCCGGCGGCGGCGCCGCGGTGGTGGTGCTCGGCTTCCTGGTCGATCGCTTCCTCATCCGCCGCACCGGCGAGAACCACCTCGCCCAGGTGCTGCTCACCGTAGGGGTCGCCTTCGTGATCGGCGACCTCGCGCTGTGGATCTGGGGCGGCGACAACCTGATGGTGCCGGCGCCCGCGGCGCTGCGCGGCGCGGTGGTGCTGCCCGGAGAGCTCTACTACCCGCGCTATCGCTTCGTGCTGATCTTCTTCGGCGTCGCGGTCGGCGTCGCGCTGTGGCTGCTCTACCGCAAGACCCAGCTCGGCGCGGTGGTGCGCGCCGGCGTCGACGACCGCGAGCAGGTGAACGCCATCGGCATCAACGTCGATCGGCTATTCGTGATGGTCTCGGCGCTCGCCTCCTTCCTCGCCGGCATGGCGGGCGTGGTCGGCGGCGCGTTCCTCACGCTCTACCCCGGCGCCGAGTGGGAGATCCTGGTCTACGCGCTGGTGGTGGTGATCGTCGGCGGGCTGGGCAGCCTGGAGGGAGCGATGATCGGCGCGCTCATCGTCGGCCTGCTCGATGCCTACGGGCGCTGGCTGCTGCCCGAGTTCTCGTACTTCGTGCTGTTCGGGCCGATCGCGCTGCTGATGCTGTTCCGGCCGCGCGGCCTGTTCGGCAGGGAGCATTGACGTGCAGCAAGCAAGCGTAAGCCAGGCAGGTGCCGATGGGACCCGTATCCGGTTTGCGTCGGTATTTCTTCTCGTGGCTTTGGCCGCCGCCGCCGCGCTGCCGCATGTCGCCGGCCCGTTCTGGACCGGCCTGGTCACGCAGATGTACATCTTCGGCCTGCTCGCGCTCTCGGTCGACCTGCTGCTCGGGCACGCCGGCCTGTTCTCGCTCACGCACGCGTCGTTCTTCGCCGTGTCGGCCTACACGGTGGCCATCCTGCAGGTGCGCTACGGCGTTCCCACGCTGCTCGCGGCGCCCGCCGGGATCCTCGCCGGCACGCTGCTCGCGCTCCTCTTCGGCCTCGCGGTGCGAACCCGCGGCGTGTACTTCATCCTGATCACCATCGCCTTCGGCTACGTGGTGTGGGGGATCGCGCACCGCTGGTCGTCGTTCACCGGCGGCGACAACGGCGTCACCAACGTGCC
>DATKAX010000349.1:0-17646 GCA_035514595.1 Burkholderiales bacterium
GCAGCTCGGCGCGGCGACGCTCGAGGGCTTCGGCTGCGAGGACCTGACGCTCGCGATCGGCGCCTGCGGCGCGCTGCTCGAGTACGCCGGCAGGACGCAGGGCCAGGCGCTCGCGCACGTCGCCGCGGTAAGCGCCGAGCGCAGCGGCGAGTACCTGCGCCTGGACGCCGCGACGCGCCGCAACCTCGAGCTCACCGAGACGCTGCGCGGCGAGCCGGCGCCGACGCTATACTCGCTGCTCGACCGCTGTGCCACCGGCATGGGGAGCCGGCTGCTGCGCCACTGGCTGCACAATCCCCTGAGGGACCGTGCCGTGCTCGCCGAACGCCACGCGGCCGTGGATGCGCTCCTGGAGCGGTACGAGCCCATCGCGAAGGTGCTGCGCGGCTTCGCCGACGTCGAGCGCATCACCGCGCGCGTGGCGCTGAAAAGCGTGCGCCCGCGCGAGCTCTCCGGCCTGCGCGACAGCCTGGGCTTGCTCGCGAGCCTGCGGGAAGCGCTGCCCGATGGCTCGCCGCTTCTCCATAAGCTCGGAAGTGATCTTGCCACCCCGGAGGAATGCCACCGCTTGCTGGCGCAGGCGGTCGAGCCGGAGCCGGCGGCGCGCCTCGTCGACGGCGGCGTGATCGCCCAAGGCTACAGCGCCGAGCTCGACGAGCTTCGAGGCCTTCAGTCGAATGCAGGCGCCTTTCTCGTCGAATACGAGAAGAAGGAAAAGGACCGTACCGGCATTCCGAACCTGCGCGTCGCCTACAACCAGGTGCACGGCTACTACATCGAGGTGACGAACGCGCAGGCCGCGAAGGTGCCGGCGGACTACCGCCGCCGGCAGACGCTGAAGAACGCCGAACGCTACATCACGCCCGAGCTCAAGGCGTTCGAGGACAAGGCGCTCTCGGCGCGCGATCGCAGCCTCGCGCTCGAGAAGTCGCTCTACGAGAACCTGGTCGAGTCTTTGCAGTCTTTCCTGCCGCAATTGCAGAGAATCGCCCGCGCGCTAGCGCAGCTCGACGTGCTCTGCAGCTTCTCGCGAACGTCCCTCGAAAGGAGCTACGTCCGACCGGTGTTCGTCGAAGAAAACGTCGTCGAGATCGAGGGCGGGCGCCACCCGGTGGTCGAGGCGCAGATCGAGAGCTTCATCGCCAACGACTGCCGGCTCTCGCCCGCGCGCCGGCTGCTGCTCGTCACCGGCCCCAACATGGGCGGCAAGTCGACCTACATGCGGCAGGTGGCGCTGATCGTGCTGCTGGCGCACGTCGGCGCCTTCGTGCCGGCGCGCGCCGCGCGCATCGGCCCGGTCGACCAGATCTTCACGCGCATCGGCGCGGCCGACGACCTCGCCGGCGGGCGCTCGACCTTCATGGTGGAGATGACCGAGAGCGCGTCGATCCTGCACAACGCCACCGACCGCAGCCTGGTGCTGATGGACGAGGTCGGGCGCGGCACCTCGACCTTCGACGGCCTGGCGCTCGCCTGGGCCATCGCAAGGCACCTCGTGGAGAAAAACCGGTCCTTGAGCCTGTTCGCCACGCACTACTTCGAGATGACGCGGCTCGCGCTCGACTATAAGGAGGTCGCGAACGTCCACCTCGACGCGGTCGAGCACAAGGACACGGTGGTGTTCCTGCACGCGGTCGAGGAAGGCCCCGCGAGCCAGAGCTACGGGCTGCAGGTCGCGGCGCTCGCCGGCGTGCCGAAGGGCGTGATCCGCCAGGCGCGGCGCTATCTGCAGATGCTGGAGGAATCGAGCCTCGCCTCTTCCGGGCAGGCCGACCTGTTTGCAAAGAGCAGACCGGAAGAGCCCGAGCCGGCCGTCGATGCGCTGCGCGAGGCGATGGCGAAGATCAGTCCGGATGACCTGTCGCCGCGCGAGGCGCTCGAGCTCCTCTACCGCCTCAAGCGGCTCTGACAGATCGCTATACTTCGCCGATGCGGCTGGTCGACATCGGCGCCAACCTGACGCACGCGGCGTTCCGCGACGACGTCGCGGAGGTCGTCGAGCGCGCGCGGCGCTCGGGCGTCGCAGCGATCGTCGCCACCGGCACCACGGTCGAGGAGAGCCGCGCGGCGCTGGAGCTCGCTGCCCGCTTCGAGAACCTGCATTGCACTGCCGGCGTGCATCCGCACCACGCGCGCGAGTGCGGGCCGCAGACGATCCCCGCCTTGCGAGCGCTCGCGGCGCAGCCGCGCGTGGTCGCGATCGGCGAATGCGGCCTGGACTTCAACCGCAACTATTCGCCGCACCCCGACCAGGAGAAATGGTTCGTGGCGCAGCTCGAGCTCGGCATCGAGCTCGGCAAGCCGCTGTTTCTCCATTCGCGCGATGCGCATCCCCGTTTCTCCCAGATACTCCATTCCTTGAAACCCGAAAAGGCAGTGGCGCATTGCTTCACGGGAGGCAAGGAGGAGCTGCACGCCTACCTCGACCTCGGCCTGTACATCGGCATCACCGGCTGGATCTGCGACGAGCGCCGCGGGCGGCAGCTGGTCGAGCTCGCTTGCGAGATCCCGCCCGATCGCCTGCTGCTCGAGACCGACTCGCCCTACCTGACGCCGCGCGACCTGCGTCCGCAGCCCAGGGCGAGGCGCAACGAGCCGGCCTTCCTGCCGCACATCCTGCGGGCGGTGGCGCGCGCCGCCGGGCGCGAGCCCGAGAAGCTCGCGGCAGAGACGACGCGCAACGCGCAGGCCTTCTTCGGCATCCATGAACCTGGCTCAGCTGCTCGCGCGCAGCGCCCGCTGGCTGCCTGAGCGCCCCGCGCTCGCCGTCGGCGCGCACGCGGTGCTTTCGTACGGGGAGCTCGCCGCAAAGGTCGCCCGCCTTTCCAGCGCACTGAGAAGGAAACTCTCCCTCCAAAAGCAGGAGCGCGTGGCGCTGGCGATGAAGAACTGCCCCGAGTACTACGAGGTGCTGTTCGCCTGCTGGCACGCCGGGCTCACCGCGGTGCCGATGAACGCGAAGCTGCACCCGAAGGAGTTCGCGTACATCCTGGAGAACTCGGGCGCCAGAGTCTGCTTCGTCACGCCGGAGCTGGAGGCGTCGGTGCCCTCCGGAATCTCGATTGCCTCTCCTGACTATGCGAAGCTCTTTGCGGGGGAAGCGGCCAGCGTTTCGGAAACCGCTGCCGACGACCCGGCGTGGCTGTTCTACACCAGCGGCACCACCGGGGTGCCGAAGGGTGCGGTGCTCACGCACCGGAACCTTCTTTTCCAGACGCAGGCCTACTTTGCCGACATCGACAAGCTCGGGCCGCAAGATGCGATCCTGCACGCCGCGCCGCTTTCGCACGGCTCGGGGCTCTACGGGCTGCCGCACTTCGCCGCCGGCGCGGTCAACGTGATTCCCGAGAGCGGCCACTTCGAGGCCGAGGAGATCTTCGCGCTGCTCGAGCGCTGGCCGAACGCGTCCTTCTTCGCCGCGCCGACCATGGTGGTGCGGCTGCTCGCGAGCCGCGCCGCGCGCGCGCCGCGCGGCCTCAAGACCATCACCTACGGCGGCGCGCCGATGTACGTCGCCGACTGCCTGCGCGCGATCGAGCTGTTCGGCCCGCGCCTGTATCAGCTCTACGGACAGGGCGAGAGCCCGATGACGATCACGGGTTTGCCTCAGTCCGAGCACGCGAGCCGCACTCATCTCGAAACCTGCGGTTTCGCGCGTACCGGGGTCGAGGTGAGGATCCTCAACGAGGAAGACGAGGAGGTTCCTGCCGGTGAGGTGGGAGAAATCGTGACGCGTTCGGACTGCGTGATGGCGGGCTACTGGGAAAATCCCGAGGCGAGCGCGAAGACGCTGCGCGGCGGCTGGCTGCACACCGGCGACCTCGGCAGCCTCGACGCCCAGGGCTTCCTCACCATCAAGGACCGCTCCAAGGACATGATCATCTCGGGCGGCGCGAACATCTATCCGCGCGAGGTCGAGGAGGTGCTGCTGATGCATCCCGACGTCGTGGAATGCTCGGTGGTCGGGCGTCCGCATCCCGAATGGGGCGAGGAGGTGGTCGCCTTCGTGGTTTCCAGGGGCCCGCTTGCCGCCGAGCAACTGGATCTTCTGTGCAAGGACAACATCGCCCGCTTCAAGCGCCCGCGCGAATACCGCTTCGTCGAAGCGCTGCCGAAGAACAACTACGGCAAAGTGCTGAAGACCGAGCTGCGCGCGCGGCTCTAGGCGAACCTCATCCGGTGCTGGATTTCCTCGACGTTCTGCGGGCGGTCGAACGGCTCCGGGAGCGGCTCGCCGGGCGTGCGCGGCCGGCCGAGCGCCTGAAACCAGTCCTCGAGGCCCGCCGGCATGATGGCCCAGAACAGCTTGAGCGGCCGGGCGCCGTCGTTCTCGACGTAGTGCTCCACGAAGCGCCCGACCATGAGCGTCGAGCCCTGGCTCACGCGGTGCCACTGGCCGTCGATCTGCGCCTTGCCTTCGCCCTCGTAGACGAAAAGGATCTCGTTGGCCCGCTCGTGGGCGTGCCGGCGCACCGAGGCGCCCGGCTCGAGAACCTGGATGCCGGCCGAGATCAGATCGTTCGGCGAGTTGTAGGGGCTGATCTTCACCGTGACGTAGCCGTTCGAGGGGCGCGGCTGCCAGAACGACAGCCCCTCCTCCGGTCCAAGCGCGATCGCCGCGCCCTTGCGCATGGGGTCATTCATCTCGCGTCCTCAAGGAATTCGAGCAGCACTACATTGTAGGCGTCCGTCGCGGTGGCCTGCGGAAAGTGGCCGCCGCCGGGCAGCAGGCGAAGAATGCTGCCCGGCACGCCGGCGGCGATGCGCCGCGAGTGCCCGGGAGGGACGACCCGATCATCCTGCGCGCATACGACCAGCGTCGGCGCCCGGATCTCGGCAAGCCGACTGCTCCTGTCGAAGCCCAGAATGGCGTCCAGACGCGCGCGCAGCGCGTCGGCGGAATCACCGCCTGCCCGCAGCAGCTCCGGATGCCGTTCGAGCCAGTCGTCCGGCCAGGCTATCAGCGCACCCAACGTCGCCGCGGCACCGGCGCCAAGCTCGCTCAGAACCCGCTTTCTCAATTCGAACAGCGCCTTGAACGGCGCCGTGGGGCCGCACCAGGTGGCGCTCAACACCAGGCGCCCGACCCGCTCCGGGTAGTCCTCGGCGATGACCTGCGCCACCGCGCCGCCGAGCGAATGCCCGACGACATGGCAGCGCTCGATGCCGCGCGCATCAAGCAGCGCGAGAGCGTCCTGCGCGAGCGCTTCCACCGAATCGCGGCCCCGGTGATCGAACGCGATGGGCTCGAAGCGCGGCGCCAGCGCGCTCACCTGCCCGTCCCAGAACGAGCCGCGGCCGCCCAGCCCCGCGATCAGGAGCACCGCCGTCACTCAGTAGCTCCTCATGAAGCTGCGCACCGCCTCCTCGTACAGGTCCCAGGGGCAGTTGATGAAGTTGTAGTTGCGCACCGAGAACGCCGGTCCGACGAAGAACTTCTCGTACGACGCGGCGCGGCTCGCCCATTCCGAGCCGATCAGGTCCCAGGCAAGCCTGAACAGCCGCAGTCTCTCCAGCGCGCTCTCCTTGGGCGTGGTCCAGTACTCCTCGAACAGCGCCTTGAGCGCCGGGTCGTTCAGCACCGCAACGCCCGCGGGGAACTGGAACATGCCGCCGCCCATCAGCTCGCGGATCTGGTCACAGAGAACCGAGTGGTTCTCCATCGCCCAGTGCAGCGCCGCGTACATGTAGCGCCGGTTGTAGAGCACATAGCCGTTGTCGATTTCCTGGCAGGCCATGTGCTGCGCGTCGATCATCGCGCTGAAACCCGCCTCGGCGGCCGCGAACCTGCCCAGGGTCTCACGCACCACCGGCACGTCGCGCGCGCCGGTGGAGCGGGTCAACAGGCTCGCCATGCCGAGCAGGAAGCGCAGCTTGGAGCGAAACCGCACGTTCGACTGGTGGTTCGCGATGACGTGCGCGGGCGTCTGCACCAGCACGGCGCGCGCGAGCTCCGGATTGTCGTGCACGAACACGCGCTCCCACGGAACGAACACGTCCTGGAACACGAGCATGCAATCCGATTCGTCGTAGCGCGCCGTGAACGGGTAATCGAACTCGTGAGCCACCTCGCGCTCGAAGGACTTGCGCGCCCACAGCGACAGCCCCCGGAGGTTCGGCGGGATGACCGCGCTGACCGACTCCTTCAGCTGATCGGGCGCGAGCGGCAGGATGTTCCCGATCATGATCTGGTTGGCGAACGCCGCCCCGGTGGCGAGCATCTTCATGCCGTTCAGCACCACGCCGGCATCGGTCTCCTTCGTGACGCGCAAGGCGGGCACCTGGCGCCCCGAGCCCTCGTAGAACTTGGGATCGCGGCCGCCCTGCGGGGGCAGGACCGCATAGACGAGGAACTCGTCCTCGTGGCGCAGCTGCTGCCAGATCGCGAGCAGGTTGTCCTTGTGGCCGCCCTTCTGCTCGAGGATCTCCGGCTTCATCGCCATCCCGGTCACCGATCCGGCGCCGGCGTCGGGCGAGCGGCCCAGAACGCCGCAGCCGAAATCGGCGATGACCTCGTGGGCGCGGGTGCGCCGCATCAGGTCCTCGCGGCTGCGCGGCCGCAGGAAGTGCATGCTGTAGCGCTCGCCGCCCTCCTCGTAGCTCATGACTTCCCGCAGCTCGGGCTGCGACTTCAGGTCGTAGAGGGCCGCGTAGGTGCGGGCGCCGTTGCGGAACGCGGGGTGGCGGGTGGCGTCCTCGACCCGCTCGTCGGCGATGGTGATCACCCGGCCGTCGCGGATGCTCTCCAGATATTCCTTGCCGGTCTTCAGCATGGCGCTCTTGACCTTCGTTTAGTAACTTAATTAAAGTGTAGCGGCTTCCCGGATCGCCCGGAGGAGGAGCTCCCGTGAAAAGCGCCCGCCTGTCCGTCAGCCACGCCGCACCGCCGTACACGCCCGCCAGGCCGCTCGACAAGGACCTGCGCGGCTACCTGCAGACCAACGCCGACATCGTCACGCGCCTCGTCAAGCCGGTGAGCCTGGAATACATCCCGGCCCTTTCGGCCCACAGCCAGCAGCCGATCCTGTTCGAGAACATCGTCGAGAAGCCCGGCTTCCGGCTGTGCGACATCCTGGTGAAGCACCGCGAGCTGCAGGCGCGCGCGCTCGGCGTGACGCGCGAGGACTACCTGCGCACGCTCGCCTACCGGCTGCGCCGCCCGCCGCGCGGCTTCGTGGACGTATCGGACGGGCCGGTCAAGGAAAAGAAGTTCAAGGGCAATGAGGTCGACTGGACCCGGCTGCCGATCCCGATCCACAGCGAGCAGGAGACGCAGCCGTACGTAACCGCCATGAACATGGTGGTGGATCCGGAAACCGGCTTCCACAACACCTCGCATGCGGGGACCACCGTCACCGGGCCGCGCAGCGGCCTGCCGAGCTTCGTCACGCCGCACACGCACGTCATCATGCGCAAGTACCGCGAGCTCGGCCATCACAGCATGCCGTTCGTCATCGTATTCGGCCTGCACCCGGCTTACGAGATCATGGCCAACTACTCGGGCCTGCACATGGACCTGTGGGGCGAGCTCGAGATGGTGGGGACGATCATGGATCAGGACGTGGAGATGGTTCCCGCCGAAACGCTGGACATGCGGGTGCCCGCGCAGGCAGAGATCGTCATCGAGGGCACGGTCGACCTGAAAGGGCTCACCGAGGTCGGCGTATCGGTCGGGCCCTCGGGCTACTACCTGCCGAAGAGCTCGAAGCTGCCGCAGCTCACGATCAGCGCGATGACCATGCGTGGCGACCGGCCGATCGTGCGCAACCATCAGACCTGCCCGGACACCGACCACCAGCCGCTGCCGCGCCTGTGCCACGAGGCGATGGTCTACAACCGCCTGACGGAGATGGGCCTCTCGGTGAAGGACGTGCGCTTTCCGACCTGGGGCGCGGCGTTGTCCTGCATCCTCCAGTTCGACTATCCGCGCGAGGGCTTCGTCAACGACGCGCTGATGCTGATCATGGGCTCGCCCTGGCTCAACACCAAGATGGTCGTGGCGGTGAGCCCGGACACCAACCTCGACGATCCCGCGGATGTCTACTACGCCATCGCCACGCGCTGCGACCCTGCGCGCGACATGATCGTCGTGCCTCACACGCGCGGCTCGCCCTACGATCCCTCGGCGCAGCCGCTTCCCAAGGAGCCCTTCTGGCGCACGGTCGGCAAGCTCGGCATCGATGCCACGGTGAAGTCGCGCCATGACCCGAAGGATTTCGCCCGAAGCTACCCGAAGCACTGGGGCAAAGTGAAGATAGGAGACTTTCTATGAAAAGAGATATTCCGGAGCCGCGCGTCAAGCAGGAGACCGAGCCCTTCATCCCCTACGTGCCCGACGAGAAGGTCGTCGAGCGCCTGCGCGCAGTGGTGGAGCCCTACATGAAGCGCATGGGCTTCCTGCCCAACGCCCTCAAACTGTATGCCTATCGGCCGGAGATCGCCGAGACGCTCTTCAGGCTGAACAGCAACATCATGCGCGACCCGAGCTCCACCCTGGACCAGCTCCTCAAGCGCAAGCTCGCCGCCGTGGCGTGCAAGACGAACGGCTGCGCCTACTGCACCGCCCATAGCTGCAACATGCTGATGCGCGACAAGGGCGCGGCCGAGGGCTGGGGGCTTTCGCAGCAGGACCTGCTGCAGTTCCTGGACGTCGACTACCAGCCGGAAAACGCGATGGAGCGCGCCTGCTTCGACTACGTGCGGGCCGCCTCCTCGGCGCCCGATGCAGTGCCCGACGAAATCCTCCAGAACCTCAAGAAGCACCTGTCGCCACCGCAGATCATCGAGCTCGCCTGCGTCGTCGGGTTCTGGAAGTTCTACAACACGGTGCACGATTCCCTGCACATTCCGGTCGAGGAGCACCTGCTGAACGACACACGGTACGTCGACGCTTGAAGCGCGACTACCACCCGCCGCTCACCATCACGCGGCGGGCGCTGCTGGTCGAGGGCAGCGACGTCGAGTTCCGCCGCCTCATCTACCGGCTGCTGCTGGTCGAGGAACGCCTGCGCCACGTCCGCGCCTTCCTCGGCCGGCGCATCGGCCTCACCGGACCGCAATACACGCTCCTGATCACCGTGGCCTACCTGCAGGGCGCCACCGGCATCAGCGTGCGCTCGCTCGCCCGCAACCTCAGGGTCACCAGCGCTTTCATCACGGCGGAGTCGCAGCGCCTGGTGAGCCGCGGCCTGGTCGCGAAGCGCGCCAACCCGCAGGACTCGCGCAGCACGCTGCTCAGCGTCACCGCGGCGGGGCGCCGCCGCCTCGCGGAGCTCGTGCCGGAGCTGCGCACCATCAACAACGCGTTTTTCGCCCGCGTCAGCGCGCCATCGTTCCGCCATGCGATGCGCTTCCTCGACCAGCTGCTCGAGGGCTCGGAGCGGGTCATGGCCTACATGGCGAAGCATGCTTGAGCAGCAGATCGTGAACGGCGTGATGCTGGGCAGCGTCTACGCGCTGGTCGCCGTGGCCTTCACGCTCGCCATCGGCGTGCTCAATTTTCTGAACTTCAGCATCCCGGGACTGTTCATGCTGGCGGGCATGCTGACCTGGTTCGCCTTGAAGTCGGGCCTTCCCTGGCCGCTCGCCGCGCTGCTCGCCCTGGCATCGGGCGGCCTGCTCGCGCTCCTGGTCGAGCGCTTCACCTACCGGCTGATGAAGCACTCCGCGCATTTCGTGCCGCTGGTCACTTCGATGGCCTTCCTCATCCTGTTCGAGAACCTCGTGCTCATCGCCTGGGGATCCGACCTGCAGCGCGTTCCGGTGCCCTTCGCCTCGGTCAGCGTGACGATCGGCTCCGCCGTGGTGGCAGTGCCGCAGCTCATCGGTCTCGGCTGCGCGGTCATCGCCGTGGCGAGCCTCGACCAGGTCCTCAGGCGTACGCGGGTCGGGCGCGGTCTGCGCACCATTGCCGAGGATCCCGATACCGCGGCGCTGCTCGGCGTCCCGGTCGAGCGCGTAGTGCCGGTGGTATTCGTCGTCGGCGGCCTGTTTACCGCGCTCGGCGGATTCCTTTTCGCCATCAACTACCAGCAGGCGAGCCCGTTCATGGGCGAGGAAATCGCGCTCAAGGGCATCTCGGCGATGGTGATCGGGGGCATGGGCAACATCTGGGGCGCGATCCTCGGCGGCCTCCTGATCGGCGTGATCGAGACCTTCTCGATCCACTGGTTCGGCGCGCGCGCGGTCGACATCGGGGTTTACGGCGTGCTGCTGGCGATCCTGTTCGTGCGTCCCACCGGGATCCTGGGCGGAGCGATCCGTCAGGCGCGGATGTGATGAGCGGTTACCTCGAGAGCGTGCTGGTGCTGCTGGCGATCAACACGATCCTCGCTTACGCGGCCTTCCTGCCGATGGTCGCCGGGCAGCTCAACCTGGGGGTCGCCGCCTTCGTCGCCATCGGCGCCTACAGCGGCGGTTACGCTTCCACGGCGCTCGGCATGCCGCCCGTGGCCGCGTCGCTCGCCGGCCTGTGCGTGGCCGCGGCGCTCGGATGGATCGTCGCCTTTCCCGTGCTGCGCACGCGCGGCATCTACCTTGCGCTCGCCACCTTCGCGCTCAACCAGGTGGTGCAGGGAATCATCCTCAACCTCGACGTGGTCGGCGGCGCGGCGGGCTATCCGGTCGCGGCGCACATCGGATTCCCGATCATCGCCGCGTTCACGGTCGGCGTGGTGGTGCTGATGCTCGCGCTCTTCCACACCCGCTTCGGCATCAGCGTCACCGCGGTGAGCGACGACGAGCGCGTCGCCGACGTGATGGGACTTTCGGTGCGCGGCCTGCAGAGCGCCGCGTTCACCCTCGGGGCTGCGCTCGCCGGGCTGGCGGGTGCGCTCTACGCGCATCATTTCAACTACATCGAGGCGCAGAATTACGGCGTGCTGTTCTCCATCTATATCGTGCTCTACGTGCTGCTGGGCGGCACGCAGACGGTCTACGGGCCGATCCTCGGCGCCGCCGTGTTCACGCTGCTTCCCGAGCTTCTTCGCGGCAGCGCCGCCTGGCGCTACGTGATTTTCGCCTGCCTGATCATCGCCATCATGTCGCTGCGGCCGCAGGGCGTCGTGACCGGGGCGCTGCTACGCAGGCTCACGCGCCAATGACGGTGCTCGAGATCCGCCGCGTGAGCAAGAGCTTCGGCGGACTGCGCGTCATCGAGGACCTGTCGTTCTGCGTGCAGCGCGGCGAGCGGCTGGCCCTGATCGGGCCGAACGGCGCCGGCAAGACCACGGTGTTCAATCTGATCACGGGGGTCTACCCGGTGGACGGCGGCGAAATCCGCCTGGAGGGCAACGACATCACCGGCCTGCCCTCCCGCTACCGCATCCGTCGCGGGCTGGCGCGCACGTTCCAGAATATCCGGCTGATGCCGCACCTTTCGGTGCTGGAGAACGTGATGATCACCCAGTACGCGAGGTCGCCGGGCGTGCTTTCCATGCTGCAGCCGGTGGGGGTCGGGCGCGCCAACCGCTGGCGCGCCGAGGCGCGCGAAGAGCTGGAGCGGGCCGGGCTGGGCCAGTACGCCGGCAAGGCCGCGGGCGCCCTGCCCTACGGCGTTCAAAAGCGCATCGAGCTGGTGCGCGCGCTGCTCGCCGCCCCGCGCGTGCTGCTCCTCGATGAGCCTGCGGCGGGGCTCAACGCGGCGGAGGCCGAGGCGCTCGAGCGCGCGCTCGCTGCGGTGAGTGCGCGCGGCGTGACGCTGATCGTCGTCGAGCACGACATGCACTTCGTGGGCCGCCTGTGCTCGCGCGTGGTGGTGCTCAATTTCGGCTGCAAGATCGCCGAAGGCCGGATCGACGAGATCCACGCCGACCGCCGCGTGCGCGAAGCCTATCTCGGAACCGAGGATCATGTTGCTTGAGACCGACTCGCTGTCGGTACGCTACGGCACCGTGCACGCCGTGCGCGGCGTGAGCCTGGCGGTCGGCGAAGGCGAGATCGTGGCGGTGCTCGGCGCCAATGGCGCGGGCAAGAGCTCGCTGCTGCGCGCGATTTTGGGCCTGGCGCCGGTCGACGGCGGACGGGTGCGGTTCGCCGGCGCGGACCTCACCGCGCGGCCGACGCGCGAGCGGGTAGCGGCCGGCGCAGTGCTGGTGCCGGAGGGCCGCCGCATCCTGATGGGCCTGACGGTGGAGGAGAATCTCCTCATGGGCGCGTATCACCGGCGCGACCAGCAGCGCGTGCGCTCGGAAATCGATGCCCTTTACGGGCGCTTTTCGAATCTCGCCGCGCGGCGGCATCTGCCGGCCTCGGTGCTCTCGGGCGGCGAGCAGCAGATGCTCGCCATCGGTCGCGGCGTGCTCGCGAAGCCGAAGCTCATGATGCTCGATGAGCCGTCCCTCGGCCTGAGCCCGCTGCTGGTGCGCGAGCTCTTCAGGCTGCTGCGCGAGCTCAACCGCGACGGTCTGGCGCTGCTGCTGGTCGAGCAGAATACCAGGCAGGCGCTCGACGTCGCCGCGCGCGCCTACGTCATGGAGCTTGGCAGCGTGGTCATGCAGGGCGAGCCGCAGCAGATGCTCGCCGACGAGCGCCTGCTGAGCGCCTATCTGGGGTCCGGCCGCGGTCGCCCCGCGGACATCTTGCAACCGTAAAGGAGGAGTCAGTCATGAGATCGAAGGCAATCACGCTTTGCAGCACCATGCTTGGGCTCGCATTCGCCGCGCCCGTCGCGGCCCAGGGCGACCTGGTTCTCGGCTTCCTCACCGCCGAGACCGGGCCCTTCGTCAGCCTGTCGCGCACCAACGAGGTCGCGGCGCGCATCGCGGTCGACGAAATCAATGCCGCCGGAGGCGTAGGCGGCAAGAAGCTGCGCTACATCACCTTCGATACCGCAGGCAATCCGGGCCAGACCGTGGTGGGGCTGCGCAAGTTCGCGGAGGACGACCGGGTGCTCGCGATCATCGGGCCGTTCAGCTCGGGGCAGGTGCAGGTCGCCGCACCCGCGGCCGACCGCATCGGCGTGGCGATCATGGCGATGGCCTCGTCCGCGCCCAAGCTCGTGGCGAAGAACCAGTACGCCTTCCGCAATACCTCGGACGAAGGCTACATGTTCGACAAGGTGATGAAGACGCTCAAGTCCAGGAGCTATCCGATGGCAACCGGCGCCGTGGCCTACGCCAACGACGACACGATCTCGCGCATCATGGGAGAGAAAGTGCTGCCGGCGCTGATGCAGAAGAACGGGGTGCAGATGAAGGCCTCGGTGGACTTCAAGCTCGCCGCCTTCGACCTCTCGGCGCAAGTGGCGCAGCTCAAGGCGAGTCCCACCGATCTCGTCGGCGTGGGCGCGCCACCCGAGGCAGCCATCAAGCTCGCCCAGGAGATGCGCCGCCAGGGCCACGGCGGCAGGCTGGTGGCGGGATCCACCATCAACGATCCGGACCTGCCCGAGCGCATGGGCAAGGAGGGCAACGGCACGGTGGTGCCCTCCGCCTGGTTCCCCGACCTGAACCAGCGTACCCGCGGCTTCGCCGCCGATTTCACGCGGCGCGCAAAGGCCGCCGGCCTGGAGCGCACGCTCGCCTCGCAGTTCGACGCCGCGACCTACGACATCGTGCAGTACTACGCCTGGGCGATGCGCGAAGGCAAGGTGAGCGGGGATCCGAAGCGGCTCGCGGAGGAGCGCACCGCCATTCGCGATGCGCTGAAGCGGCTGAAGAATTTCCCCGCGCTCGAAGGCTCGGTCTCGTTCGGCGCCGACAACGATGCGCTCAAGCCGGTGTACGTGCAGGAAGTGCGCGACGGCAAGTGGGTCCTGCTGGAAACCCATCCTGCGCCGCAGTGAGAGCCCGAACAACGCGTCTGCCCCCTTTCCCGGGGGCAGACCCGCTCCTCAGGGCAAGCGGCGGAACGGCGTGTCCTTCGGCTGGAACTGCGGATCGTCCATGAGGTAGGTCTCGCGCACCACGCCGTCGGGCGACATCTGCACGATGAACCATTTCGGATTGAGGTCGCCGGCGATGCGCATCGGGTAGGTCCAGATGTCGCGCTGCATGCGCGCGAACTTCGTCGGCTCGAACGGCGGCCCGAGCAGGTCGCGCACCTCCTGCATGGTGGTCCGGTCGCGCACCACCTTCGCGATGTTCTCCTCGGTGAGGCGTTGCTCCAGGGCGATGAGCTTGCCTTCGGAATCGATGCGCGCCGCGTAGCTCTCGCGCCCGTAAGGCAAGCGCGGATACCAGTACACGGTCTCGCCGCCGGGCCCGGCGCGCTTTTCGGCCGGCTCGCCCATCACCGCGCGCACGTCGGCGACGGTGGATTGGCCGGGCTGCAGGCCGCGGCCGTCCATGCTGGCGCAAGCGCCAAGCGCGAGGGCGAGTGCTACTGCAGGGAGAGCTTTCATGTGAAGTAAGACCTATTCCCCCTTGCCGGGTTCGGGGCTGAAGTACTTCTGGTACTTGTCGGGCTGGTCCTTGTAGGCGTCGGCGTCCGGCGGCGCCGTGCCCTTGCGCGTGATGTTCGGCCACTTCACCGCGAAATCGGCATTCAGCTTGAGCCACTTCTCCGCCTTGCCGTCCGAGTCGGGCACGATCGCGTTGGGCGGGCATTCGGGCTCGCACACGCCGCAGTCGATGCACTCGTCCGGGTGAATGATCAGCATGTTGTCGCCCTCGTAGAAGCAGTCCACGGGGCAGACTTCCACGCAGTCCATGTACTTGCACTTGATGCAGTCCTCGGTGACGACGTAGGTCATTCGCCTTGTTGTGCGAAGGGAAGCAAAGAGTGAATTATTATATAAGTGTGATGGACATCGATACCGCGAGCTTCCAGCGCGAGGTGCTCGACGCCTCGGCGAGCGTTCCGGTGGTGGTCGACTTCTGGGCTCCCTGGTGCGGTCCTTGCCGCGCGCTCGGCCCGATCCTCGAGAAGCTGGAGCGCGACTACGGCGGCCGCTTCAAGCTCGTCAAGGTCAATTCCGACGAGAACCAGGAGCTTGCCGGCACCTTCGGCGTGCGCTCGATCCCGTACGTGCTCGCGTTCCGTAACGGCAAACCCGCGGCGCAGTTCACCGGGGCGCTTCCCGAGTCCCAGGTGCGGGCATTCATCGACCGGCTCCTGCCATCGCGGCACGAGCTCGACCTGGCGCAGGCCGAGCGGCTGGTCGCCGAGGGACGCATCGACGAGGCCGAGCCGCTGCTCGCCGCCATCCCGCCCAACATCGACTGGGACGCGAAGGCGGAAGCGCTGCGCTCGGCGATAGGTTTCGCCCGGGCTGCAGGCGCGGAGGAATCGCTGCGCGCGAAGCTCGCCACCGATGCCGCGGATCTCGACGCCCGGCTCGCGCTCGCGCAGGCCTTGGCGGGCAAGCGCCGCTACCGCGAGGCGATGGAGGAGCTGCTCGAGATCGTGCGCCGCGACAAGGGCTGGCGCGACGGCGAGGCACGCAGGCAGCTGGTACAGCTTTTCACGCTCGCCGAGGGCGAGGCGGAGCTGGTGTCGGAGTACCGTAGGAAACTGGCGACAGCGCTGTACTAGTTTCCGCTACAGCGCGCGGCGCAGGAAAGCCTCAAGATAGCAGGTTCGATGGTTCCTCTGCTCGTGATCGCCGGCGCCGCCGCGCTGCTCCTCGTCGCCGGCTTCGAGATCGTCAGCGCGATGCAGGACTGGCTCGCGAGCGGCGCCTGGCCGCGGGAGCTCGCGCTGCACGTGCTGGTCGCGGGCGCGGCGCTGCTGCTCGCCGCCGCGGTGCTGATGAACCGGCGCTCGGTCCGGCGCACCGTGGCCGCGGAGGCAGCGCGGCACGACAGCGAGGAGCGCCTGCGCCTGATCGCGAACAGCGTTCCCGCGCTCATCTCGTACATCGACCGCGAGCAGCGCTACCGCTTCAGCAACCGCACCTACGACGACTGGCTCGGCATCGGGCACCAGGAGATGCTCGGGCGAACCGTCGCCGAGGTGTTCGGCGAGCAGGCGTACGCTCGCATGCAGCCGCACATCGAGCGCGTGCTCGCGGGCGAGGAGGTGCAGTTCGAGCTCACGCCTTTCGAGGGCGCGCGCCGCCGCACCCTGCAGATCGCATGCGTGCCGCACCGCGCGGCCGACGGCGCGGTGCTCGGCTGCTACATGCTGGGAAACGACGTGACCCCGCTCAAGCGCGCGCAGGAGGACCTGCGCTTCGCCGCCATCCAGCTGAAGAACGACGCGCGGCGGCTCGAGTTCCTCGCCCACCACGACACCCTCACCGGCCTGCCCAACCGCGCCATGTTCTCCGATCGCGCGCGCGAGGCGGTGGCGCACGCACGCCGCCACGGCAAGACCGCGGCGTTCCTGTTCCTCGACCTCGACAACTTCAAGCAGGTCAACGACAGCCTGGGCCACGACGTCGGCGACGGGCTGCTCAAGGTCATCGCCTCGCGCCTGCGCGCGAGCGTGCGCGGCGACGATTTCATCGCGCGCATCGGCGGCGATGAGTTCTGCGTGCTGCTGCAGGACATCGCCGAGCCGCGCGAGGCCGCGGCGGTGGCGCAGAAGCTGGTGCACGAGCTCGGCAGGTCCTACCGCGTCGGCCGCCACCTGCTCAGCTCGGGGGCGAGCATCGGCATCGCCTGCGTGCCGCAGGACAGCGAGGACGTGGCGACGCTGCTCAGGCTGGCCGACGCCGCCATGTACCGCGCCAAGGAGCAGGGGCGCAACGCCTACCGCTTCTTCTCCGCCGCCCTCAACGAGGACGCCGCCGCGCAGGCCGCGCTCGCCGAGGAGCTGCGCGCCGGCCTCGAGCGCGGCGAGCTTTTCCTCGCCTACCAGCCGCGCATCGACATCGCGACGCGCCAGGTGGTGGGCGCCGAGGCGCTGCTGCGCTGGCGCCATCCGCGCTACGGCGTCATCGGCCCGGAAGCCTTTCTGCCGGTGGCCGACGACAGCGACCTGCTGGTACCGATCGGCGCCTGGGTTCTGCGCGAGGCCTGCCGCCAGGGACGGCGCTGGCTGGAGGCGGGCATCCGGCCCCTCAGCGTGGTGGTCAACGTGACCTCGCGCCAGCTGCGCCACGCGGGCGTGGCCGACCAGGCCGCCGCCGCGCTGCAGGCGAGCGGCCTGCCGGCGGAATTGCTGCTCGTCGAGGTGCCCGAGACCGTGGCGCGCCAGGCGCCCGAGCCCCTGCAGGAAGCGCTCGAGCGGCTCACCTCGCTCGGCGTGCGCCTGGGCATCGACGACTTCGGCACCGGCTACGCCTCGCTGCCGATGCTCCAGCGCCTGCATGCGAGCGCGGTGTGCATCGACCGGCGCCTGATCGCCGGCGTGCCGCTCGATGCCGAGCGCGCGGGGCTGGCGCGCGCGCTGATCGCGCTCGCGCGCGGAATCCACTTCGAGGTGGTGGCGAAGGGCGTGGAGACCCAGGCGCAGCGCGAGTTCCTCGCCGAGAGCGGCTGCCGCGTCTGCCAGGGCGAGCTGTTCGCCGCGGCCGGCCCGGCGGAAGAGGTCGAGCCCTTCCTGCGCGCGCGCCTCGCCGCCTAGGCTTCGACGACGAAGTCGAACTCGCCCTCGCCGCGCTGCGCCATGCGCATCTCGAGATCGGGGCGGTAGAGGAAGTCGCGGCCGTTCCTCGCATGCCCGGGGAAATACAGCTGCGTGGTGAGCACGCGCTCGCCGGGCGCCTGGACCCTGACATGGATGTGCGGCGTGCGGCCGGGATATTCGCCGGGCAGGACG
>DATKAX010000350.1:0-3118 GCA_035514595.1 Burkholderiales bacterium
ACGAGCCGGTCGCGGTCCGCGGGCGAGTGGCCGCGGAACTCGGCCAGCACCTCGCCCGCCTGCAGGGCGTTCACTCGCGCCGCCGTGTTGCGGATGAAGATCGCGCGGTAGCCGTCGAGGTAGGGCTTGCCCTTCTCGAAGTAGTTGTCGAAGCGCTTGCCCACCCAGTGCGATCCGGCGGCGTGCTCGACGAAGGTGAACGGCCCGGTGCCCATGACGTTGCGCTGCGGGAAATTCGGATCCTGCTTGAGCTTGGCGGCGCTGTAGATGCAGTCCCAGGGTGAGGCGAACAGCGCGAGCATCGCCGAATTCGGTCCTTTCAGCTTGAACACCACCGTCAGGGGATCGGGCGTTTCGATCGAGCCGATGTCGGCGTACGCGCCCTTGCGCAGGGAGATCACGCCCTGGGGCGGATTGGCAATGCGCTCGTAGCTCGCCTTCACGTCCGCGGAGCTGAAATCGGAGCCGTCGTGAAACTTCACCCCTTTACGCAGCTTGAAGGTATAGGTGAGCCCGTCCTTCGACACGGTCCAGGACTCGGCGAGGTCGCCTTCCACCTTGGGGTAGTTCGCCGGATCGAACTTGAGCAGCGTGTTGTAGTGCGGCCGCACCGGGTGGATGAACGCGAACGAGCTGTTGGCGTGGCAATCGTAGTTTGGCGGTTCGGCACTGACAGCGAAGTTCAACTCCCCGCCGCGCTTCTGCGCGTGCGCCGCAAACGGCGCTGCGGCGAGCGCCGCGACCGCGACGATCCCCGCGATGTGATGCAGTTTCATGAGCTCCTCCTCCTGTGTGTGCTTCTAAACCTTGATGCAGGCCACCTGCCGCCCGGGCCTGACTTCGCGCAGCGCGGGAACGTTCTTGCGGCATTCCTCGCTCGCCTTCGGGCAGCGGGTATGGAACACGCAGCCCGCGGGCGGATTGAGCGGGCTTGGAACCTCGCCGCCGAGCGGCACGGCCGCCCGCCGCCGCTCGAGCTGCGGATCGGGTACCGGCACCGCGTCGAGCAGCGACTTAGTGTAGGGGTGCAGGGGATCGCTGTAAAGCGTGTCCCGGTCGGCGATTTCCATCACGCGCCCGAGATACATCACCACCACCCGGTCCGAGATATGGCGCACGACGGCGAGATCGTGCGCGATGAAGAGATAAGTGAGCCGGTAGCGCGCCTGCAGCGCCTCCAGGAGATTGATGATCTGCGCCTGGATCGACACGTCGAGCGCCGACACCGGCTCGTCGCACACGATGAACTGCGGCTCGAGCGCGAGGGCGCGCGCAATGCCCACGCGCTGGCGCTGTCCGCCCGAAAGCTCGTGCGGGTAGCGCTCCGCCATGTAATCGAACAGTCCGACCTGCTCGAGGAGCTCGGCGACACGCCCCCTGGCGGCTGCCCGGTCGCGCTGCAGGCCGTACACCAGCATCGGCTCGGCGATGATCTGGCCGATGGTCATGCGCGGGTTGAGCGAGCTGTACGGATCCTGGAATATCACCTGCATGCGGCGCCGGTAGGCGCGCAGGCGCTCGCCCTGCAGCGCGAGCACGTCTTCGCCGTCGAAGCGCACCTCGCCCGAGGTGGCGTCGGTGAGCCGCAGGAGAGTGCGGCCCACGGTGGTCTTGCCGCAGCCCGATTCGCCGACCAAGCCGAGGGTCTCGCCGGGATACACGGCAAACGAGACATCGTCGACCGCGCGCACGATCGCCTTCTCGGACCGGACGAAAAAGCGGAAGGCGCCGGCCACCTCGAAGTGGGTGGACAGCCGCTTCACCTCGAGCAGCGGCTGCAAACGCGCTACGGTCTTGACCACGCCTTGGTCCGCCGCGGCTCCGGCGCCGATCAGCTCGCCCGAGAGCATTTCCCTGGCACGCAGGCAGGCGGCGAGGCGCCCGGGCGCCACTTCCTCCAGCGCCGGCTGCGCCTGGCGGCAGGCTTCCAGCGCCGCGCTGCAGCGCGGCGCGAAGCGGCAGCCGGGCGGCGGCGCAAGCAGGTTCGGCGGCAAGCCGTCGATCGTCTCGAGCCGCAGGCCGCGCGGCCGGTCCAGGCGCGGCACCGAGCGCAGCAGCCCGGCGGTGTAGGGATGCAGCGGCTGCGCGAACAGCGGCTCGGCGGCGGCGCGCTCGGCGATGCGCGCCGCGTACATCACGTTCACCCGGTCGGCGTAGCGCGCCACCACGCCGAGATTGTGCGTGATCACGATCATCGCGATGCCCAGCTCGTGCGACAGGTCCTTCATCAGCTTCAGGATCTGGGCCTGGATGGTGACGTCGAGCGCGGTGGTGGGCTCGTCGGCGATGATCAGCTTCGGGTTGCAGGCGAGGCCGATCGCGATCATCACGCGCTGGCGCATCCCGCCCGAGAACTGGTGCGGATACTGCTCGAGGCGCCGCTCCGGATCCGAAATCCCGACCAGCTGCAGCAGCTCGACGGCGCGCGCGCGCGCCTGGGCCTCGTTCATGGCGCTGTGCATGAAAAGCGGCTCCATGATCTGCAGGCCGATGGTGAGCACCGGGTTGAGCGAGGTCATCGGCTCCTGGAAGATCATGGCGATGTCGCGCCCCCGGATCTCGCGCATCGCCTCCTCGGAGAGCGCGAGCAGATCGCGCCCCTCGAACCGGATACGGCCGCGCACGATGCGGCCGGCCGGCCGCGCGAGCAGCCGCATGACGGCGAGCGCCGACACCGACTTGCCGCAGCCCGACTCGCCGACCAGGGCCACGACCTCTCCCGGATAGACCTCGTAGGAGACGCCTTCCACCGCCCGCACCACGCCGCGCGAGGTGACGAAATGAACGTGCAGGTCCTCGACCGCGAGCAGCGGCGCGCGCGCATCGCGCGTTTTGGTTTCGGCCGTGGCGGCGCCTGCCAGCTCGCTCATCATTTCCCCTCGAACCTGGGCTTGCGCTTGGCGAGAAACGCCTCCACGCCCTCGCGGTAGTCCTCGGTCCCGAAGCAGGCGTAGCTCTCGTCGTACTCTTCCTCGGAAAGCGGGCGCGGGTCGGCGAGCCGCCGGGCGAACTTCTTGTGCCAGCGGGCGACGAGCGGCGCCCCCTCGGCGATGCGCTGCGCCGCGGCGCAGGCTTCCTCTTCGACCTTGTCGTCGGGAACGACGCGGCTCACGAGCCC
>DATKAX010000351.1:0-7531 GCA_035514595.1 Burkholderiales bacterium
GATGAACATCGGCCCGCCCTCGGGATCGAACGGGCAGTCGCTCGCGAACACCACCCGGTCGGCGCCGAAGAAGGCGAGGCCGCAGGCGAGCGGCGCCGCGGCGCCGCCGAGCACGGTGTCGCCGTAGAACATCTTGAAGAACTCGATCGGCGGCTTTCCCAGCTTCTTCAATACCTGGGATTCCTCCTCGTCCGTGGAGCGTGACCCGAGCTGCGCCCACAAGGTCTCGGCGCGCCCGGCGAAATACGGGATCATGCCGCCGCAGTGGTGGGTGATGATGCGCATCTTCGGCAGCTTGACGAACATCCCCGAGAACACGATGCGCGCCATCGCGACGCTCGACTCGAAGGGCCAACCGAGCACCTGCCAGATCTCGTACTTCGACTTGGGCTCGCCGGGATAGTCGGCGCGCGAGGCGGGACGCGCCGGGTGCATCCAGATCGCGACGTCGTGGTGACCGGTGGCGCGCTCGAAGATCGGGAGGAACTCGGGGTCGTCGAGCGGCCGTCCCGCGACGCTCGAGAGCACCTGGATGCCGCGCGCCCCGAGCTTGCCGATGGCGCGGTCCATCTCGTCGAGCGCAGCTTGCGGGTTGTTCATCGGCAGCGAGGCGACGAACGCCGGAAACTCCTTCGGCCACTTCTTCACCATCTCGGCCATGCCGTCGTTCGCCACGCGCGCGAACTCGGGCGAGCGCTCCGGGGGGCCGAGCAGCTCCGGCCCGGGCAGCGAGAGCGTCAGCACCTGCCGCACGTCGGGGAACTTCTCGCGCAGCATCGCGACGCGGTGCTCGATGTCCCAGAGCATGCGCAGGCTCGACATGCGCTTCACCATGCCGGGCTCCTTCGAGTGGGTCTTGACCAGCTCGAGGTAGGCCTGCGGCATGACGTGGTTGAAGATGTCGATCTTGGTCATGGCTTTGCTTTTTGAATCGCCTGCCATACCCGATGGGGAGTGGCCGGCATATCCAAATGGGTAACCTTGAGGGGAAAAAGCGCATCCAGCAGCGCGTTCATCACCGCCGGCGGCGCGCCGACGCAGCCCGCCTCGCCCACGCCCTTGACGCCGAGCGGATTGGTCTTCGCCGGCACGTCGATGAAGTCGAGCTCGTAGTGCGGCGGCAGGTCGGCGGCGCGCGGCATGGCGTAGTCCATGAAGCTCGCCGAGAGCATCTGTCCGGATTCCGGGTCGAAGGCGACGTTCTCCATCAGCGCCTGCCCGATGCCCTGCGCGAGCGCTCCCTCGATCTGTCCGTGGCAGATCAGCGGGTTGATCACCTTGCCGACGTCGTCCACCACCACGTAGCGGTCGATCTCCACCACGCCGGTCTCCGGGTCGACCTCGAGCTCGCAGACGTGGCAGCCGTTGGGGAAGGTCGGCGGCGCGCTCGAGCTGCCGCTCGCGTCCAGCCCGACGCCGAACTGCGGCGGCAGGCCCACCGGGCGGTAGAAGGCCTTCGCCACCTCGGTCAATGGCATCGCCTTGTCGGTTCCCGATACGGTGAACTTGCCGGCTTCGAAGGCAAGGTCCTGCGGCGCTACCTCCATGAGGTGCGCGGCGAGCGGCTTCGCCTTCTCGATGATGGCGTCCGAGGCGGCTCTCAGCGCCGAGCCGCCGAGCATGGCGCTGCGCGAGGCGTAGGTGCCGCGGCCGAAGGGGACGGCGTCGGTGTCGCCCTGCACCAGGCGCATGCTCTCGAACGGCACGCCCAGCCAGTCGGACACCATCTGCGCGTAGGTGGTCGCGTGGCCTTGCCCGTGGTTGAAGGTGCCGGCGACGATCGTCACCGTGCCGCCCGCGTCGAAGCGAAGCTCCATGCGCTCGTTGAAGACGCCGGAGTCCTCCAGGTAATAGATGAGCGAGCGCCCGCGGAGCCTGCCTCTTCTTTCCGATTCCGTTTTTCTTTTCGAATAGGAATCCCACTGTGAAAGCTCGACCGCCCTGTCCGTCAACCTCGCGAAGTCGCCCGAGTCGTAGGTCCAGCCTACGGCCATGCCCACGGTCCAGTTGGCCGTTGTGTTGTGCGGCATGGCGGAAGGCGGGATGTAGTTGCGCCGGCGGATTTCCACCGGATCCATGCCGAGCTTTCTTGCCGCCTCGTCCATCAGCCGCTCGGTCACGTACGCGGCTTCCGGGCGCCCGGCGCCGCGGTAGGGCCCGAGCGGGGTGGTGTGCGTGAAGATCGCCTTGGCTGCCACCAGCATCGCCGGCACCACATAGACGTTCGGGATGTTGCGCAGCGCGCACAGCACCGGCACGACGCCCGCGTTCGTCACGCAGGCGCCGACCGCGTGCAACGCCTGGGCGCGGATGGCGAGGATCTTTCCGTTCCCGTCGAGCGCCAGCTCGGCATTGATGAGCTGGTCGCGGCCGTGGTTGTCGCCAAGCAGCGATTCAGTGCGCGTCGCCACCCATTTCACCGGCCGGCCGAGCTTGCGCGATGCCCAGAGCACCAGGCCGTCCTCCGGGTAGACGTCGCCTTTCATGCCGAAGCCGCCGCCGACGTCGGGCGCCACGACACGCAAGCTGGTCTGCGGGATCTTCAGCACGGCGGTGCTGAGCATGCCGCGCGCGCCGTGCGGGTTCTGCGTGCTCGTGTACAGGGTGTAGGAATCGTTCGATGGGTCGAAGTCCCCGATGGCGGCACGCGGCTCCATCGCGTTCGCCGTAATGCGGTTGTTGTACAGGCGCACGGAAACCACGTGCTCTGCCTTGGCGAATGCCTGGTCGGTGGCGTCCTTGTTGCCCATCATCAGCGGGAATGCGAGATTTCCCATCGCATTGTCGTCCCAGACCTTGGGCGCACCTTCCTTTGCGGCGTCCTCGACGTTCACCGCGGCGGGCAGCGGCTGGTACTCGACCTCCACCCGCTCGGCGGCAATGCGCGCGAGCTCCGGCGTCTCGGCCACCACGAACGCGACGCGATCCCCGACGTAGCGCACCTTCGCCGGCTCGAGCAGCGGCCGGAAGGTGCGATAGCCCTTCGGGCCGCCCATGTCCTCGGGCATGAAGAGCGGCGGGATACCCCCGAGCTTGTCCGCCTGCGCGTCCTTTCCGGTCAGAACACAGAGCACGCCCGGCATTTCAAGGGCCTTTTCCGGGTGGATCGCCGTGATGCGAGCATGCGCATGGGGCGACATGACCACCGCGCCGTGCGCCTGGTGCGCGAGCTGGATGTCGTCGACGTAGCGCGAGCGCCCGGTGAGAAAGCGCTGGTCCTCGACGCGTCTGACGGGCTGTCCGATGCCGAAGCGGTTCATGGCCGTATCCTAATTGGCTTGCGTTATTGCGCGCCAGACCCTCGCCGGCGTATACGGGAAGTCGAGGTGATGGATGCCCAGCGCCCGCAGCGCGTCGATTATCGCGTTGGCGAGCGCCGGGACCGCCCCGGTGGTGCCCGCTTCGCCCGCGCCCTTGGCGCCGAGCGGGTTGCCCGGCGAAGGAATCGAATGGTCGTACAGGCTGATCGAGGACAGGGCATCGGCGCGCGGCATCGGGTAGTCCATGAAAGAGCCGGTGAGGAGCTGGCCGCTCGCGCGGTCGTAGACGCACTGCTCGGCGAGCACCTGCCCCAGTCCCTGCGCGATGCCGCCGTGCAGCTGGCCGTCGAGCAGCACGGGGTTGATGACGCGCCCGCAGTCGTCGACCGCGACATAGCGCAGCACCTCGATCTCGCCGGTCTCGGGATCGACCTCCACCTCCGCTACGTGCGCGCCGCCGGGGAACGCGGTCGGCGTCGGGATGCCCTCGAGCGAATCGAGCGCTCGTCCGTGGCGCCGCGCGATCTCCTGGAACGAAACGGCGAGGTCGGTGCCTCTGACCCGGTATTGTCCCCTTAGGAAATCGACATCGCCGGGGGAGACTTCCAGCTCCTTCGCGGCGAGGTCGCGGCCCTTTTTCACCACGACCTGGGCGGTAGCGTAGAGCGCGCCGCCGTGCGACATCACCGAGCGCGAGCCCACCGTGCCGCCCCCCATCAGCGCCGGCCCTTCGGGGTCGCTCGCTTTCAGGGTGATGCTCTCGGCGGGCACGCCGAGCACCTCGGCCACGATCTCGGGGAACACCGTCTCGTGCCCCTGTCCCGAGGGCCCCGCGAGCACGTGCAGCGTCGCGTTGCCCGAGTCGCCGAACCGGATCGCCGCCTGCTCCTGCGGGCTCGCGCCCGCGCCCGCGGACTCGACGAACAGCGCGCAGCCGATGCCGCGCAGCTTTCCGCGTTTCGCCGATTGTTCTTTTCTTTCAGGAAAATTCGACCACTGGGAATAAGACAGGACCTCGTCCAGCTCCCCGGCGGGATCGCCGCTGTCGTAGGTCGAGCCCGAAGGCGTCTTGTAGGGGAAAGCGTGTTTCGGGATCAGGTTGCGGCGGCGCAGCTCGATGCGGTCGATGCCGGTCTCGCGCGCCGCTTCGTCCACCAGGCGCTCGACGAGGTAGGAGACGTTGGGGCGCCCGGCGCCGCGGTACGCGGTGGTCGGCGTGGTGTTGGTGAGCGCGAGCCGGTGCCGGCCGTAGAGCGCCGGGATGCGGTAGGCGTTGATCGCGTGGGTCGAAGGGTTGAGGGTGTTGATCAGCGGCCCGGGCTGGGAGAGATACGCTCCGGCATTGACCGTCCACTGCACGCGCAGGCCGAGGAAGCGCCCGTCAGCGTCGAGCGCGAGCTCGCCGCCGAGCTGCGCCGCGCGCCCATGGTGATCGCTGAGCAGCGTCTCGCCGCGGGTCGATACCCACTTCACCGGGCGGCCGAGCGCTTTGGCGGCAAGCAGCGCCGCGCAATACTCGGGATACGCATCCGAGCGCACGCCGAAGCCGCCGCCGACGTCGCGCGCGTGGACGCGCACCCTGTCGGTGCCGAGGATGGCGGTGAGCCCGTGCCCGAGCATCGACATGCCCTGGCTCGGCGAGTAGAGCTCGTAGCGCTGCGCCGCCTCGTCGTAGAGCGCGACGCAGGCTTTCGGCTCCATCGGGTTGCCGGCGATGCGCACCGCGTCGAGCGTGAGCCGGGTGACGTGCGCCGCGCCCGCGAGCGCGGCGGCGGCGGCGGCCTCGTCGCCGTACTCGTAATCGAAGCACAGGTTGCCCGCGATGCCCGCGTGAAGCTCGGCCGCGCCCGGCGCGAGCGCGTCCTGCGCCTCGACCAGCACCGGCAGGTCGCGGTACTCGACCTCGATGCGCTCGGCCGCATCTTGCGCCGCGGCCGCCGAATCGGCGAGCACCAGCGCCACCTCCTCGCCGACGTAGCGCACGCGGCCTATCGCGAGCACCGGGCGCTCCGGCACCTTGAGCGCCATCCCGCCGCGGCCGGGGTAGCGGACCAGCGGCGGCGGGGTTTTGAAGCCGGCCTTTGCCACATCCTCGCCGGTAAAGATCCTCACCACGCCGGCATGGCGAGCGGCCTCCGCGGTCCGTATCGAGACAATCTCTGCGTGCGCGCGATCGGAGCGCAGGAAGTGCGCGTACAGCTCGCCGGGAAAGCTCCAGTCGGCGGCGTACTGCCCGCGGCCGGTGAGAAGCCGGTCGTCCTCGCGCCGGCCCCGGAACGGCTGCGTCACGCCGGCATCGGCGTGGACTGCCAGGCGACGAACTTCCAGCCCTGCGGCGTCTTCGTCCAGGCGTTGAGGAACAGCAGCCTGAGCGACTTCGCCTGTCCGCCGATGTCGGCCTCGATGCTGGCGCGCCCGGTGATGAGCGCCACCTCGCCGAAGACGCGCACCTTGCGCTCGGTGCAACTCGCCGACTTGTAGCGCACCTTTCCCGAGCGCATGGACTCGAGCCAGCTCGCCTTGCCGTCCACCACCCCCGAGGAGTGCGTGTAGGCAAGGCCCTCGTGCACCATCTCCTCGAGCGCCTTGAAGTCCCGCGCGATCATGGCGCCGAAGCGCTTGTCCTCGAGCGCCAGGATTTCCTTTTCGCTGCTCATCGCCACACCTCCTTCGAAACCTCGATCACGCGCTCGAGCTTGCGCCACTGGTCCTCGTGCGCGAGCCGGTTGCCGTGGTGCGTGCTGGAGAAGCCGCACTGCGGCGACAGGCACAGGTTCTCGAGCGGCACGTAGCGCGCCGCCTCGTCGATTCTGCGCTTCAGCTCGTCCTTTTCTTCGACAACGCCGGTCTTGGTGGAAACCAGTCCGAGAACCACCGTTTTTCCCTTCGGCACGAAGCGCAGCGGCTCGAAGCCGCCGGCGCGCTCGGTGTCGAATTCCATGAAGAACGCGTCGACGCCGCTCGAGAACATCGCTTCGGCCACCGGCTCGTAGCCGCCCTGCGCGACCCAGGCGCTCTTGAAGTTGCCGCGGCAGGTATGCATCGCCACCGTCATGCCCGCGGGCCGGTCCTGCAACGCGTTGCCGATCGTTTGCGCATATCGGCGCGGCAAAGCGGCCGGGTCGTCGCCGTTCCTGACGCAGGCCTCGCGGATCTTGGGATCGCAGAGGTAGGCGAAGGCCACGTCGTCGAGCTGCAGGTAGCTGCAGCCCGCCCGTGCGAAGGCCGCGATCGCCGCCTGATAGGCCTGCGCCGCGTCGCGCCAGAACTCCGCGAGGTCCGGGTAGGCCTCGCGCGAGATCCCCGCACGCCCGGCGCGCAGGTGGAGCATGGAGGGGGACGGGATCGTGAACTTCGCCGTCCTCCCGGTGGACTTTTTCAGAAAGGCGAAGTCGTCGATCATGACCGGCTTCGCATAGCGCAGCCTGCCGGTCACGTTCGGGATCGGCGGCTGCTCCTCGGTGCCGCCGAACTTCGGTCCCGGGTTCTCGCGCAGCGTGACGCCCTCGAGCTGCGCCAGGAAATCGAGGTGCCACCAGTCGCGGCTGAACTCGCCGTCGGTGACGCTCTCCAGGCCGATGGACTCCTGGCGCGCGACGACTTCCCGGATGGCCTCCTGCTGAAAGGCCAGATCGCCGCGCGCCCGGGCCTGCGCCAATCCCTGCGGACGCAGGAGGCTGCCGACGTGGTCGGCGCGGAAGGGCGGCGGCTTCATGCGAGCGCTGATGCTACCATCCCGCCCCCGGTGAACATCCTCTTCGCGAGCGAAACCGAGAAGCCGGAAGCCTGGATTCCGCTGCTCGAACGCGCCCTTCCCGCCGAGCGCTTCACGCTCGTTGCCGACGCGTCGATCGACGTCGCGCTGATCGCCAATCCCGCCCCCGGCACGCTCGAGAAGCTCTCGCGCCCGAAGCTCATCCAGTCGCTGTGGATGGGGGTGGAGAAGCTGCTCGCCGATCCCGCGCTGCCGAAAGGCGTGCCGCTCGCGCGGCTCGTCGATCCGGGCATGGTGGCCGCGATGTCCGAGACCGTGCTCGCCCACGTGCTCGACTGGCATCGCCTTCACTACCGCTACCGCAGTCAGCAGCGCAGCCGCACCTGGCGCCGCTACGGGCAGAAGATGGCCTCGGACCGCACCGTGGGGCTGCTCGGCCTGGGCGAGCTCGGCGCCGACGCCGCGCGCAAGCTCCTTGCCCTGGGCTTCAACGTCGCCGGCTGGAGCCGCCGCCCGAAGTCGCTCGCGGACGTGCAGAGCTTCACCGAGCTCGAGC
>DATKAX010000352.1:0-5363 GCA_035514595.1 Burkholderiales bacterium
TACCACACCGGGTCGTGCAGCACGAGCGAGCGGTAGCGCTTGCGCCAGGAGTCGCCGGCGCGCTCGTTCTTCTCCACCACCAGGGTCGGCACGTCCAGGCGCTTCAGGCGCGCGGCGAGCGCGATCCCGCCCTGCCCGCCGCCGACGATCACGACGTAGGGCTGGCGCGCGACGCCGAGCTCGGCCTGCTCCTGCGCGCGTTTCTCGAGCCAGCTCCTGCGCTCCAGGCGCGCGCCGTGCTTCACGCCGGTCTCGCGCGTGCGCCCGGAGCGCTCCTCGAAGCCCTTCAGCTCCTGCAGCGTGGTGAGCAGCGTCCAGCAGAGGCCCTCGCGCAGCCGCAGGTGGCCGATGCCTCGCCCCAGCGCGGTCTCGAACGTGAACCACGCCTCGACGGTGCCGGCCTCTGTTCTGGATTCTCCATGAACGACGAAACTCGATGGGCGAGCGGACGCAAGGCACGCGCCGAGCATCGACTTGATCTCGGCGCGCCCCTCGCAGGTCCTGAGGTTCCAGGTAAACGCGACGAGATCGCGCCAGCAGCCCCCGGGCTCGAACAGGCGCGCGGCGGCGTCGAGGTCGCCGCGCGCGAGCGCCTCGTCGAAGCGTTCCAGCCAGCGTGCAACCGAAGGCACCGGCGAATGCTACGAAAAAACGGGGTCAGAGCCCGTTTTTTCCGGGGAAAGGATGCGAAACGCCGCGGCGCGGTGCGCGAGCTCCAGCAGCGCGAGGTCGCGGGTGACGAGGAAATCCGCGCCCGCGGCGGCGGCGGCTTCGAGGAATTTCTGGTCGTCCGGGTCGCGGCAGCGCGGCAGGTCCGCGGGCGGCGCGGCGCGCTCGACGAGCAGCGCCAGGCGCCGGCACTCGGCGAGGCAGGCGGCCCGCGCCGGCGCCTCGAGCGTGAAGCGCCCGAGCGGATAGGCGAGCACGCGCTCGAGCTCGGCCTCGCAGGCGGCGTCGATCAGGATCTCGGCGCGGCCCGCAGCGACCGCCGCCTTGAGCGGCGCCATCGCGGGATCGTCGAACACCAGCCAGTCGAGCCAGGCGTTGGTGTCGAGGACGAGGCGGGGACGCATCGGCAGCGGCGATAATAGCCGGATGAAAACAGGAAATGGGGCCAGGGAAGTGTTTTCCGAGGGCCTGATCGCCGCAAGGCACTCCGGCATCCTGACCGTGACCATCGATCGCCCGGGCGACCTCAATCGCCTGACGCCGGAAGTCATCGGGCGGCTGGGCGCTATCGCCGAGGCCCTGCGCGAGGATGCGCAGACTAACGTTGTCGTGATCACCGGTGCAGGCGGAGAGATCTTCTCCATGGGCATTCTCAACCCGGCCATCCGGGCGAGCTACTCCAAGGAGGAGATCGTGCGGCTCGTGCGGCGCGCCAACGCGGTGTTCGATGCGATCGAGGCGCTGCCGCAAATCGTCATCGCGGCGATCAACGGCAAGGTGCTGGCGGGCGCGGCCGAGCTATGCCTCGCCTGCGACCTGCGCTATGCGGCGTCGAATGCGACGCTTGCGATGCCCGAGGCGACCTGGGGCGGGTTCCCCGGGGCCGGCGCGCCCGTGCGCCTGCCGCTTCTCGTAGGCAGGGCGCGCGCGCTCGAGCTCGTCTGCACCGGCCGGGAGATCGACGCGGCGGAAATGGAGCGCCTTGGGCTGGTGCAGGCGGTGCATCCTGCCGAAGCCCTGTCCCAGGCCGTCGCCGAGACGGCGCGCAGGATCGCGGACAGCGGCCCGCTCGCGGTGCGCGGCGCGAAGCGGATCATGGCGGTCCGGCAGGAGCCCGGCTTGCGCGCCGCGCGGGAGCTCTCGGACGCGCTGCGTCATGCGCTCGAGTGGAGCCGCGACGTGGACGAGGGCATGGCCGCGCATCGCGAGAATCGCAAGCCGAAGTTCCTCGGCCGCTGAGTCCCCTTGCTGGCGATAATGGCGGGATGAAAATCGCGATCGTAGGAACCGGAGCCATGGGCTCGGTGTACGCGGGCCTGATGGCTTCCGCGGGGAACGAGGTGTGGGCCATCGACACCTGGCGCGAGCACATCGAGGCGATGCGCGCGAAGGGGCTGCGCCTGGAAGGCGCTTCCGGCGACCGCGTCGCGAAGCTCAACGCGACGAGCGAGCCGCGCGAGGCGGGAAAGTGCGAGCTGGTGATTCTCGCCACCAAGGCGATGCACGTCGCGCAGGCCGCCGAGGGCGCGAAACCCCTGCTCGGGGCCGACACGGTGGTGCTCTCGATCCAGAACGGGCTCGGCGGCCCGGAAACCGCGGCGCAGATCCTCGGCAAGGAGCGCGTGATGGTCGGCGTGGTGGGCGGCTTCGGCGCCTCGATGAAGGGGCCCGGGCACGCGCACCACAACGGCATGGAGCTGGTGCGCCTGGGCGAGTTCGGCGGGCCGATCACGCCGCGGCTGGAGAAGGTGGCGCAAGCCTGGCGCGGCGCCGGCTTCCGCGTGAAAGTGTTCGACGACATCGACCAGCTGGTGTGGGAGAAGCTCGTGTGCAACTGCGCCTACTCGGGCATCTGCGGCCTCACCGAGCACACCATCGGCGAGGTGATGAACGACCCGGAGCTCGCGCGCGTCTCGGCCGCCTGCGCCACCGAAGCCTACGCGGTGGCGAAAAAGCGCGGCGTCAGGCTCGGCTTCGACGACCCGCTCGCCTACGTGCGCGACTTCGGCTCCAAGATCCCGAACGCGCGCCCCTCGGTGCTGCTCGACCTGCTGGCGAGGCGAAAGTCCGAGATCGAGGTGATCAACGGCTCGATCCCGCGCGTCGGCGCCGGGCTCGGCATCGCCGCGCCGGTGAACGACGCCCTCACCGCGCTGGTGCGCGACAAGGAGCGGCGCCTGGGCTGCCGGTAGGAATTCGGGGTCAGAGCCCGATCTTTCAGTTTCTTTTCTGGGATTCGGGCTCTGACCCCGAATTAAGCAGCGCCTCCGCCAGCTCCAGGATGTCGTCGGGCCAGTACTCGATCGGGCGCGGGCGCAGGGCGCCGGTCTCGGCGAGCGCGCGGCAGGCGAGCAGGCGCTGGATCCAGCGCGGCGGGATCGCCTCGCGGCCGCGCGCGGCGCCGATGAGCGCGCAGGCGATCGCGGCGTTGCTGCCGGCGTCGCCGCCCGCGGCCGCGGTGCGCGCGAGCGCCGCCTCGAAGCCGTCGTGGAACAGGCAGAAGAACGCGTTCTGCAGCGCGACGAGCACCGAGCCCGGGCGCTTGCCGTCGTGGGAGGGCAGCGTGCTCTCGGCGCCCGCCATGATCGCCGCGCGCGCCGGTCCGGCGCACTGCGAGAGCGCGGCATCGAGCATCGCGTTGCGGTTGCCGCCGCCCACGCCCGCGGCGATAGCGGCAGCGTAGCCGGCGCAGGCTTCCAGGCATACCGGGTTGGGATGCGTGAGCGCGGAGTCTTCGCGCGCCGCCCTGGCGGCGCGCTTCGCGTCGCCCGCCGCCCAGATGCCCGCGGGCGCGATGCGCATCAGCGAGCCGCTCGACTCGCTTTCGCTGGTATGCAGCCCGAGCAGGCCGCGCTCGGTGGTCTCGGCCACCTCGACCGGGCGCGAGGTGAGCCAGGTGCGGTAGGCGTCGAGCAGCCTGTCCCGGTCCAGGCGGTGCTCGCGCACCAGCGAGCGCGCGAGCGTGATCGCCAGCTCGCCGGCGTCGGTGGGCTGGCCGGCGATCGTCTTGTGCGCGCCGCCGTCGGCGAGCTCCTGCGCGCCGGGGCCCTGCGAGGCGAGCGCATCGCCGATCAGGTGCCCGGCGAGGCAGCCCTGCGCGCGCGAGAGCGCGGTCTGCTGCCGGCGCCGGGGAAAACCGAGCGCGACGCGCGCCTCGCGGCGCGGCTCCTGCTCGAGCGAGGACCAGTCGCGCTCCTGCAGCTGCCGCGCGGCCTGCGGCGCGCCGGCGAAGCAGCCGCTCAATCGGCGCTTCGTATCGCCCTGCAGCGCGATGGCGTGGCCGTGCGCGTCCAGGCACACGCCGCCCGCGGCGCGCACCAGCGCCATGCCGGCGGCGATGTCGTACTCGTGCAGGCCGTGCAGCGATACCGTGGCGATGCCGTCGCCCGCGGCGACGCGCGCCATGCGATAGGCGATGCTCGGCATCGCGACATAGCGCGCGGGCGAGGCGGCGCGCGAGAAGCTTTCCGGGCGCAGCGCCGAAGAGGCGGTCGCGAACACGATCTCGCCGGACGCGAGGGTGCCGCGCGAGAGCTCGCTTCTCACCGGCTCGCCGTTCCTCAGCATCGCGCCGGCGTCCTCGGCCCAGGCGATGGTGTCGCGCCCGCGGTCGGGCGCCTCCGGCGCGTGCACCACGCCGAGCACCGGGACGCCGCCGCGCAGCAGCGCCACCGAGATCGCCGAGCCGCGCCGGCCGCTCATGAACTCGAAGGTGCCGTCGTGCGGGTCGACGAGCCACAGCTCGCCTTTTCGGGCGCCGGGCGCCGGCTCGGTCTCCTCGCCCGCGAAGGCGCAGTCGACGAGGCGCGTGAGGCTCAAGCGCAGGCTCTCCTCGATCTCGCGGTCGACGGGGCAGCTTCCGCGCCGCCCGCGCGGGCCCTGCGCGCGGTAGAACTCGGCGCGCAGCCGCTCGCCCTGCGCCTCGACCGCCGCGATGACCTCGGCTAGGGGCAGCATGCCGTCCTTTCGTGATTTACCATGCGCGTTTCGTTACGCGAGGATCTCATGACTGCCACTACAACACCCAGCGGGCTCACGATCGAGGAACTGGTTGTCGGCGCCGGCGACGCGGCCGGCGCGGGGCAGCAGGTCACCGTGCATTACACCGGCTGGCTCACCAACGGCAGCAAGTTCGACTCGAGCAAGGACCGCGGCGAGCCGTTCGTGTTCCCGCTCGGCAAGGGCCAGGTCATCAAGGGCTGGGACGAGGGCGTGCAGGGCATGAAGGTAGGCGGCAAGAGAAAGCTCACCATCCCGCCCGCGCTCGGCTACGGCGCGCGCGGCGCCGGCGGCGTGATCCCGCCCGGCGCGACGCTGCTGTTCGAAGTGGAGCTGCTCAAGGTCGCCTAGGATCAGTCGGCGCCGACGCCTGATTTGCGCCGCAGCGCCTTGACCTCGCCGCGGCGGCGCTTGGACTCCAGGCGCTTGAGCCTGGACGAGCGCGTCGGGCGCGTCGCCCGGCGCTTCCTGGGCAGGTGCGCGACGGCGGCGACGAGCGACTGAAGCCGCGCGATCGCCTCCGCGCGGTTCATCTCCAGGCTGCGGTGGCTCTGCGCCTTGATGACGACGATGCCGGTGCGCGCGATGCGCTGGTCGTTCCAGCGCATCAGGCGCTCCTTCACGTCCTCGGGCAGCGACGAGGCGCGGATGTCGAAGCGCAGGTGCACCGCGTTCGACACCTTGTTGACGTTCTG
>DATKAX010000353.1:0-47018 GCA_035514595.1 Burkholderiales bacterium
CTCGTAGTCGCGCAGCAGGCAGTCCTCGGGCAGGCACTGGATGGGGGTGAAGTCGCGGTGCGCGATGTAGCCCGGGCGCTTGAAGCGCCGGATGTGGTTGGACACCGCGCACAGCGAAAGGTAGACGCTGACGCGGTTCCAAGGCGAGAGGTTGGAGGTCGAGGCGTGCACCAGGCAGCCGTGGAACAGGATCATCGAGCCCGCAGGCCCCCTGGGCGCGACGATGCCGCCGCGGTTCACGAGCTTTTCGATGGTTTGTTTCGTAATCACCCAAAGCGGATAACTCGTGGTCGCGGTGTCGTGCTCGGCGTCGAGCACGCCGAGCTTGTGGCTGCCTGGGATAAACATCAGCGGGCCGTTGAACTCGTTCACCTCGTCCAGGAAGATCGCCACGTTCATGGCGCGCGCCTCGGGCATCCAGTCGTCGTTCTTCCAGGTGCCGTAGTCCTGGTGCCATTGCCAGACGTCGCCGTCGAACGCCGCCTTGCCGTTGATCTTGAACTGGTGCATGTAGACGTCTTCGCCGAAAAGCGCCTTCACCGGCTCCACCATGCGCGGGTGGCGGGCAAGCTTCGCGAAGGGCGCGCTGTACAGGTGCGCCGCGAAGTTCGTGCGCACCACGTCGCCGGTCTTCTCGCGCACGTTCTCCGGGCGCCGCTGCGCGTAGAGCGCCGGAACCTCGTCGGTGAGGACCTTGATTTCCTGCTTGGAGAAGAGCGACGGGAAAAACAGGTAGCCGTCCCGGTCGAACTGCTCGCGCTGAGTCGGTGTCAGATGCATGGTGCCTCCTACCGGGGATCGAGGTCCGGAGAAACCGGGCTCTGACCCCGATGCTTTTCCATGATCTGGAAGAATACCTCGCCCTCGCGGATCATGCCGAGCTCGTAGCGGGCGCGCTCCTCGATCGCCTCGGTGCCCTGCTTGAGGTCGCTCACTTCCGCCGCGAGCGCCACGTTGCGGCTCTCGAGCCGCGAATTCTGCTCGCGCTGCGCGGCGAGGCTGCGATCCACCTCCCAGACGCGCAGCCAGCCGCCCTTGCCCAGCCACAGCGGGTACTGGATGAGAAGGATCAGCGCGGCGAGGACGCTGCCGAGGATCTTCATGCCAGGTGGGCGAACGCCTCGCGCCCGGGGTAGCTCACCGAGTCGCCGAGGTCTTCCTCGATGCGCAGGAGCTGGTTGTACTTGGCGACCCGGTCGGAGCGCGACAGCGAGCCGGTCTTGATCTGCAGCGCGTTGGTCCCGACGGCGAGGTCCGCGATGGTGGTGTCCTCGGTTTCCCCGGAGCGGTGCGAGATCACCGAGCCGTAGCCCGAGCGCTTGGCGAGCTCGATCGCGGCGAAGGTCTCGGTGAGCGTGCCGATCTGGTTTACCTTCACGAGGATCGCGTTCGCCACCCCCTGCCGGATGCCCTCGCGCAGGATGCCGGCGTTGGTGACGAAGAGATCGTCGCCGACCAGCTGCAGCTTCTTGCCCAGGCGCGCGGTGAGCGTCTTCCAGCCCGACCAGTCGTTCTCGGCCATGCCGTCCTCGATCGACACGATCGGAAAGCGCGCCGCGAGATCGGCCAGGTAGTCGCAGAGCTGGGTCGAGGTCAGCTTCTTGCCCTCCGAGTCGAGAAGGTAGGCGCCGTCGCGGTAGAACTCCGAGGCGGCGCAGTCGAGCGCCAGCATCACGTCCTGCCCGGCCGAATAGCCGGCTTTGCCGATCGCCTCGACGATCAGCTCGAGCGCCGCGGCGTGGCCCGGCAGCTCGGGGGCGAAGCCGCCTTCGTCGCCCACCGCGGTGGACATGCCCCTGGCGTCGATCAGCGTCTTCAGGGACTGGAAAATCTCCGCCCCGCAGCGCAGCGCTTCGCGGAACGACTGCGCGCCCACAGGCACCACCATGAATTCCTGCATCTCCAGCTTGTTGTTGGCGTGCGCGCCGCCGTTCACCACGTTCATCATCGGCACCGGCATGCGCATCGGGCCCGCGCCGCCGAAGTAGCGGTACAGCGGCAGCCCCGACTCCTCGGCGGCGGCCCTCGCCACCGCAAGCGACACCGCGAGCAGCGAGTTGGCGCCCAGGCGCGCCTTGTTCTCGGTGCCGTCGAGCTCAATCAGCGTCTTGTCGATGAAACCCTGCTCGGCCGCGTCCAGGCCGACGATGGTCTCCGAGATCTCGGTGTTCACGAACTCGACCGCCTTGAGCACGCCCTTGCCGCCGTAGCGGGCGCGGTCGCCGTCGCGCAGCTCGATCGCCTCGCGGCTTCCGGTCGAGGCGCCCGAGGGCACGGCGGCGCGCCCCATGACGCCGGACTCGAGCAGCACATCGGCCTCGACGGTGGGGTGGCCGCGGGAGTCGAGGATCTCCCGCGCGACGACGTCGACGATCGAGCTCATGCGCTTGTCACCTTCCGTTCTGCGAAGCCCTTCTTCTTGACCACGCGGTCGATCTCCACCAGGGTCTCCAGCAGCTCGCGCATCAGCGCAAGCGGCCAGGCGTTGGGGCCGTCGGAGAGCGCCCTGGCGGGATCCGGATGCGTCTCCATGAAAAGGCCGGCAATGCCGCTCGCGACCGCGGCGCGCGCCAGCACCGGGATGAACTCGCGCTGCCCTCCCGAGGCGGTTCCCTGCCCGCCGGGCAGCTGCACCGAATGGGTGGCGTCGAACACGACAGGGCAGCCCGTGTCGCGCAGGATCGCGAGCGAGCGCATGTCGGAGACCAGGTTGCCGTAGCCGAAGGAAAAGCCACGCTCGCACACCAGGATATTGTCTTCCCGGGAAGCCTCTCTTGCCTTGTCGACCACGTTCTTCATTTCCTGCGGCGAGAGGAACTGGCCCTTCTTGATGTTCACCGGCTTGCCGGCGGATGCGGCGGCGTGGATGAAGTCGGTCTGGCGGCACAGGAAAGCCGGCGTCTGCAGCACGTCGACCACCGCGGCCGCCGGCTTCACTTCCTCTTCGGTATGCACGTCGGTCAGCACCGGGACGCCGATCTCCTTCCTGACCGCGGAAAGGATCTCCAGGCCCTTCTCCATGCCGAGCCCGCGGTAGGACCTTCCCGAGCTGCGGTTCGCCTTGTCGTACGAGGACTTGAAGATGAAGGGCAGGCCGAGCGGCCGGCAGAGCTCCTTCAGCCGGCCGGCGACATCAAGCTGCAGCTCGCGCGACTCGACCACGCACGGCCCCGCGATCAGGAAGAGCGGCCGCTCCAGCCCGACCTCGAACCCGCAAAGCTTCACGCTGCGACGGCCCGCAGCTTGGCTCCCGCGCGGTGGCGCAGCGCGGCCGTGACGAACGCCTTGAACAGCGGATGGCCGCCGCGCGGGGTCGAAGTGAACTCGGGGTGGAACTGCACGCCGATGAAGAACGGGTGCCCGGGCAGCTCCATGATCTCGGGCAGGTTCTCGCTCGGGGTGCGCGCCGACACCTTGTAGCCTTTCGCCTCGAGCTGCGGCACGTAGATGTTGTTCACCTCGTAGCGGTGCCGATGCCTTTCGTTGACTTCCGGGCCGTAAATCGAAAAAGCCAGCGAATCCTTCTCAACCGGGCACTTCTGCGATCCCAGTCGCATGGTGCCGCCGAGCTCGGATTTCTCGGTGCGCTTCTCGATGCGCCCGGTGCGGTCCAGCCACTCGGTGATCAGCGCCACCACCGGGTGCGGCGTGTCGGGGTCGAATTCGGTGCTGTTGGCGCCCGTGAGGCCGGCGACGTTGCGCGCAAACTCGATGGTCGCGAGCTGCATGCCGAGGCAGATGCCCAGATACGGCACGCCCTTCTCGCGCGCGTACTGGATGGCGCGCATCTTGCCCTCGGTGCCGCGCTTGCCGAAGCCGCCCGGCACCAGGATCGCGTCCATCTTCTCGAGCGGCGCGAGCCCGCTCTTCTCCAGCTCCTCGGAGTCGAGGTAATGCACCCGGATGCGGCTCGAGGCGTGGATGCCGGCATGGTTCAGCGCCTCGTTCAGCGACTTGTAGGAGTCCTGCAGGTCGACGTACTTGCCGACGAACGCGATGTCGAGCTCGTGCTGCGGGTTCTCGAGCGCGTGCACCAGCTGCTTCCAGGCGGAAAGGTCCGCGGCGCGCGCGAGGATCCGGAGCTTGTGGCAGACGATCTCGTCGAGCATCTGCTCGTGCAGCATCATCGGGATCTTGTAGATCGAGTCGACGTCCCAGGCCGAGATCACCGCCTCCTTCTGCACGTTGCAGAACAGGGCGATCTTGCGGCGCTCCTCTTCGGGCAGCGGCTGCACGGTCCGGCACAGCACCACGTCGGCCGAGATGCCGATCTCGCGCAGCTCCTTGACCGAGTGCTGCGTGGGCTTGGTCTTGATCTCGCCCGCCGAGGCGATGTAGGGAACCAGCGTGAGGTGGATGTAGAAGACGTTGTTGCGGCCCATCTCGAGGCCCATCTGCCGGATCGCCTCGAGGAACGGCAGAGACTCGATGTCGCCGACCGTGCCGCCGATCTCGACGATGGCGACGTCGGCCTCGCCGGCGCCGCGCTTGACGAACATGCGGATCTCGTCGGTGATGTGCGGGATCACCTGCACCGTGCCGCCGAGGTAGTCGCCGCGGCGCTCCTTCTTGATCACCGACTCGTAGATCTGGCCGGTGGTGAAGTTGTTCCAGCGCCGCATCTTCGAGCTCTGGAAGCGCTCGTAGTGGCCCAGGTCGAGGTCGGTCTCGGCGCCGTCCTCGGTGACGAACACCTCGCCGTGCTGAAACGGGCTCATGGTGCCCGGATCGACGTTGATGTACGGGTCGAGCTTGATGTTGGTGACGCGGATGCCGCGCGACTCGAGGATCGCTGCGAGGGAGGCGGCGGCGATGCCTTTCCCGAGAGAGGAAACTACACCACCGGTTACGAAGACATACTTGGTCATCACCCTAGCACGTGGTGGGATGGGCAAGTCTACAGGAAGGCGGGTTCTGCCACAAATCCACCGGGCACTCGTGCACCGCCTCGCGCACCGCGAGCTGGCGATCTTGAAGTATTCTATGCTCGACAAACAGCCGGCCGGGTCAATCAGGGGAGGATGTAATGCAGTCATCGCTCAGAGGCTTTCTTTCAGCATTCAGCCTGGCGCTCGCGGCATCCACCGCTGCGGCGCAGGACATAAAAATCGGCGTCGCGGGGCCGATTACGGGCCCGCTCGCCTTCCTTGGACAGCACATCAAGTGGGCCGGTGAGCTGGCGACCGACGAGATCAACCAGAAAGGAGGCCTCCTGGGGCGCAAGCTGGTCTTCCTGATGCAGGACAGCGCCTGCCGGCCCGGAGACGGCGTGACGGCGGCCGAGAGGCTGCTCAACCAGGACCGGGTCGACGTCATGCTGGGCGACGTGTGCAGCGGCTCGACGATGGCCGTGATGCCGATCATGGAGAAGGCACAGCGGCCGTTCATCGTCACGATCTCCACCCATCCCGACATCACCGCGAAGTCGGGCGCTGGCGGCAACCCCTGGGTGTTCCGGACGGTACCTCACGACGGCATGATCGCTGACGTCGTCGCCGACAAGATCAAGGGCGTCAAGAGCATCGCCATCGTGGGCGAGGACACCGACTACGGCCGCGGCGCCGTGCGGCTGCTGAAGGAGCGGCTGCCCGCGAGCGTTCGAATTGTGTCGGAAGACTATCTGAAGCAGACCGAAACCGACTTCCTGCCCATCTTGACGCGCATCCGCGCCTCCAAGCCCGATGCGATCGGAACATACGTGCTCGACCAGCAGGCCTCGAACCTCATGCGCCAGTACCTGCAGTTCGGCCTGTCGATTCCGCTGGTCGGGCGGCCGCCCCTGGGTTCCGGCGTGGTGGCGGAGCTGGTGAAGAGCGGGAAGTTCGACGGCTCGTGGACCGTCTATCCCTACTACGACAAGTTCGACGATCCAAAGAACGAGGCCTTCGTCAAGCCCTACATCCAGCGCTTCAAGCAGCCGCCGCATTACGCGGGGTACGGCGTCTACGAGGGCATCAAGCTCTACGCGGATGCGGTGCGACGGGCCGGAACGACCGAGGCCGAGCGCGTGCGCGAGGCGCTCGCCCAGTCGAATTTCGATGCCATTCTCGGGCCGATGCGCTTCGACCCGAACAACCAGGCGCGCAGCCGGATCATGTACATGGTGATCGAGCGAGGCGTCGTGCACGTCAAGGAGCTCGCCGCCGCGAAGTAGCGGGCGTGGCGACCGATCCAATCTTCCTGGCCCAGCTGGCGGCGAACGGCTTGTCCGTCGGGATGGGCTATGCGCTCGCCGCGGTCGGGCTGGCGCTGATCTTCGGCATTCTCGGGCAGGTGAATTTCGCGCACGGCGAGCTGTACATGCTCGCCGCTTTCCTTCTGCTCTGGGCGATGCGGCAGCAGGGCCTGCCCTACGGCATCGCAGGCCTGCTGATGGTCGCCATGATGGCCGCCGTCGGTATGTTGCTCGCGCAAGGGATCATCATTCCCAATCTGGAGCGTGGCTTCGAGTCGGTGGTCATAGGAACGCTCGCCGTCGCGATCATTCTGCAAAACGCCGTACGCCTCACCTTCGGCGCCACGCCCCTGGACATTGCTTCGCCGTTCGAGGCGAGCGTGGTGGCACTGGGCGGCGTGCTGTTGTTCGGCCAGCGCCTGCTGGTCTGTGCGGCGTTCGTGGTCGCCTTCGCCGGCCTTGCCGCCTTCCTGCGCTATACCGAGCTCGGCCGGGCCATGCGCGCCATGGCGCAGAACCGGGAAGCCTGCGTGATGGTCGGCATCGACGTGCGGCGCGTCACGCGCTGGACCGGCGCGCTCGGCGCGGCGCTCGTCGGGCTGGCCGGCGTTGTGATCGCGCCGCTCTTCGACCTGTACCCCAACATGGGAACCGAGGTGGTCATCAAGAGCTTCGCGGTGGTGATCATCGGCGGCATGGGCAACGTCTGGGGCTCGGCCCTCGCTGGCATCGCGCTCGGCGTAGCCGAGAGCTACGCCGGGGGGCTGGGCAACGCGGCGTTGCGCGATGCCATCGCATTCGTCGTGATGATCGTGATCCTGCTGGCGCGTCCGGAAGGGCTGTTCGGAAAGAGTGTCAGGGTATGACGAGAAGGGCCGCCCTGCTTTGGGCCATGGCCCTCGGCGGACTTTGCCTGCCGCTCCTGTCGGATTCGGCCTACGTGCTCCATATCGCGGTGGTCACGGGGTTCTACGTCATCCTGGTGCAGTCGCTGAACCTCGTTCTGGGCTACTGCGGCCTGCTCTCGTTCGCCAGCCCTGCCTTCTTCGGCATGGGCGCGTACGTCGCTACGCTTCTCGCCCTGCGCCTCGCCTGGGACAGCGCCGCGACGTTCGTGCTTGCCGCGCTGGGCGGCGTGCTCACCGGAATCGTGATCGGCTTTCCCAGCCTGCGCGTGTCGCGCCATTCCTTCGTCATCGTGACGTTGTCGGCCACGCTGCTGCTGCAGCTCATCGCGCTCAACTGGGAAGACATGACGCGCGGCTCTCTGGGGCTCGCCGACATTCCGGCGCCCCGATTCTTCGGCCTGGCGGTTGAGACCCGCGCCCAGTGGTACTACCTGTCGGCCACGGCTGCGGCTGCCTGCGTTTTTCTCACCTGGGCGGTGGTGAGCTCGCGTTTCGGCCGCGCTCTCATTGCAGCACGAGACAACGAGCAGCTCGCGGTGGCCTGCGGCATCGACGTGTTCCGCACGCGCCTGCTCGCCTTCTCCCTGTCGGGTGGGCTCGCGGCTCTCGCCGGCGCGCTGTACGCGCACTTCATCAGCTACATCGATCCCGGCGTGTTCGGCTTCTCGGTGACCGAAACGCTGCTGATCATGGTGATCCTGGGCGGCTCGGGCAGGCTATGGGGCCCGGTTGCTGCGGCGGTGGTCTTCACGGTGCTGCCGGAAGCCCTGCGCCTCGCGCCGGAGATCCGCTCGCTCGCTTACGGGATCATCTTGCTTTCGATCGTGCTGTTCCGGCCGCGGCGCCTGTTCCCTTGAGCACGATCCTTCGCATCGAAGGGTTGGTCAAGAGGTACCGCGGCGTCACTGCCCTGGACGGCATCGGGCTCGAGGTGCGCCGCGGAAGCATTACCGGCCTCATCGGACCGAACGGATCGGGCAAGAGCACCTTGTTCGACTGCATCAGCGGCTTCCAGCGCCAGGACGCAGGGCGTGTGTGGCTGCACACCGATGGCAGCGCGCATGATCTCTCCGGCCGGCGTCCCGTCGATGTCGTCCGGGCAGGCGTGCGCCGGACCTTTCAGCAGCTCAAGGTCTTTCCGGCGCTCAGCGTGCGGGACAATCTCCTCACCGCCGCGCAGGGAGCGTCAGGGCATTCCGCCCTCGCCGAGACCTTGCGGCTCCCCGACGTGCGCCGCCACGAGCGGAAGATGCGCGAGCGCGCGGCTCAGGTGCTCGAGGAGTCGAATCTCGCCGCGCATGCCGACCGCCCCGCGGCGGGGCTGTCCTACGGCCAGAAGAAGCTGCTGGAGCTCGGCATGGCGTTGATGACGGACCCGAAGGTCCTGCTGCTCGATGAGCCGGTCGCCGGCGTGAACCCCTCCCTCATCGAGGAGCTGAAGCAGCAGTTGCTGCGCATGGCCGAGCGGGGTGTGACCCTCTTCGTCGTGGAACACAACCTCAAGCTCGTGTTCGACATCTGCCACTGGATCTTCGTGCTCGACCGCGGCCGGCTGCTGACCGCTGGAACGCCGGCGGCGGTCTCGAACAACGCACGCGTGATGGAAGCCTACTTTGGCTGAAGCGCTGCGCATCGAGAACGTCGTCGCCGGATACGGCGAGACCACCGTGCTGCATGGCGTCGCGCTCGCCGTGCCTGACGGCACCTGGACCACCATCATCGGCGCGAACGGCGCGGGAAAGTCGACGCTGCTGAAGGCGGTGGCGGGCATCGTCGCGTGCCGCGAGGGACGGGTGCTGTTCGAGGGACGCGACATGGCGCGCCTTTCCGCCATCGAACGGCTGCGCGCCGGAATGGGCCTCGTGCCGCAGGGACGCTGCAACTTCCCGCTTCTGTCGGTCGCGGAGAACCTGAAGCTCGGTGGCTATTCCAGGAGGCTTAAGGCCTCCGCGCTGGCGCACGAGACCGAATCGGTGGTGGAACGCTTCCCGCGCCTTCGGGAACGCTGGCGTGTCGAGGCCGGCAACCTGTCCGGCGGCGAGCAGCAGATGCTCGAGATGGCGATGGTGCTGATGGCCCGGCCTCGCCTTTTGCTGCTCGACGAGCCTTCGCTCGGGCTCGCGCCCGGACCGATGGAGGCGGTGTTTGAAACGGTGCGCGCGCTCACGGCGCAGGCGATTACGGTACTGATGGTCGAGCAGAACGCGCGCCAGGCCCTGGAACGCTGCGACCTCGGTGTGGTGCTCGAGCTCGGCCGCGTCAGGCTGTTCGAGCCGGCGAAGGACCTGCTCGCCCACGCCGACATCCGCCGCAGCTTCCTCGGTCTCTGATCAGCTTCCTGCGGCGAGCGCCGGATCGTAGAGAATCCGGTGCGGATTCAGCACCGACATGCGCGTGATGTCGTCCTCGGCCACACCGCGCTTCTCCAGCTCACGCATGTATTCGCGCCACCCGTCGGCGACATCGGTGTTCATGACCTGCCCTAGGTCGGTCGTCAACACGACGCCTTCGGCCCCGACTGCCTGGATCACCTCCACGTACTGCTCGTAGCTGAGGTGATCCATCGCGATGTTGATGAACGCAAGCTCGCTGTAGGCGCCGTATTCGCGCCACATTCTCACCAGCACATCCACTTCCTGGTTGGTCGCCTGGAACAGCGGGTGGGTCATCAGGATGCGGCGGATGCCCGCAGCGTGGGCGCGCCGAATCAGGGCTACCGTCTCCTTCGCATTCAGATGGCCGGTGGCGAGCACGAGGTCGTTCTCCGCCACCGCCCTCAGCATGCGATCGACGCCGGCCATGACCTTGTCGTTGCCCTCATCGAGGCGAAAGCCGCAGCCGATGGGGACATATCGCGAATACTTCCCCTTGACACCCCAGAGCTCTGGCATCTCGCGCCGGTTGTAGAGATTGAGGTGCGCCTCCGCCGACAGCGTCGGCAACCACACCACCGCGCCGCCGCACTGAGGGTCGGGCGCGCGCACGTCCTGCTTCCATCCGGACATCGCGGCGCGCACGCCGTCCTCGTCTACGCCGCCGACGCTCGCATTGAGCACGACCGCGCCGGCGAACCTGACGCGATCATCCGGACGTATCGCCTGCATGACCCAGCTGGTCGTGGGCTGGAAATGGTTCTTCATGACCGCACCAAAACCGGCGCGGCGGCCCTCTTCCACGAGGGCCTGTGCCGTATAGCGCCGCTGCAGATATTCCGGTCCGACATGCACATGCATGTCGATCAGCAGCTTGTCATCGACTCTGGGCAATGCGCCTGCCATGGGGCTTCCCTCCGTGTTGCAAATCTTCAAGGCCTTCAAACCGCGGCGGCTAGCTCTCCCGCAGCTCGCGGCGGTCGCGAAAGTGCTCGAGCGCCTCGGGGTTGGCGAGCGCTTCGAGGTTCTTCACCGGACGCCCATGCACCAGCTCGCGCACCGCGAGCTCGACGATCTTGCCGCTCTTGGTGCGAGGGATGTCGGCGACCTGCACGATCTTGGCCGGGACGTGGCGCGGCGTGGTGTTCTCGCGGATGCGTCGCTTGATCGCGTTGCTCAACGCCTCGTCCAGGGAGAGGCCTTCCTTCAGTTTCACGAACAGCACGACGCGCACGTCGCCCTGCCATTCCTGGCCGATCACCAGCGACTCGACGACTGCCTCGAGCTGCTCGACCTGGCGGTAGATCTCGGCGGTGCCGATGCGCACGCCGCCCGGGTTGAGCACTGCGTCGGAGCGGCCGTAGATGACGATGCCGCCGTGCTCGGTGATCTCGCACCAGTCGCCGTGGCGCCAGACGTTGGGGTACTTCTCGAAGTAGGCGGCGCGGTATTTCGCGCCGTCGGGATCGTTCCAGAAGCCGATCGGCATCGACGGAAAGGGCGCGGTGCAGACCAGCTCGCCCTTTTCCCCGGTCACCGACCTGCCGTTCTTGTCGAACACCTCCACCGCCATGCCGAGCCCCTTCGCCTGGATCTCGCCGCGCCACACCGGCCCGGCGGGGTTGCCCAGCACGAAGCAGGACACGATATCGGTGCCGCCGGAGATCGAGGAAAGGCAGATGTCGTCCTTCACGTTCTGGTAGACGTAATCAAAGCCCTCCGGCGCGAGCGGCGAGCCGGTCGAGAGCAGCGCGCGCAGCCTGTCGAGGCGGTGGCTCTGCTTCGGCTTCAGCCCGACCTTGGCGATGGCGTCGATGAACTTGGCCGAGGTCCCGAAATGGGTCATGTCCTCGGCATCGGCGAGGTCGAACAGGAGGCGGCCGCGCTCGACGAACGGCGAGCCGTCGTAGAGCAGCAGCGTCGCCCCGGAGGCAAGGCCCGAGGCGAGCCAGTTCCACATCATCCAGCCCAGCGTGGTGAAGTAGAACAGGCGATCGCCCGGCTTCACGTCGCTGTGCAGCCGGTGCTCCTTCAGATGCTGCAGCAGGGTGCCGCCGGCGCCGTGGACGATGCACTTGGGCACCCCGGTCGTGCCCGAGGAGTACAGGATGTACAGCGGATCGTTGAATCGCACCGGCTCGAAGCGGATCGCCTGCGCGTCGAAGGGCTCGAGGAACTCGTACAGCGAGGTGCCCGCCGTCGCGGGAGCACCGAGGTAGTCGACCACGACGCATTCCTCGACCGTGGGCAGCCGCTCCAAAACCGCGGCGGTCCTCTCCTGCGAATCGAACTCCTTGCCGCCGTAGAGGTAGCCGTCGGCGCAGAACAGCACTTTGGGCTCGATCTGGCCGAAACGGTCGAGCACGCCCTGGACGCCGAAATCGGGCGAGCAGCTCGACCAGACCGCGCCCAGACTCGCGGTGGCGAGCATCGCCGCGATCCCCTCCGGCAGGTTGGGCAGGTAGCCGGCGACGCGGTCGCCCTTCTTGACGCCGACGTCGGCAAGCGCCTGGGCGAGCCGCGATACCAGCACGTAGAGGCTCTCATGGCTCAGCCTGCGCCGGATGCGGTCCTCGCCCCAGAACACGATCGCGTCCGAGGCATCGCGCCGGCGCAGCAGATTCTCGGCGAAGTTGAGCTGCGCCTCCGGGAACCACTGCGCCCCGGGCATTTCGTCCTTCCGGGTGAGCGCAGGGCCCTTGCGAGCGCCGCGGACCTCCGCGAACGCCCAGAGCAGGTTCCAGAAGTCCTCGGGCTGCGCCACCGACCAGGCATGAAGCTCACCGTAGGAGGCTTTTCCCGCGAGCGCCATGAAGCGCGCCATCTCGGTGCCGGCGGCGCGCTCGCGCGAGGGCGTCCAGAGCGGCTTCACGCGAGGCGGCTCCGGATGCTGTCCGGGATGCGGATCGGCTTCTGCCGGTGCATGTCGATGAACACCACCGTCGCGGCGCCGTCGGCGTAGAGCTGGTCCTCGATCCTCAGCTCGTAGAACGTCGGCACGCTGGAGCCGCCCGGCGCTCCGGCATAGACCCTGACCTCCACGGTGCCCGGATAGTTGATCGACCGCTTGAAGTTGCACGAAGCGTTGACGATCACGATGCCGGTGCTTTTCCAGGCCTCGGCCTGCGGCAAGAGCGCCTCGAACCAGCCGATGCGCGCCTGCTCCATGTAGCGGAAATAGACGGTGTTGTTGACGTGGCCCATCGCATCCATGTCGCTCCAGCGAATCGCGATGCGCTCGGTATGAACCAGCCTGGCTGCGTCGTCCATGAGGCGCCGATTATAATTGCCGCATGCCGCGCGAATCGATGCAGTACGACGTCGTCGTCGTCGGCGCAGGCCCGGCCGGGCTCGCCGCGGCATTGCGGCTGAAGCAGCTGTCGACTGCGCTCTCGGTCTGCGTGCTCGAGAAGGGCTCGGAAATCGGCGCGCACATCCTTTCGGGCGCGGTGATGGATCCGCGCGCGCTCGCCGAGCTGGTTCCCGACTGGAAGGACAAGGGCGCGCCGCTCGACGCACCGGTCAGCGCGGACCGCTTCCTGTTTCTCACCGAAAGCTCGCATTTCGAAACGCCGGGCTTCCTGCTTCCCGCCTGCTTCAGGAATCACGGCAACTACGTCATCAGCCTGGGCAATCTGTGCCGCTGGCTCGGCCGGCAGGCGGAGGCCGCCGGAATCGAGGTGTTTCCCGGGTTCGCCGCCGCCGAGGTGCTCTACGACGGCGATCGCGTCGTCGGCGTCGCGACCGGCGAGCTCGGAATCAGCCGCAACGGCGAGCGCACGCCGGCCTTCCAGGAAGGGATGGAGCTGCATGCCAAGTACACGCTGTTCGCCGAGGGTTGCCGCGGACATCTCGGCAAGCAGCTCGAGGCGAGATTCCGCCTGCGCGAGGGCGCCGACCCGCAGGTCTACGGCATCGGCCTCAAGGAGCTGTGGGAGCTCAAGCCCGAGCGCCACCAGCCGGGGCTGGTGGTGCATACCGCGGGCTGGCCCCTCCCGCCGGATACCTACGGCGGCTCGTTCCTGTACCACATGGCGGAGCGCCAGGTCGCGGTGGGATTCGTGGTCGGCCTGGGCTACGCCAACCCTTACCTGTCGCCTTACGAAGAGTTCCAGCGCTTCAAGACGCATCCCGCCATCCGGACGTATTTCGAAGGCGGGAAGAGAATCTCGTACGGCGCACGTGCCATCGCGGCCGGCGGCCTGCAATCGCTGCCCCGGCTGGTGTTCCCGGGAGGCGCGCTGCTGGGAGACGACGCCGGCTTCCTCAACGCCTCGCGCATCAAGGGCAGCCACTGCGCGATCAAGTCCGGGATGCTCGCCGCCGAGGCGGCCGCCGAGGCGATCCGGGCCGGCCGCGCCGGCGACCAGCTCGACGCCTATCCCGCAGCGTTCCGCGCGAGCTGGCTCTACGAGGAGCTGCACCGCGCGCGCAACTTCAAGCCGTGGATGTCGAAGGGCCTTTACACCGGAACCTTGATGGTCGGGATCGACCAGGTGCTGTTCCGGGGGAAGGCGCCGTGGACGCTGCACCACGGGCATGCCGACCATGAAACCCTGAAGCGCAAGGACCAGGTCCGGCCCATCGAGTATCCGAAGCCGGACGGCGTGCTGACCTTCGAGCGCCTGTCCTCGGTGTTCGTCTCCAGTACCAACCACAACGAGGACCAGCCCTCGCACCTCAGGCTCAAGGACCCGTCGATTGCGGTCGAGGTGAACCTCGCGCGCTACGCCGGGCCGGAAAGCCGCTACTGCCCCGCCGGCGTCTACGAGTTCGTCGATCTCGACACGAGCCCGCGGCTGCAGATCAACGCCCAGAACTGCGTGCACTGCAAGACCTGCGACATCAAGGATCCGACCCAGAACATCGTGTGGGTCGCGCCCGAGGGCGGCGGCGGCCCGAACTACCCGAATATGTAAGGCATCCGGTTGCGTCAGGCGATCGACATTCGCTGCTGGAGGGAATCGCGCGCGCCGGGCAGAAGCAGCAGCTCGACCTGGTCGGCCGGGACCGCCTGGCTGACGTAAAAACCCTGGATCTGGTCGCAGCCGAGCTCGCGCAGCAGGCGCACCTGCTCGTCGCGCTCGACCCCCTCGGCGATCACCTTGAGGCCGAGCGTGTGCGCGAGCGACACGATCATGGCGACGATGTTGCGCGGCGTGCCGGTGTCCGCCATGCGCACCACGAAGCTGCGGTCGATCTTCAGGGTGTCCACGGGCAGCCGGGCAAGGTAGCCGAGCGAGCAGTAGCCGGTGCCGAAATCGTCGACCGAGACCTCGATGCCCGCGCGCCGCAGCGTCTGCAGCTTGCGCGTGCTCTCGTCGATGTCCTCGACCAGCACGCTTTCCGTGATCTCGAGCTCGAGCAGCGGCTGGCCGTCGCCCGAAGCGGCGATCGTCTGCAGCACCGACTCCACGAAGTCCTTCTGCCTGAGCTGGGTCGCGGAGACGTTGACCGAGATGCGCGGCACCTGAAGCCCCGCCGCGCGCCAGTGCCGGATGTCTTCGACCGCCTTGCGCAGCACCCAGCGGCCGGCGGCGAGGATCATGCCGGTCTCCTCCATCAGCGCGACGAACGTGACGGCCGGCACCGGCCCGAGCTCAGGATCGTTCCAGCGGATGAGCGCCTCGAGGCCCGACACGGCGCCGGTGCCGACGTCGATCTTGGGCTGGTAATGGAGCACGAGCTCGCCGCCTTCCAGCGCGCGCCGCAGCCGGTTCTCCATCGCCAGCGACTCGGCGACGCGCGCATTCATTTCCGGCGCGTAGAAGAGATAGCGCTGGCCGGTGTCCTTTGCGCGCGCGAGCGCCGTCTCGGCATTGGCGCACAGCGTCTCGGTGGAATCGCCGTCGGTCGGGAAGACGGCGATGCCCGCCTTGAGGGTGATGCGCAGCTCGGCGCCGTCGAGCGCTAGCGGTGTCGCGAACGCCTTGGTCATGCGCTCCACCAGCCAGTGCGTGGTCTCCCCGGGATGGTCGAAAGGCGCCACCACGATCGCGAAGTGATCGGCGCCGACCCGGGCGACCGTGTCCTGGTCGCGCACCGCGCTGCGCAGCAGCGCGCCGACCTGCCGCAGCAGCTCGTCGCCGGACTTGCGTCCGAACGTCTCGTTCACCATGCGGAATCGCTCGAGATCCAGGAACACCGCCGCGGCGAAGCGACGCTCGCGCCGGGCCGCGGCGAGCGCCTGGCTCATGCGCTCGGTGAACAGGCTGCGGTTCGGAAGGTCCGTGAGCGAGTCGTGATAGGCGAGGTAGTCCATCCGCGCCTTCTGCTCGAGGTGGTGGAGCGCGAAGGAGACGTCGCCCGCAAGCTCCTGCAGCAGCCGCATTTCCTCGTCGTCGAAGAAGTCGCGCACCGGCGACTGAAGGAGCAGCGCGCCTGCGGTGTCGCCGCCGACGACGAGCGGCAACGCCACGAACGACCCGCTCTCGGCATCGTTCCAGACCACGGGCCGGGCGCCGAGCGCCAGGCGCTCGAAATGCCCCTCGGCGCTGCCCTCCCCGGCCGCAGCGACCGGACGCAGCGCCTGCGCCGCAGGATCGTGCAGGCCGATCGCCGCCAGCCGGAACCCGCCCTTCTCGACGGCGATGCGGCAGGCCTCCTCGAGCAGGGCCTGGCGTTCCGAGGCCCGCACGATCAGAGCGTTCACCGCGCTCAGGACCTCGAGCGTTCGATTGAGGCGCTGGATGCGCAGGCTCTGCGCCTCCAGGACGCCGGTCTTCTCGAGGAGCTGGTCGACCAGCACGCGCAGGTGCTCGCGATCCAGGTCCAGGCCTGAGAATTGCGCCTCCGATCGCGATGAGAGCACTTCCCCGACGGCACGCAGGATGGCGTCGTTGTCGGAGGGCTTAACCAGCACGCGCGCCACGCCGTGCGCTTGCGCCAGCTCCGTGGCGTCGCGGCTGGCGAAGTACGCGGTATAGAACATGAGCGTCGTTGCCGCCGTGGCGGGATCGAGCTTGAGCCGCCGTGCCAGCTCGTAGCCGTCCATCCTCGGCATCAGCACGTCGGAGATCACCAGCTCGGGGCGGGCTTCGCGCGCCTTGGACAGCGCTTCGCCGCCGTCGGCAGCCGTGAGGACCTCGTGTCCCGCCGCCTCCAGCAATGCCGCCAGCGCGTCGCGATTCGCCCGGTTGTCGTCCGCGACCAGTATCTTCGCCATGCTCGATGGACAATCTTCGCGCGAAGGCGTGCCCGCGCGCGCGTCGAATGCCAACTATTTCGCAGCGAAAACCGCGACGTGCTGTCGTGATCCGGCTACACCGATAGAATGCTGCGATGAGAGACAGGACTTGACCGCCAGCCCTTTTGCCTTCCTCGGCGGCGGCGCGTCGTGGCTCACCGTCATCGCGCTCGTCGTGTCGGTCGTGCTCATGAAGGCACGGCCGAGCGAGCGCGGGGTGTACCTCAGCACGCTCTGGCTATTCCTGCTCGCCGTCATCGGGCAGGCGTCGGCATCGCTGATCTATGCGCTCGACTTCCCCGGCGCCGCCCGCACGGTGCAAACGATCTTCCGCATCGTCATGGCGGTCGCCCTGATCCGGCTGTTCGGCTTCGCGCTGTTCCGGTTGCTGCTGCCGCTCACCGGCAAGCAGCCGCCGCGCATCCTCGAGGAACTGGCGGTGGTCGTCGCCTACGTGATCTACGGCTTCGTCCAGCTGCGCGGCGCCGGCGTGGACCTCTCGAGCCTGATCACCACCTCGGCCATCCTGACCGCGGTGATCGCGTTCGCGATGCAGGATACGCTGGGCAATCTGCTCGGCGGCCTGGCGATCCAGCTCGACAACTCGGTCCGGGTCGGCGACTGGATCCGCGTCGACGACCTGGTCGGGCGGGTGCGCGACATCCGCTGGCGCTCGACGCTGCTCGAGACCCGCAGCTGGGAGACGGTCGTGATCCCGAACAGCACCCTCATGAAGGGCCGGGTCGCGATCCTCGGCCGGCGCGAAGGCGCGCCGCGCCAGTGGCGGCGACATCTCAACTTCATGGTCGATCCCGGGGTGCCCCCGGCGCGCGTGATCGCGATCGTCGACGACGAGATGCGCGAGCTGGCGATCCCGAACGTCGCGCGCGTGCCCGCGCCGAGCTGCGTGCTGTACGGCTTCGAGCTCGGCAACCTGCGCTACCAGCTGCGCTATTTCCTCACCGATCTGCTGGAGGACGACGCCACCGACTCGATGGTACGCGTGCATCTGTTCGCCTCGCTGCAGCGCGCGGGAATCCGCATCGCCGAGCCGCAGCACACCGTGCACGCCGTGCAGCGCGACGAGGCGCACGCGGAAACGGTGCGCCGGCGCGAGCTCACGCGCCGCCTCGCGGTGCTGGGAAGCGTCGGGCTGTTCGCGGCGCTTCCGGAGACCGAGAAGGCGGACGTCGCCGAGCGCCTGCAGTACGCGCCCTTCGCGCGCGGCGACGTCATCACCAAGCAGGGCAATGCCGCGCACTGGCTGTACATCGTCGCTTTCGGCGAAGTCGACGTGCTCTACGAGCCTCCCGCAGGGGAGCCGCGGGTGATCGGCACCGTGCATGCCGGACAGTTCTTCGGCGAGATGGCGCTGCTCACGGGCGACGCGCGCAGCGCCACCGTGGTGGCCAGGACCGACGTCGAGTGCTACCGGCTCGACCGCGCCTCGTTCCAGGAGCTGCTCGCGGAGCGGCCGGAGCTCGCCGAGGAAGTCAGGCGCGTCATGGGCTCGCGGCGCACCGATCTCGACGCCGCGCGCCAGAGCTTCGCGACCGCCGGGACCGCTCCGGTCGAGCGGGGGCCGAACCTTTTCGGGCGCCTGCGCCGCCTTTTCTTCCGGCCGGACGTCTAGGCAGCCAGGAACTGCTCGTCCGACAGCGCCATCACTCCCGCCGCGCCGCTGAGCACGGTGTTGCGGTACGCCGGCGCCTGGACGAGCACATGGTCGCCGTAGAAGCGTGCGGTGGCGATCTTGGCTTCCAGAAAGCTCCTGTCCCCGGACGCCAGCTTCCGCTCCGCCGCCAGCGCGGCGCGCGCCATCTGCCAGCCGCCCGCGACCACGCCGGCGAGCCTCAGGAAGGGCACCGCGCCCGCGAACGCGGCACGCGGATCCTTCTCGGCGACGATGAACTCCACGCAGTCCGACAGGGCCTGCACCGCAGCGGCGAAGCTCGTGCGCAGCGCCTTGATCTCGGCGTTGGCCGATCGCGCCAGCTCGGCATCGAGCGCGCGCAGCGCCGAGATCCACTGTCTCGCGCTCGCGCCGCCGTCGCGGGCGATCTTTCGCCCGACAAGATCGTTCGCCTGGATCCCGGTCGTGCCCTCATAGATCGTGGTGATGCGGGCATCGCGCAGGTGTTGTGCGGCGCCGGTCTCCTCGATGAATCCCATCCCGCCATGCACCTGCACGCCAAGCGAAGCGACCTCGATGCCGGTTTCCGTCGACCAGCCCTTGACGATCGGGATCATCAGATCGACGAACGCCTGATGGCGTTTGCGCTCCTCCTGATCTTCGAGCCTCGAAGAAAAGTCCATGGCCGCGGCGACGACGTAGGCCAGGGCGCGCATCGCCTCGGTCTGCGACTTCATCAGCATCAGCATGCGGCGCACGTCCGGGTGGCGGATGATCGGCACCGTCCGGCCCTCGACGAGGTCGCGGCCCTGCAGCCGCTCGCGGGCGTAGGCGAGCGCCCTCTGGAAGGCACGCTCGGCGATCGCCACGCCCTCCAGCCCGACGCCGAAGCGCGCGGCGTTCATCATGATGAACATGGTCTCGAGGCCGCGGTTCTCCTCGCCCACGAGATAGCCCACCGCGTTCTCGTAGAGCATCACCGCGGTGGGACTGGCGTGGATGCCCAGCTTGTGCTCGATCGAGGCGCAGCGGGCGCCGTTGCGCTCGCCGAGCGAGCCCTCCGGGGTCACCAGGAACTTGGGAACCACGAACAGCGAGATGCCCTTGACGCCTTCGGGCGCCTCCGGCGTGCGGGCGAGCACCAGGTGAACGATCTGCTCGGTGAAGTCGTGCTCGCCGTAGGTGATGAAGATCTTCTGCCCCGAGATGCGGTAATGATTGCCTTCGCGCACGGCACGGGTCTTCACCAGCGCCAGGTCGGAGCCCGCCTGCGGCTCGGTCAGGTTCATGGTGCCGGTCCACTCGCCGCTCACCATCTTCGGGATGTAGGTCTTCTGCAGCGCCTCGTCGCCGCGCAGCGCCAGCGCGTGCACCGCGCCCTGGGTCAGCAACGGGCACAGCGAAAAGCTCATGTTGGCGCTGGTCCACATCTCATCGACCGGCGTGGCGACCAGCTTCGGCAGGCCCTGCCCGCCCCACTCCGGCTCGAAAGGCAGCGCGTTCCATCCGCCCTCGGCAAAACGACGGTAGGCATCGCGGAAGCCCTTCGGGGTCACGACACGGCCGTCACGCCACTTGGAGCCTTCCTGATCTCCTGAATAGTTAATCGGATCAAGTACTTCAGAAGAGAACTTCGCAGCTTCCTCGAGGATCGCCTCGACGGTATCCGGCGTGGCTTCCTCGAACCCCGGAAGCTTCGCCACCGCCTCCAGGCCGGCGAGCTCCTTGAGCACGAACTTCATGTCCTTCAGGGGCGGGCTGTAAGCGCTCATTTCTTGAGCGCCTCGACCAGGGCGGGAACCACCTGGAACAGGTCACCGACGACGCCGAAATCGGCTACCTGGAAGATCGGCGCCTCCTCGTCCTTGTTGATGGCGACGATGACGCGGCTGTCCTTCATGCCGGCAAGATGCTGGATCGCGCCCGAGATGCCCACCGCCACGTAAAGGTCGGGGGCAACGATCTTGCCGGTCTGGCCGACCTGCCAGTCGTTCGGGACGAAGCCGGCGTCGACCGCCGCGCGCGAGGCACCCATGGCGGCGCCGAGCCGGTCGGCGAGGGGCTCGAGCACCTTGGTGAAATTCTCGCCCGAGGCCATGCCGCGCCCGCCCGAAACGATGATCTTGGCCGCGGTGAGCTCGGGACGCTCGGACTTCGAGACCTCGCGGCCGACGAACGAGGACAGCCCGGTATCGGCCGGCGGCGCGAGCTTCTCTACCGCAGCACTTCCTCCCGAGGAGGGCGCGGCATCGAAAGCGGTGGTGCGCACGGTGATGACCTTGACCGGATCGTTCGACTTCACCGTCGCCAGCGCGTTACCGGCGTAGATCGGCCGCACGAAGGTGTCGGCATCCTCGACCGCAACGACCTCCGAGATCGCCTGCACGTCGAGCAGGGCCGCCACGCGCGGCATGACGTTCTTGCCGTTGGAAGTCGCAGGGGCGAGAACATGGCTGTATCCGCGGGCGATCTCCACGACGACGGCGGCGACGTTCTCGGCGAGGAACTCGCCGAGCTGCGCCGCGTCGGCGTGCAGCACCTTGGCGATACCCGCGATCTGCGAGGCCGCCCTGGCCGCCTCCCCCGCCTGGTGCCCCGCCACGAGCACGTGAAGCTCGCCGCCGATCTTCTGCGCCGCGGCGACGGCGTTGAGGGTCGCCTTCCTGACCGACCGGTTGTCGTGCTCGGCGAGGACCAGGACCGCCATCTCAGATCACCTTCGCGTCGTTGCGCAGCTTCTCGACCAGCGCCGCGGCATCCGCCACCTTGATTCCGGCCTTGCGCTTCGCCGGCTCGACCACCTTGAGCGTGGAAAGGCGCGGCGCGACGTCGACGCCGAGCGCCTCCGGCTTGAGCGTCTCGAGCGTCTTCTTCTTCGCCTTCATGATATTGGGCAGCGTCACGTAGCGCGGCTCGTTCAGCCGCAGGTCGGTGGTGACGACCGCCGGCAGCCTGACCGCGATGGTCTCGAGTCCGCCGTCGACCTCGCGCGTCACTTCGGCCTTCTCCCCGCCCTTCTCCATGCGGATCTTCGAAGCAAACGTCGCCTGCGGCCAGCCGAGCAGCGCGGCCAGCATCTGCCCGGTCTGGTTCGAGTCGTCGTCGATCGCCTGCTTTCCCATGATCACCAGCTGCGGCGACTCCTTCTCGCAGATCGCCTTGAGCAGCTTGGCCACGGCGAGCGGTTGCAGCTCGACGCCGGTCTCGACCAGGATCGCCCGGTCGGCGCCGATCGCGAGCGCGGTGCGCAGCGTCTCCTGGCAGGCCTGGACGCCGCAGGATACGGCGACGATCTCGCTCGCCACGCCGGCCTCCTTGAGGCGCACCGCTTCCTCGACCGCGATCTCGTCGAAGGGGTTCATCGACATCTTGACGTTCCCGGTCTCGACGCCGGTGCCGTCCGCCTTGACGCGCACCTTGACGTTGAAGTCGACGACGCGCTTGACGCTGACCACGATTTTCATCGCGGAATTATACGGCTCGCTCGATCAGGGCGTCGACGGCGAGCGCGCCGCGGCCCGTTTCAAACACCATCACCGGGTTCATGTCGACAGAGGCCACGCTGCCGCGCCACGCGATGATCGCCTCGCCGAGGCGCCGCGCCATGCGGGCGAACGCCTGTACGTCGCGCGCCGCCTCGCCTCGCCAAGCCTCGAGCAACGGAGCGATGCGCAGCTCGCGCAGCTTCTCAACCACCTCGCTCTCGTCGAACGGCGGGACGAGCAGCCGATAGTCTTTCAGCACTTCGAGGAATACCCCGCCGTCGCCCACCAGCACCACCGGGCCGAACTGCGGGTCGACCCGCGCGCCGAGCGCGAGCTCGCGTCCCGGCGGGGCGCGGCGCGCGACCAGCACTCCCTCGAAGCGCGCCCCCAGCGCCGCGATGCGCTCGCGCTGCCGCCGGAACGCCGCGGCCGGGTCGGCGGGCTCGAGCGCGACCAGGCCGTGCTCGCTCTTGTGCGGCAGGTCGCGCGAGCAGGCCTTCAGCACGACCGCCGGGCCAAGCGCCGCGCAGGCGGCAAGCACGGCATCCTCGCTGTCGCACAAGCGATGCTCGACGACCGGCAACCCGGCCTGTGCAAGAACCGCGAGGCTCTCCGCTTCATTGAGGAAACGCTCGGCGCCGGCCGGCGGCGCAACGACTTCCCTGCCGAGCGGCGCCGCGCGCTTCCCGAGCATCGCCGCATGGCGCGCGAGCTGAGAGAGCGCGTCCATCGCCTCGCGCTCGCGCTCGAACGTGGCGATGCCGGCTTTTTCGAAGGCCGCCCGCACCGCCCGCTGGGGCGCCGCCACCGCAGCCGCGTGGCCGTACCCGGACGAGAATTCCAGCATGTCTCGCGCGAAGCCAGGTACGTCGTAACCGGTGCCCGCGACTGGCAGCGCGACCAGCAGCAGATCGCTCTGCGCGTCCTCGCCCACGGCGGGCAGCACGGCGCTGAACAGCTGCGGATTTCCCAGAAGCGCGCCGGTCACGTCGAGCGGGTTGTCGAGGCTGGCGAATGCCGGCAGCACCTGCCTCATCCTCTCCTTTGCCGCAGAAGAAATTCCGGCCAGCGCCAGGCCGGCCTGCTCGGCATAGTCCGCGGCCATGACGCAGCTCGCGCCGGAATTGCTGATGAACACCAGCCGGTTGCCGCGCGGGCGGCGCCCCGAAAGGTAGAGCGCGGCGGCCGAAACCAGCTCGTGGGGATCCGCGGCGCGCCAAATGGCGTGCCGCTCGAAAAACGCATCCACCACGCGGTCCTCGGAGGCGAGTGCCCCCGTGTGCGAGCTGGCCGCCTTCTGGCCGCGGGCCGTGCGGCCCGCTTTCAGCGCAACGATCGGCAGATCGCGCGCACGCGCGGCCTCGGCCGCCGCTGCGAGGCCCTCCGGATCCTTGACCGCTTCCAGATAGAGCAGCACCAGCCGCACGCCGGGGTCCTCGACCACGGCAGCCGCAAGGTCGGACACCGTGACGTCCGCCTCGTTGCCGGTGGCGTGGACGTGGCGCACGCCGAGTCCCTTCTCGCGCACCAGCGTGTAGATCGCCTGCGAGTTGGCGCCGCTCTGGCTGACGATGGCGACCGGACCGTCGCATCCTTCGAGCTCGTGGAAGATCGTGGAGAAGTTCGCCACGACGCCGGTGGCAAAGTTGGCCAGCCCCTGGCAGTTCGGACCGATGAGCCGCATTCCGGCACTGCGGGCAACGTCCGCCATGGACTGCTGGGCGCGCTGCCCGGCGGCGCCGCTCTCTGCAAAGCCCGATGCCATGACGACTGCCACCCGCACGCCGCGCGCTGCGCACGCCTCGACTGCCCGCAGCGCCTCGTCGCCGCCCACCGCGACGATCGCGAGCTCGGGGACCGCCGGCGTGTGCTCGAGGCTCGCGTAGGCCGGCAGGCCCTGCACCGCTGCCCGGGTCGGGTTGATCGGATAGATCGCCCCCGGGTAGCGGTAGCGCTTCAGGTACAGGATCGGGCGACCGCCGACCTTGTGCGGATTGTCCGAAGCGCCGATCACCGCTACCGAGCGCGGCGCGAGGGCGAACTCGAGCATCGTGGGGGCATAATACGGTGATGAGCGACCTGTCCCAACTGAGAATCGAGTCCATGCGGGCACGCGTATCGCGCGAAGAGTGGGAAGCCCGGGTAAACCTGGCCGCGTGCTACCGGCTGGTGCACCACTACGGCATGGACGACCTGGTCTACAACCATATCTCGGCGCGCGTGCCGGGCGAGGAAGGGCGCTTCCTCATCAACGCCTATGGCATGACCTACGACGAGATCACGGCCTCCAGCCTGGTGAAGATCGACTTCGAGGGCAACGTAGTGCAGGACTCGGGCACCGGCTACGGCATCAACCGGGCTGGCTTCGTGATCCACAGCGCTGTGCATCGCGGCCGGCCCGACGTCGCCTGCGTGATCCACACGCATACGCCGGCCGGCATGGCGGTTTCGGCGATGAAGTGCGGCCTGCTGCCGCTAACCCAGAACGCCATGTTCTTTTCCGGAGTCGGCTACCACGATTACGAGGGCCCCGCTGTCGACGTCGACGAGCAGAAGCGCCTGGTCGCCGACCTCGGCGGGCACTGCGCGATGGTGTTGCGCAACCACGGCCTGCTCGCCGTCGGCGCAAGCGTCCCGGAAGCCTTCATCACGATCTACTGGCTGGAGCGCGCCTGCCAGGCACAGGCCCTTGCCATGGCGAGCAATACCGCATTGATCCATCCCCAAGGCACGGTCGTCGATGTGACCAACCGGCGCTACAAGCCCGGTCAGCGCCGCAGCATCGGCGAGCTGGAGTGGGCCGGGCTGCTGCGGCTGGTGGACAGGAAATACCCGGGCTTCCGCGATTGAACCCGGGCAACGGAGGCGCTACGCGGCCTGCGCGATGCGCTGATTGGACTGCGCCAGGCGCTCGATCAGAACGCGCATGCAGGCCTTGTTGAACGCGACCTGGCAGCCGTCGGTCGCGGCACGCATCGCGTTCGCCTTGATCTCGATCACCGTGACCTCGCTGCGCGTCGTGATGGTCGTGCTGCGGCGCTGGATGAGGCCCGTGAAGTAGAGGATCTCGCCGAAGCAGCCGCCCGGCCGCACCGTGGCGAGCGACTTGCCCGAAAGGCTGACGTCGACCTCTCCCTCTGCCAGAAAATAGAAGCTGTCGGCGACTTCGCCCTCGCGGATCACCACGCTTCCTCCGACGATCGTCTTCCAGCTGCCGATGCGCACCACCTCCCAAAGCGCGACATCGTTGAAGTCCTCGAAGAACTGGAACTCCCGCAGGCGGTTGAACTTCTCCGAATCCGTGACCGGCCCGTCGGCAAGGCGCAGGCTCATGAAGGCCTGGCTCAGGTCCTTGCCGAAATCGAGCCAGGAGGTGTAGCGCGCCCCCGGATCCTTCCCGATCGCCTGCATGACGATATCGTCGAGGATCGGCGGCAGCTCCGGCCGCAGCGTGGACGGGCGCTCCGGCACCGCGTGAAGGATGGCGTAGGCGAGCGCCGCCTGCGTGGAAGCCTGAAACGGCATGCGTCCGGTCAGCAGGCGGTACATGGTGACGCCCAGGGAATAGATGTCGGTCTGGTGGGTGAGCGGCTCCATCCGGATCTGCTCCGGGGACATGTATGCCGGCGAGCCCACGCCGGTAATCTGGGTCGTCTCGAGCCCCGGCCGCTGCTGGAAGGATGCGCCGAAGTCGCTCACTTTCGTCTCGCCGCTGCGCGACAGCAGAATGTTCCCCGGCTTGATGTCGCGGTGGATCACGCCATGCTGGAAGGCGTAGTCGAGTGCGCGTATGCACTTGAAGACGATCTCGACCACCTTGTTCAGCGGAAGAAGCGAGTTGACCTCCGCATGCGCTTCCAGCGTCGCACCCGCCACGTATTCCATCACCAGGTAGCTGTGGTCGGGCTCGACCACCGCGTCGAGGATTTCGACGATATGGGGATGGTTGAGCTTGCCCGCGAGCGACGCTTCCGCGACGAAGGCCTTGTGCATCATGCGCTCGGTATGGCGGTCCGCGTGCTCGTCGAACAGGAAGATCTTGATGGCGACCTCGCGGTCCGCGAACGGGTCGCGCGCCAGGTACACCCGGCTGGTGGCACCGCTCCCGATCTGGCGCAGGATCGGGTACTTCCCCACCTGCTCCGGCAGCTCGAGCTTCACGCCGGCACGAGCTTGCCGAGCTGCCTCAATAGCTCGGCTTCCTCGTAGGGCTTGCCGAGGAAGGCGTTCACCCCGAGCTGCGATGCCTGTGCACGGTGCTTGTCGGCCGTCCGCGACGAGATGACGATGATCGGAATGCCGGCGCTGCGCCGGTCACCGCGAACGGTGCGCGCCAGCTCGAAGCCGTCCATGCGCGGCATTTCGATGTCGACCAGCATCGCCGCGGGCAGCGAGTCCTTGAGCATCTCCAGCGCGTCCACGCCGTCCTTCGCGGTGACCACACGGTAGCCTTCCCGCTCGAGCAGCCGGGTCGTCACCTTGCGAACGGTCAGCGAATCGTCGACCACCATCACGACCGGCGCGGCGCTCGCCACCGCCGCGGCCGCCCCCTCGACCGGTACTCCCGTCGAGGCGTCGCTCGCGTGCCGCGCGAGCTGCACCGGGTTCACGATCAGGACGATGGCGCCGTCCGCGAGCACCGTGGCGCCCGCGACGCCCGGGATCCGCGCAAGCTGCGGTCCGATGCTCTTCACCACGATTTCCCGGTTGCCGACGAGCTCGTCCACGTGCACCGCGATGCGCTGGATGCCGCTGCGCACGAGCAGAACCGAGTTGTAGTGCTGGAGCGAGGTGGCCGTGCGCGTCCCGAGCAGGTGCCGGGCGTAATGCAGCGGATACGCGTGCTCTTGCAGTTCGAGCCCGCCCTTCTCGTAGAGATCGGCCAGCACGTCGGCTTTTATCCGCAGGACCTGCTCGACCATTCCGGATGCGATGGCCAGCACGCTGGCGCCGGCGCGTACCAGCACCGCCTGCGTCACCGCGAGGGTGAGCGGCAGGTAGACGGTGAACGTGGTGCCCCCGCCGCGCCGGCTGGCGATGTCGATACGCCCGCCGATGGCGGCGATCTCGTTGCGCACCACGTCCATGCCCACGCCGCGCCCGGCGATCTCGGTCACGACCTCCGCCGTCGACAGCCCGGACGCGAACACGAGCTGCATCAGCTGCGCTTCGGAGGGCTGCTCGCCGGGCTCCAGGAGGCCCATCTCGCGCCCCTTGCGCTCGAGCTTTTCGAGGTCCAGGCCGGCGCCGTCGTCGGCGACGATGAGCGCGATCTCGTTGCTTTCCTGGCGCAGCGTCAGGCTGATGCGCCCGATGTCGGGCTTGCCCGCCGCCTCGCGCTCGGCGGCAGGCTCGAGCCCGTGCGCAATGGCGTTGCGCAGCATGTGCTCGAGGGGTGCGCCGATGCGCTCCAGGACGCTGCGGTCGAGCTCGACGTCCGCGCCGTCGATCTCGAGCCCGGCTTTCTTGCCCAGCTCGCGCGAAACCTGCCGCACCGTGCGGTACAGGCGCTCGTTCAGGCTCGCGAACGGCACCGCGCGCATGCGCATCAGCTCCTGCTGCACGTTACGGCTGGTGCGCGCCTGCTGCGTCAGCGCGGCGTCCGCCTCGCCGGCGTTCCTGGAAAGGGCCTGCTGGATCGAAACGACGTCGTTCAGGCCTTCCACCATCAGGCGCGTCAGCTCCTGCAGCCGCGTGTAGCGGTCGAACTCCAGGGGGTCGTACTCGCGGCCCTTCTCCTCCACCATGGAGAGCCGGGACTGCATCTGGCTGTCGGCCTGCACCTCCACCTCGCGCAACTGAGTGCGCAGCCGCGCAACGCTGTCGCTCAGATCGGCGAGCGACTGCCTCACGGCGCGCAGCTCCGCTTCGACCCGCGAGCGGGCGATCGCGACCTCTCCGGATTCGTTGATGAGCTGATCCAGGAGCTCGGCGTTGACCCGCAGCATGGCTCCGGCGCCCGGAAGCGGCGGCTCGTTTTGAGGCGCCTCCGCGACCGGCCGGCTGGCGGAAGCGCCCGAGCGCATGCGCTCCACATCGAGGCTCAGGCGGTCCATCTTGCTCTCGAGGTCCTCGAACAGCTCGGCCGGGAACTCGCCCGACGCCAGGGCCGCTTCAATGCGGCTCTCCATGAGATGCGTCAGCTCGCCCAGCCGGATCGCACCGGCCATGCGCGCGCTGCCCTTCAAGGTGTGCAGCGCGCGTTGCAGCGACTGCAGGATCTTCGCGTCCGCCGGGCTCGTCTTCCAGTCGCGCAGATCGGCGCCGATCCGCGGCACCAGCTCCTGCGCTTCCTCGAGGAAGATCGGCAGCAGCTGCCCGTCGACGTCGTCGCGCAAGGCGCGCTTCTCCCCCCGCGGCGGCTCGGGGCGCAGCGGCGCCGACGCGGGCTCACGCAGCCTGGCGACCAGGTCGAGAAGCGCCGCGCGGGCGGCCTCGCTGGCCGGCGGGGACTGGCGCTGCACCACGGCCGCGACCATTTCCTTCAGCCTGGAGATCGCGCTGCGAAGCAAATCCACGTCGGCCTGCCGCGTCTGCGGGGCGAACGCTATCCATTGCTCGACTGCGCCGGCCAGATCGGCGATTGTCGCGAAGCCGGCGGTCCGGGAGCTGCTCGCGAGCGTGTGTGCGGCCCGCATGAACTCCGGCGAAGCCTCGCCGCCCGGCACCTGTGCCCATGCCGTGCACTCGGCGTCCAGCGTGCTCGCGTGCTGTGCCGCCTCCTTGACGTAGATGTCGAAGAAGGCCCGCTGCAGCGTAACGCCGTCGACGGTCACCTCTTCGGCGGGCGGTACGGGCGGCTCCGACTGCTTCAGCCGGCGCGCCGGCTCCACGATGTGCGCGGCATCGATCTCGCCGACGAGCTTTCCCTCGCGCAGCTCGCCGATCCAGGCCTTGAAGGAGGCAGTCGCGGTCGCGATCAACTCGAGCAGCTCGCCGCTTGCCGGGCGCCTGCCCTCCAGCCAGGTGTTCATCAGCTGCTCGATCTCCCACGCCACCTCGCCAAGGTCCATCAGGCCGACCATGCGGCCGCTGCCCTTCAGCGTGTGGAAGCCGCGCCGGATCGTGGTCAGCGCTTCGCGGTTTTCGGGTTGCGTTGCGCACAGCGGCAGCGACGCCCCGATGCTCTCGAGCACTTCGCCGGCCTCGTCGAGAAATACGGCCAGCAGCTCCGCGTCGACCCCTGCGCGCGCCACCGGCTCCAATTGCACGGTGGTTTCCGATGCCACGGGGGTTGTGCCTGCGCGTGCCTTCCCGTCGAAGCGCCGGAAGAACAGGATCAGAGCCTCCTCCTCGGGGGGGCGGCCGTGCAAGCAAGGCGCAAGGTAAAACCCGACGCTGCTCAGACCCTCGGCAATCCAGTCCATGTCGCGGTCGGCGAGCGCATCCCCCGGGAGCGCGCAGGCGGCGACCATGTTCTCGCACAAGGAAATCGCCTGAGCCGCGCGCTCGAAGCCCAGGACGATCAGCGCGCCGTAGGTTTGCCGCAGATGGCTGCCGAGGGCCGACAGGCTGTCGCGCTTGTCCGGATCGCGCGCAAACGCGTCCAGAACCTGCTCGACATGGTGCAGGTTGTTCATGATCTCCCTGGCCACGTGCGCGCGCAGCTGCAGCGCGCCGATCTGCTGGGTCAGCTCCGGCCGCAGCCCGGCGGGCGGTTCGCCGGTCGACCTGCCCTTCTCCGCGTCCAGCAGCCAGCCGCCCATCAGCACGATCTGCCGGTCGAGGTCGGCAGGAGGGCTGGTGAAGTTGTCGACCACGTGCTCGATGAGCAGGAAGGCCGAGGCCATCTCGATCACCATGAACTGCTTTTGGCGCGGATAGGGATCCGGAAGCCTCGCCGCCACCAGCGCAATCGCGTCGAGCAGCTTGATCAGGTGCGGGTTGCCGAGCTCGGCCGCCTTCGCCTTGAACGACGCCACCAGGTCGCGGAACCGCGCTGCGCTGAGCTTCTCGCCCGATGCGTAGCGCACCCAGGTGCTCTTGAGCGCATCCAGACGCGAGTGCAGGTCGTACAGCGCGACCTCGAGATACTCGATGTCGAGCTCCGCGCCCGCCGGCTTCGACGGCTCCGGAAAGTGGCTGTCGAGCTGGTAGAGCTGGCAGGCATCCCGCATGCGCTCGGTGCGCGGCTTGGCCTTCGCGACTGCATACAGCACGTCGCGGGCGAGCTCGTCGTCGCCCTTGTGCGAGCCGGCGGCAAGATCGCGGACCAGAAGATCGATCCTGTTGCAGAGCCCCCTCGCACATTTCAGCCATTCGCTGTCGGCTGGATGGCTCAGGCCGTCGAGCAGCGCAAGCGCCATCCACCACAGGCCGCGGGGCCCGGGAAGCAGCGCTGCGGTCTGGTGCAGCGCTTCGAGGGCCGCTCGCATCTCGTCGAGCCCGGCGGGTGGCTCGCGCAGCCATTGCAGCAGCCCGCGCTGGAACCGCGCGCGCTGCGCGTGCAGGTACGGCTCGAGCTCCTGTCCCGAAAGTGAGATCGGCGCCGGGTGCGACGGCACCGGCGGTGTCAGATCGGGAAAGAACAGCTCCTTCTCCGAGGCATCTTCACGCCCGCGCAGCCTGGCGAGCTCGCGATAAGCCGGAAACAACCGCAGCGGCACGTTGGCCTGGCCGCGCGCCAGGTCGTTCACGAACTCCTTCAGGGCGAGCACCGCGCGATCGATGACTTCGATCGCCCTGGAATCCGGGGCCTGAGCGTCGGCGCCTCCGAAACAACCCTCGATCGCATCGCAGAAGCGCGTCGCTCCGGACAGACCCACCATGCGGAGCGCGCCGCTGACCTGATGCAGATGCTCGGGACAGCTTGCCAGCACCGCGGGATTCCCGCGCACGCCGAGATGCTTGGCGATATTGCGCCGAACCAGCTCGAGCGCCTGGTCCACCTCGATGGTGATCCAGGACAGGATCGTGGTGTCGGCGATATTTCCCACTACGCGACCTTGAAGCCCGCCACCGAGCTCTTCAGCTCGTCCGCGAGCGCGGTGAGCCTCGCCGCGGAGGCCGCGGTCTTCTTGGTGCCCTCGGTCGTCAGCTGCGTGATGCCGAGGATGATCTTCATCTTGCCGGCGACCTGCCCCGCCGAGACCGCCTGCTGCTGCGTCGCGCTCGAGATCGAAGCGATGAGCCCGGCCAGCCGGCTCGACACCTGCTCGATCTCGCGCAGCGCCCGGCCGGCCTCGTCGGCGGTCCGGGTCCCGTCCACCACGCCGCGCGTGCTGCGCTCCATGGCCTCGACCGCGTCCTGCGTGTCGCGCTGGATGCTCTTGACGATGGCGCCGATGTGCCGGGTGGCCTCCGCCGAGCGCTCGGCCAGCCGCTGCACTTCCTCTGCGACGACGGTGAAGCCGCGGCCGGCCTCGCCCGCCGACGCGGCCTGGATCGCGGCATTCAGGGCGAGAACGTTGGTCTGCTCGGTAATGTCCGAGATCAGCTGCACGATCTCGCCGATCTCCTGCGAGCTCTCCCCGAGCCGCTTGATCCGCTTGGACGTCTCCTGGATCTGCTCGCGGATGTCGTTCATCCCGCGGACCGCGTTGTGCACCGCCTCGGCGCCCTTGCCGGCGGCATGCAGCGAGGTTTCGGCGACCTTCGCCGAGTCGTTTGCGCTTTTCGAGACTTCGGTCATGGACTGCGCCATGTGCGCCACCGACTGCCCGGTCCCCTGGATCTCGGAAGCCTGCTTCTGCGCCGCCTGCAGCAGCTGCCCGGTGACCGCCTGGGCTTCCTGGGTCGCGGAGGTCACCTGCTGCGCCGCGCCGTTGATGCCGGCCACCAGGCGTCGCAGCTCGTCGATCGTGTAGTTGATCGAGTCCGCAATGGCGCCGGTGATGTCCTCGGTGACCCTCGCGCGCACCGTCAGGTCGCCGCTCGCGAGGTTGCCGATTTCGTCCAGCAGCCGCAGGATCGCCTCCTGGTTGGCGCGGTTGACCCGCTCGCTTTCCTCGGCGCGCCGCCGGCCATCGTCCACGTACACCTTGCCGATCATCAGCAGCACCAGGAAGGCGGCGAGCGACACCACCGCCATAGCGATGAAATTGATGCGCCGCTCGCCGAGCTGCCGCTCGTAGGCCACGTTGAGCGCCTCGGCAGCGCTCAGCAGCGTCTCGCTGTCGTTGAACAGGTCGAAGGTGGCGCGCTTGGCGCTCACCAGCCGTTGCTGGTTGCCCAGGATGTCGCTCACCGCGGCCTGGTAGTCCTTGAAGGCCGCTTCCAGCTCGCCGAGCTTGCCGCGCAGCTCCGGGTCGTCCACCCGGGCGAGGCGCAGCATCTCGCTCCCCTGCAGCAGGCCCTGCAGGATGCTGCGATAGTTGTTGGTGTCCTTGCCGAGCAGGAAGGCGACTTCCGGATCGACCACGTCTTCCGCGAGCATGGTGTTGGCGTTCTTGGCCATTCTCTGCGTGAGCATCATGAGCTGTGCCGTAATCGCGTTGCGGCGCGCCGAGCCCCCGGTCTGCACGCTGAGCGCCGCAACCTCGTCGGCAAGCTCCTGGAGCACCGGGTTGTTGGCGTTGATCAGCCTGACCGCCTGGCCGAGCGCGACGAGGTTGTGCTGCTCGCCGACGACCAGGGATGCGTTGCGCTCGCTCTTTCGCCATTCCGCTTCCAGCGTATCGAGCGCCGGCCGGGGCTCGCCGGAGGTCGCTGGCAGATCGACGTCGCCTGCGGCTCCGCCGGACCGCAACAGCCTGACCAGCGCTGCAAACTCGTCGCGGCTCTGGCGCAGCTGCGAGAAGGCGGCCAGGTTTCCCTGCGAAGCCTGCTGCGCCGCCTTGGCGAGCCGCTGGGAAAGCATGCGGATCTTGCCGACCGTCGCGACGTACACCGTGCCGACGGTCGCCTGGCGCACGTCGAGCGCCACGATCGCCGCGTCCACGGCGAGCAGAAGCAGAAGCAGCCCGGTCAGGATCGGGAGGCGCCGCGCGACCGGAAGCCGGGCGGCGCGCAACGGAGCCTTTTGCGTGCGCCTGCCCGCCTCGACGACGGCGGGAGCGCTGCGACCCATGAACCCAAGCCTGAGCGCGCCGATGTGCAATGCCATGTCTGTCCCCTTCTATCTCAGGAATTTGCCTTCGCGACCGATGATCGTCAGATCGACGAACTTCGATCCGGCGTGGTCTTTCGGCGAGTAGCTCACGTAGAAGCCGCCCACGTCGACGTCCTGCATCCTTTCGACCGCGCTGATGAAGCCCTCGCGCGTGAGGTTGCGCCCGGCCCGCTGCAGCCCTTCGACGAAGACCTTGGCGACGACGAAACCCTCGATCGCGCTGAAGTTGAAATCCTTGTTGCCCGCCGTTGCCGAGAGCCGCTGGTATTGCTTCACCACCGGCACCGCCGTGCCCCATGGAAACGGCATCACCTGAGAGATCGCGACGCCCAGGCCGTCCTTGCCAAGCGCATCGGCGAGCGCCTTGCTGCCGACGAAGGACACGTTGTAGAAGGTCGACGTGCTGCCGGCCTGCTTCATCTGGCGAATGAACTGCGCGCAGGAGGTGTAAGCGCTGATCATGACGACCGCGTCGGGCTTCGCCGCGTTGATGGTTCTCACCGCGTTCTCGACCTTGACGGTGTTGCGCTCCACGGTGCCGAGCGCGGCGATCTTGAGGCCGCGCTTGCTCATGGCGATCTCCACGCCCTTGAGTCCCGCCTGCCCGTAGGCGTCGTCCTGATAGAAGACGGCGATGCTCTTGCCGCCGATGGACAGCACCTGCTCGACGATCTTCTCGGTCTCGTCGTAGTAGCTCGCGCGCACGTGGAAGATGTAGCGGTTGAAAGGCACGCGCAGGGCCTCGGCGCCGGTGAACGGCCCGAAGAACGGCACCTTCGCCTCGGTGAATACCGGTATCGAGGGCACGCTGGTCGGCGTGCCGACATAGCCGATCAGGGCGAAGACTCTGTGTTCCTCGATCAGTTTGCGGGTGTTCGGCACGGTGCGCGAGGGCTCGTAGCCGTCATCGAGCGTGATCAGCTCGATCTTGCGGCCGTGCACTCCTCCCTCCGCGTTGACCCGGTCGAGGTACGCCCTTACGCCGTTGCGCATCTGGATGCCGAGCTGCGCGGCAGGGCCGGTCAACGCGACCGATTGACCGAGGACGATCTTGTCGGGCGTAACGCCGTTCTCCGAGTGCGCCGGCGGCGCGGCGCCGGTCGCGATTGCTGCGATAAGCACCAGGCCCGCGGTTCGATGCATGGCCGTCTCCTTGGTCATGCAGCCACGCCGAGGAACGCGGCGTGCTGCACGAGCTGGTGCACGTCGAGCTCGCGCCAGCGCCGGCCCGAGCGGTCGGCGTATACGCCACGGATCCAGGGGGAGGCACTCGGCGCGTCCGACTCGAGCGTGAGCGCACCCGCGTCCTGAAGACCGAGAGAACCGTCCACGAGCAGCGCGCTGCGCATCAAGAAACGCTCGGCGAGCAGCAGCAGCCGCGCCTCCCCGCCGGCTGTCACCGGGGCGCCGCCGAGAAACGCCGGCAGGTCGACGACGTTGTACAGGTTGCCGCGGACGTTCACGACCCCCTTGAACCAGGGGCGGGTCAGCGGCACCGCGGTGATGGGCGGAACCGGAATCAGCTCGCCGGCCTCGGTCAGGTCCACCAGCCAGGGGGCCTCGCCGACCCTCAGGCCGAGCTTGGAGGCCGCGCGGGTTCCGGCCTCGGCGCCTCGCAGCCGCTCGACGAGGTCGTGCTGATAGTCCCGCAGGGATGTGCGCGTAGCCATCAGCCGAGCGCCGCGATCTTGGCCAGCAGGTCCGCCGAGTCCACCGGCTTCATGACGTAGTCGCGGGCCCCCTGGCGCAGCCCCCAGACCTTGTCGGTCTCCTGGCTCTTGCTGGTGCAAATGATGACCGGTATGTGCTTCGTGGCATCGTCCCGGGCCAGCGTGCGTGTGGCCTGGAAACCGTTCTGGCCCGGCATCACGACGTCCATCAGCACCAGATCCGGCCGCAGTTGCCTGACCTTGGCGAGCGCGTCCTCGGCGTTTTCTGCGGTGGAGACCTTGTAGCCGCCTTTGGCAAGCATGTCGCTCAATTGCTGGCGGTCGGTGGGCGAATCGTCTACGACCAGGATGTTCTTGATTGGCATGGGATGCTCCTTTACTTACGCTGCTGCGGAAGACTCGGAAGAGGGCCTGACGTATTCGCCGACCGCCTCGACCAGACCTTCTTTGGTGAAGGGCTTGGTGAGATAGCGGTCCGAGCCGGCCAGCCTGCCGCGAGCGCGGTCGAAGATCCCGTCCTTGCTCGACAGCATGATGACCGGCGTCGACTTGAGCTGGGGGTTCTGCTTGATGAGCGCGCAGGTCTGGTAGCCGTCGAGGCGCGGCATCATGATGTCGACGAAGATGACCTGCGGCTGGTGGTCGCTGATCTTGGCCAGCGCGTCGAAGCCGTCCTCGGCCAGGATGACCTCATAGCCGGCCTGGCGCAGAAACAGCTCGGCGCTGCGCCGGATGGTGTTGCTGTCGTCGATGACGAGAACCTTGACCGGTCCGGCCGACATCGCGCCCACGCCCCCCCAAAAGTGTTGCCTGAATCTTTGTGTTTGCAGTCTGACAGTTGCTGATGCATTTTTAAGTGAAATAATTCATGGATCCCGAGAGGTAGACAAAGGGATACGACTGGAATGAACCGCGTTCTCCTGGTTGACCCCATTGCCCCCTCGGGCGAGGAGGCGCTATCGCGCGGCGCGGTCGTGGTACGCGCGCCGGACAGCGACCCCCGCACGATCCTGCGCATGGCGCGGGACGCTGAGGGCATCATCACCCGCAGCAAGTTGCCCGACGATTTGTTCGTCGCGGCGACCCGGCTGCGCGCCGTGGCGGTCCACGGTACCGGCACCGACCTCGTGCCGCTCGCCGAAGCCAGCGCCCGCGGCGTCATGGTTTCGAACACCCCCGGGGCCAACGCACAGTCGGTCGCCGAGTACTGCGCCATGGCGATACTGATGCTGGCGCGCAACGTGCTCGCGATCACGCAGGCGCTGCGCAATGGCACCTGGGACGCCGCGCGAGCGCTCGGCGCAAGCACGCACGAGATCGCCGCCATGACGGTCGGGGTCATCGGCGTAGGGGAAATCGGCACGCGTCTGGCCAGGATCTGCCGCCACGGCTTCGGCATTCGGGTGCTCGGCACCCGGCGGCGCCTGGATCGGCTGCCAGCGGAGGCCGAGGCCTGCGGCCTTGATGCCTTGCTCCGGCAAAGCGACTTCGTGGTGGTGGCCTGCCCGCTGACCGCCGAAACGCGCCACCTGCTCGATCGAGAGGCGTTTTCCGCCATGAAGCCGAGCGCTTGGCTGATCAACGTGGGGCGGGGACCCGTGGTGCGCGAGAAAGCGCTGGTCGAGGCGCTGCGCGCCCGGCGCATTGCCGGGGCAATGCTCGATGTCTACGAGCATTACCGCCTGGCGCCCGGGCATCCCCTGCTCTGCCTGGACAACGCCATCCTGACGCCGCATCTCGCCGGCATGACGGTCGAGTCGCTCTCGCGCGTGAGCGTGGCGGCAGCCGACGAGATGCTGCGCATGCTGGCGGGCGAGCGTCCGCGAAACCTCGTCAACCCCGAGGTCCTGCAGGCCCGCCGGGGCTAGCGCTGAAGCTGCGCCAGTTCGCGTGCCGCCGCAACCATGTCGCTCAGTACCGGGAAGCGGCACAGCTCCTGAGGCGATGTCGGCGCTTCGGTCCACGCCCAGCGCACGACGCCCTCGCGGTCGACGAGAAAATGGGCTGCGAGCTGCGTGCCGTGAGCGGCGAAGATCTGGCGATCGGTCTCGGTGAGCTCGAAGCCATCCTTCGCGTTGAGGAGCTCATTGGCCTGCATCGGGTTCACCGGCGTCCCGAGCTCGCCGCTGGGATCGATGCGCGCCGCCTCGAACTGCTCGGGGGGCGTGCGGGTCGGCCATTGCGCGGCCGACCGGTCGCCTGGCTCGAGGAACGCAATGCGCGGGACGCCGAACGCCCTGTGAGTGGCGCACTCAGGGTCGCTCAGCAGCGTCGCCGGCGTCGGCCGGTAGCGGAAATAAAGGCGCGCGCGCTCCTCCGGCGTGTTGATCACTGCGAGCGTCTCCACGCCATGGGACAGAAGGGCAGGCTGCGCCGCACCGAGCTGCGCGATCTGGCGGCGGCAGAACGGGCAGTGCAGGCCGCGGAAGAAGCCGATCATGAGGGCGCGCTTGCCCCGGAAGTCATCCAGCGAAACGGTGCCCTCACGGTTCACCGCCGGGAGCACGAACCCGGGAGCTCGCTCCCCGATCTGGACGGGATGGGCCGCAGCCTGCATCAATCATCTCCTCCTCGAAAGGGCCAGAGAGTGCACCGGCTCTGTATGATTGGCAACGTGGCGAGACAACGACAACCGATCCGCTCGGAGATGGGCTGGAGCTCACCCGACCACATCGTGGTCCGCGGAAAGGATCTTCCGGCCGAGATCCTCGGCACGCTCAACCTCGGAGACATGGCCTTCCTCGAGCTGACCGGCCGCGTACCCAATGCGTCCGAGTCCAGGCTCTTCAACGCCATGGTGGTCACCCTGGTTGAGCACGGCATCACGCCGAGCGCTCTCGCGGCGCGCCTGACCTACCTCGGCGCGCCCGAGTCGATGCAGGCGGCGGTCGCTGCGGGGTTGTGCGGCCTGGGCAGCGTGTTCGTGGGCTCCACCGAGGGCGTGGCCAGGATGCTTACGGAGAATCCGCCCGGAACGGCGGCCCCTGGCGTCGCGGCAGACCGGATCGTTGCGCAAACCAGGCGGATCCCGGGTCTGGGACACCCGCTGCACAAGCCGGTCGACCCGCGCACCGTGCGCCTGTTCGAGATCGCCCGCGAGACCGGCCATTACGGAAGCTACTGCAAGCTGATGGAGGAAATCGCGCGGCTCAAGAACCTGACCCTGAACGCAACCGGGGCGATCGGTGCGCTCGCCTGCGAGCTGGGCCTCGACTGGAAGGCGGTGCGCGGCCTGGGCGTCATGGCGCGCGCGATCGGGCTGGTCGGGCACTTGCTGGAGGAATCGCGGCAGCCGATCGCCGAGGAGGTCTGGCTGCGCATCGAAGAGGAAGCCTCGGCACATCTCAAGCCAAAGAAATGAATCTCGGACGCGAAAATCACCCTGAGGTACGCGACGCGGTACGCGCGCTCTGCGACCAGTTCGACTCGGCCTACTGGCAGGACGTAGACGAGAAGCGGGCCTACCCCGAGGCCTTCGTCGACGCCCTTACCAAGGCGGGTTGGATGTCCGCGCTGATCCCCGAGGACTACGGCGGGTCCGGGCTTTCACTCACTGAAGCAAGCGTGATCATGGAGGAGGTGACGCGCTCGGGCGGCAACGCCGGCTGCTGCCACGGCCAGATGTACAACATGAACACCCTGCTGCGCCACGGTTCGGAGGCGCAGAAACGCCGCTTCCTGCCCAAGATCGCGAGCGGAGAGCTGCGCCTGCAGGCGATGGGGGTCACCGAGCCTACCGCCGGCACCGACACGACGAAGATCAAGACCATCGCCGTACGCAAGGGCGATCGCTACGTGGTGAACGGCCAGAAGGTCTGGACCTCCCGCCTGCAGCACTCGGAGCTGATGATCCTGCTTGCGCGCACCACGCCGCTCGCGGAGGTGAAGAAGAAATCCGAAGGCATGTCGGTGTTCCTGGTCGACGCGAAATCGGCCTGGGGCAAGGGCCTCGAGGTAAAGCCGATCCGCAACATGGTGAACCACGAGACCAACCAGGTGTTCATCGACAACCTCGAGATACCGGCGGAGAACCTGGTCGGCGAGGAGGGCAAGGGCTTTCGCTACATCCTCGACGGCCTGAACGCCGAGCGCATCCTGATCGCGGCCGAATGCATCGGGGACGGCTACTGGTTCACCGAGCGCTCGACCCGGTACGCCAGTGAGCGAGTCGTGTTCGACCGCCCGATCGGCCAGAACCAGGGCATCCAGTTCCCGATCGCCGAAGCGTACATGGAGATCGAGGCGGCCAACCTGATGCGCTACAAGGCGGCCTCGCTCTTCGACGGCAGGCACAGTTGCGGCGCGGAGGCGAACATGGCCAAGCACCTCGCGGCCAAGGCCTCCTGGGAAGCCGCCAACGTGTGCTTGCAGACCCACGGCGGCTTCGGCTTCGCCGCCGAGTACGACGTCGAGCGCAAGTTCAGGGAAACGCGCCTTTACCTGGTAGCGCCGATCTCGACCAACCTCATCCTGTCGTACCTTGCCGAGCACGTGCTCGGTCTGCCGCGCTCGTTCTGACGATGCCCGCCTCGCAAGAGGCCGACCGCCGCCCCGTCACGGTCCTGTTCGCCGACCTTGCCGGCTTCACGGGGCTCGCGGAAACGCTCGACCCCGAGGACGTTCGCGCATTGCAGTCGGATCTGCTCGAAGCCGCGCGAGAGGTGCTCGAGCCTCTCGGCGCATTCATCGAGAAGTTCATCGGGGATGCCGTGGTGGCGGTGTTCGGCGCGCCGACGGCGCACGAGGACGATCCGGAGCGTGCGCTCAGCGCCGCGCTCGGCCTGCACCAGGCGATGGAGCCTCTCAATGCGCGCTGGGCCAAGCGCCTGGGCAAGCCGCTCGCCCTGCACATCGGCGTCAACACCGGCCGCGTCGTGGCCGGCAGGCTCGGCGCGGCATACGCGGTAACCGGGGACGCGGTCAACACCGCGGCTCGCCTGCAATCGGCCGCACAGGCCGGCCAGACCCTGGTGAGCCGCACGACACGCGCTCTCGCATGCGGGTTTTCGTTCGCTCCGGCGCACCAGGTCTCGCTCAAGGGCAAGTCCGAGCCACTCGAGGTTTATGTTCTCCTGGGTCGCGCGGCTCGGGCGGACTCAGGACGCGGGCTGCAGGCCTACGGGCTGGCGGCGCCGCTCACGGGACGCGAACGCGAGCTCTCGGCGATCGAAGCCGCGCTTTGCGCCGCCCTTGCCGGCCGCGCCCAGGTGCTCGGCATCGTCGGCGAAGCCGGCGCCGGCAAATCGCGATTGCTGGCGGAGTTCCTGGCGCGGCTGCAACCCGGGGCGCCGGCGGCACAGGTCACCGTGCGCCAGGCCGCGTGCTCGTCCCTCGGCGAGCTGCCCTTCGGCATCATCGCCAAGTTCGTGCGCGAGGGCTACGGCGTCGCCCATGACGACGATGCGGAGGTCGCGCGCGGCAAGATCGGCGACGGGCTGCGCGCCCTAGGCGCCGACGAAGCGCAGGCGCGCGAGGCGGTCGCGATGATCGGCTACGTGCTGGGACTCAAGCCCGGCGCCGGGCTTCACGGCATCGAGCCGGAGCGGCTCAAGCGGCAAATCCTCACCACGCTGCGCACCGCGCTGGAGCGGCGCCTGGCGCAAGGACCGCTGCTCCTCGTGGTCGAGGACCTGCACTGGGCCGATGCGGCTTCCGTCGAAGTGTTGCGCACGCTGGCCGACTGGCTCGCCGACCAGCCGTTGATGCTGCTGTTCACCGCGCGGCCGGATTTCGACGGCAGCCTGGCCGCGCTTAAACGCGCCACCATGACCGAATTGCACCTCGCGCCCTTGCCGCAGTCCGATGTCGCGGCGATTCTGGCTGCCTTCTTCGGGCGCCAGGCGAGCGCTTTGCCGCAGCCGCTGCAAAGCCAGATCGCGGAGCGCTCCGGCGGCAACCCGTTCTACCTCGAGGAGATCGTCCGGGGGCTGATCGCCGAAGGCGTTCTGGTTCGCGGCGCCGAGGGCTGGGCCTGCGCCGCCGAGCACGCCGCGCTCGATGTGCCGCCCACGCTCGAAGGGCTGCTGCTCTCGCGCATCGACCATGTCGCGCCCGAGGCGCGCAGCATCCTTCAGCAAGCCGCGGTGCTCGGCCCGGTCTTCGATGCCGAGCTGCTCGATCGCGTCGCCGGCCGCGAACGCGGGCGCGCCGCGCTCGAAATGCTGCGGCAGGCGCAAGTCCTCGAGCCGCTTTCGGAGACCAGCTGGCGCTTCACGCACGCGCTGGTTCACGAGGTCGCCTACAACAACCTCCTGCAGCGCACGCGCAGCGAGCTCCACGCCCGCACAGGGAGAGAGCTCGAGGCGCTGCACGGGCCGCATCCCGAGCGCATCGAGGATCTGGTCGCGCTCGGCCATCATTTCAGCCTGAGCGAGGATCGGGCGCGCGGCGCGCGCTATCTCATGGCGGCGGGCGACTGGGCGCGCGACATGTACGCCAACGACGACGCTCTGCGCCACTACCGCCGGGCGCTCGCCACGCTGCAGGAGTGCGCGAGCTGCGACACCGAGGTGCTGGCGGTGAACGAGCGCCTCGGCGACCTGTTCGCGCTCGCCGGAGAGCGCGAAAAGGCGCTCGAGCACCATGCGTTCGTGCGTAACGCCGCGAACGCCGCCGGAGACGCGGTGCGCGAGGCGCGTGCCGGCCGCAAGCTCGGCGCGGTGCACTGGGAAGGAGGCGACCGGGAGCGCGGGCTTGCCTGCTTCCGCGCGGCGCTGGCGCTGCTCGATGTGCAGGCCGACCATGTCGAGCTGGCGCACCTGTATCAGGAAATGGGCCGGCTCGCGTTCCGCAGCGGCGACAATCGCGGTGCCGTCGAGTGGGCGGAGCGCGCCCTTGCGCACGCCGAGCACCTGGCCGCGGACGAGCGCAGCGGCTCGCGCGATGCGGCGGCTGCGGTGTCGCAGGCGCTCAATACCCTGGGCGTGGCCCTGGCCCGGCTGAACCGCACCGAGGAAGCGGTGCGCCATATCGAGCGCAGCGTGCGCATCGCGGGAGAGCAGGGGCTGCTGCAGGCGGCCTGCCGCGGCTACGCCAACCTCGGCGTGCTGTACGCCACGCTCGATCCGACACGCGCCATCGACACCTGTCTGACCGGGCTGGAAACCGCGAAGCGCATCGGGGACGTGGGCTTCCAGTCGCGGCTATACGCCAATCTGGCGGTGGCGTACTGCGCGCTCACCGATCGCTGCGACGCCGACGGCCTGCGCGCGGCGCAGGCCGCGATCGAGCTCGACCGCAAACTCGGGCTTCTCGACCACCTCGCGGTGCCTCTCATCGTGCTCGGCCAGATCCACCAGTGCCATGGCGATCCGGCCGCATCGCTCGGGTATTACCGCGAGGCGCTCGCGATCGCCGAGGCGATCGGCGAGCCCCAGCTGCTGTTCCCCTGCTACGACGGCCTGGCGACGCTATGCCTCGACCAGGGCGATATCGAGCAGGCCGAGCAGCATCTGCGTCAGGCCGCCGACATCGCCGAGCGCGCCGGACTGGACCGCGATTCGCTCGTCGTGCTCCCGTTCCTGAGCTGAGAAGCGCAAAATCCGGCCATGAGCGCGACCGCACGAGCGAGACCGCTGCAGCCTGGGGAAGCCGCGCCGGCATTCACGCTGCCCGCCGTGCACCGCGAGGGCACGGTTTCGCTGTCGGACTACCGCGGGAGAAGCCCGGTGCTGCTTGCGATCTTCGTGGGACTGTATTGCCCGTTTTGCCGGCGCAACATCGTCCAGCTCGGGAGGACCCAGGAAAAGCTCCGCGCCGCAGGGGTCGAGACCCTCGCCGTGGTGGCCACCGAGCTCGACAACGCCCGCCTGTACTTCAAGTATCGCCCTGCGCGCGTGGCGCTCGCCGCCGACCCCGAGCTGCTCACCCACCGGAGCTTCGGCCTGCCGCGAGCCAAGGTCACGGACGAGCTCATGCAAGCGCTTCAGGCGGTGCCGATAAACCCGACCAACGACCCTGCCGGACCGATGCCCCTGAGCGAGCTCGGGCCGACGCTCGACCGCGCCGACGGCTTTCAGCGCACCGAGGCCGATCTGCGCGACATCAACCGCCAGTGGCCGCAGTTCAAGGGACAGTTCCTGATCGACCGCGGCGGAACGGTCCGCTGGGCGAACGTGGAATGCGCCGACGGCGACATACGCGGCGCGGGGCACTTCCCCTCGGACGACGAGCTGCTCGACGCCGCACGCCTGCTCGACTAGCGCCGTTCCCCGCTTACGGGAGGATCACGATCTTGCCGCGCAGGTGCCCGGCTTCCGAGAGCGCATAGGCCTGCGCGGCCTGCTCGAGGGAGAAGGCCTGCGTCACTTGCGGCCGAAGCACGCCAGCCGCGGCCCAGGCGAAGATGCGCTCCAGCCTTTCCCGCGTCGGCTGTATCTGAGCCATGACCGCGAGGCTCGTGTCGGTTCCCTCGGGAATCGGCGCGGCCTGCAGGGCGACCACCCTTCCGCCCGGCGCGAGAGCGGCGATGGACCTCACATGCGTTTCGCCCCCGATGCTATCCAGCACCATGTCGAAGGGCCCCGCCGCTGCGAAGTCCTCGCTGCGATAGTTCACGACGCGGGTCGCGCCGAGCCCCTCGCAGTACGCGCGGTTTGCCGCGCTCGCGGTCGCGATCACTTCGGCCGCGAGATGGCGAGCGATCTGGATGGCGAGGCTTCCCACGCCCCCGGCGCCGGCATGGATCAGGACCTTCATTCCCGGCGCGACTCGCGCGATCTCGACCAGCGGTATGTACGCCGAAAGCCCTGATACGCACAGGCTCGCGGCATCCGCCGGATCAAGTCCCGCCGGCACCGGCGCGCACTGAGCGCCCGGTAGAACGGCATATTCGGCATGCGTGCCCTCGCTGCGCGGATCGGCTACCCCGGCGAGCATCCGGCCATCGACCTCGCCTGCGCAGTCGCGTCCCAGGGTGCGCGGGAAGGCGAGCGGAAACACGCCGGCGAGCATGCCGCGGCGCATCTTCCAGTCGATCGGGTTGACGCTCGCCGCCCGGACCTTGGCGAGAAGCTGGTCTGCGGCGGGCACAGGGACCGCAGCCTCCTCCAGGCGCAACACCTCCGGACCCCCGTAGGCGCGGATGCGCAGCGCGCGCATCAGCCCAGGAAGGCGAGCCACGTGGCGATGCCCGGAAAGGCGATGATGAGCGCAACCAGAAGCATCGCGCAGCCCATGAACGGCACCGCGGCGAGGCAGATCTCGCTGAAACGCGTGCCCGGGGGCGCCACGCCCTGCATGACGAACAGCAGCAGGCCGAAAGGCGGCGTGGTGAAGCTGATCTCGAGCGCCATCAGCATGATGACCCCGAACCAGATCATCTTCATCTCCGGCGGCAGCCCGAAATCGAGCGTCGCGACGATCGGGAAGAAGATCGGCACGGTGAGCAGCATCATCGCCAGCTGGTCCATGAACATGCCGAGCAGCATCAGGATGCCGAACATGCACAACAGCATAACGACCGGCGACACCTCGAAGCCGGCCACCCACTGGATCAGGCCGGCGCTGCCGCCGGAAAACGCCAGGATCTGGCTGAAGGTCTGCGACCCGAACAGGATCAGCAGCGCGATGACCGTCACGCGCGCCGCGCCTTCGAGCGATCTCCACAGCGCGCGCCACGAGAAGCAGCGGTACAGGAACGCGAGCGCCAGCACCCCGACGCAGCCGAACGCGGCCGACTCGGACGGCGTGGCGATACCTCCCATGATGAGCACGATCACCAGGCCGACGATCGAGATCATCGGCGCCACGTCGAAAAGGAACAGGCGCAGCTTGACAGCCGCCGGGACCTCTTCGATGTCGTACACCGGCGCCGCTTCCGGGTCGAGCCGGGCGCGCACATAGATCAGCACCGCGTACATCGCTGCGAGGATCAGCCCCGGCGTGATGCCCGCCACCAGCAGCCGGCCGATATCGATCTGGGCGAGCGTGCCGAGCAGCACGGCGAGCGCCGAGGGCGGAATCAGCATCGCGAGCCCTCCGGTGCCCAGGATCGGGCCGATCGACATGCTCTTCTTGTACTTGCGCCGCGTCATCTCGGGCACCATCAGCGTGCCGAGCAGCGCGGTAGAGCCCATCGACGAGCCCGACAGCGTGGCGAACGCCGTGCCGCCCGCGACGGTCACGTAGGACAGGCGCGCGGGCACCTTGCCCATCAGCTTGTCCACCGCGTTGAACATGCGTGTCGCGAGTCCCGTGTGGAAGAACAGCTCCCCCATCAGCAGGAACATCGGGATCGGCACGATCGCGAAGCTCGCCATCGACTCGAAGGCGTTGCCTGCAAGAGTGCCGATGCCGGTCTCGATGCGCGCCGCCAGCGCGCCGCTGCCGCCGAAGTAGTAAACCGCCGCGACCACGTTGACGCCAAGGAACGCGATCCCCACCGGCATGCCGAGCGCCATCAGGGCGAGCATCGACCCGAGCAGAACCGCGAGCGTCCAGTACCATTCCATCGCCGGGTCGCCCCGTGCTAGCCTTCGCCTCGGACGCCGGCCTTGCCGGAGTGCAGCAGCTCGCGACCGAACACGAAGCGAAGGAACTCGATTCCCATCAGGCCGAATCCCACGGGCATCGAGCCGGTGACGATCCAGCGCTTGATGTCGAGCTGCGCGCGCAGCTCGTCGTACGTGTTCCCGGTGTAGTCGTGCCACGCCAGGACGCCGGTGTACCAGCCAAGCGCCAGGCAGATGAGGACGCACAGGCCCGAAACGGTGCGCGACAGCACGTTGCGCACGCCGGGAGAAACGCTGGCGGTGAGCAGCTCGATGTGGATGTGCCCGCGCACGCGCACCAGCCATGGCCCGCCCAGCATCAGCACGTAGATGAAGCCGTACTCGATGAACACGAACGCCGCCGGCTCGTAGCGCCAGCCCAGCGCCCGGAAGCTGGTGTAGTAGACGATGGCCAGCATCATCAGGCCGACGTAGAGCGCCGCCGCGGCCGCCATCAGCCGCAGCAGGCCCACGTAGAGCCGGCTGATGACGCTCAGCAGTGCAATGTGAGGCGGCGCCCGGCTATTCGATGAACAGCGCGCGCAGCTTGGCGACGTGCGCGGTGTCGCGCCCGGACTCCTTGATGCGCTGGGTCATGCGATCGTAGGCCGAATCGACCGCGATCTTCAGGTAGGCCTGCGCGTCGGGGGCCTGGTGGAACTTCATGCCCTCCTTGGCAAGGGTGGCGCGCTCCTCCTGCGCCATCTTCTCCAGCGCGGCGTGCGCGGAGATCTCGTGCGCGGCGACGATCTGCACCAGCTGCTTCTGCACGTTCGCCGGCAGCGATTTCCACTTGTCGAGGTTCATGATCCAGCCGATATCGACCTGGTAGAACTCGGGCTCGACGGCATGCCGCAGGAACTGGTCCCATTTGTAGTCCTTCAGCCCGATGGTCGCCCAGGCACTCGCGTTCACCACGCCTTTCTCCAGGGCGGGGTAGACGTCGTTCGAGCTCATCGAGTGCGTGCTCGCATTGAGCGCGCGGAAGAACGCGCCGTAGATCGGGTTGTCGCGCAGCTTGACGCCGCGGAAGTCGGGCAGCCCCTGCGCGGTGAACTTCGGCGGCTCCTTCAGGTAGATGCGGAAACGGCCGCCGGACTCGGTCCAGCCGACGTACTTCAGGTTGAACAGCTTCTGGTGCAGCTCGTCGATGATCTGCATGCCGCCGTTCGCGCGCACCTTGGCCGGCGAGGAGTTCGAGGTGGAAATCGCCTCGTTCTCCGGGATGGCGCGCGTATAGAAGGCGGAGGGCGTGCAGACGAGGTCCACCACCCCCTTGGAGGCGGCGGGCGGCTGCTGGAACATCTGGATCGAGTTGAAGGGCTTCGGCTCGACCTTGAGCGCGCCGCCCATGCCCTTGTTGACCTTGTCGACCAGCTCGAGGCAGAACTTGGTGTAGACCAGCTGGTCGGGAAACGGGTACACCAGCGAGAGCGTGGTCTGTGCCAGCACCGCCGGCGCGGCCAGCAGGGCAAAGGCGCCCACCACGGACTTGATCGCGTTTCGCATCGTGCTCCTCCTCACTTGGCTCGCGCAGGGAAAGTCTTGGGTATGATCGCACAAGGACCCCGAAGCAACAACGGTCCGCACGCCATGGAGACAGTCTACGCCGCGTTCCAGCGCACCGCAGCCGCGCACGGGGAAAAGCCGTTTCTGCATGTCCCCGCTCCATGGAACGTCTCACTCGCCTATGGCGAAGCCCTGGATCGCGTCGAGGCGACGGCGCGGCGCTACCGCTCTCGCGGCTACGGGCCCGGGCACCGGGTCGCGCTGCAGCTCGGGAACCGGCCGGAGTTCCTGATCCACTTTCTCGCCTTGAATTCGCTCGGCGCAGCCGTGGTGCCGCTCAACCCGGAGTACCGCAAGGCGGAGCTCGACTACGTCCTCGCCCACAGCGAAGCCGCGCCGGTGGTGACTGAAGAAGCGATCTCCGGGGACTTCGACCCCCCCGCGGCTCCCAGGCCGGTCGGCGCCGAGGAATGCGCCCTGCTCTATACCTCGGGCACGACGGGAAAGCCCAAGGGCTGCCTGCTCAGCAACTTCTATTTC
>DATKAX010000354.1:0-2674 GCA_035514595.1 Burkholderiales bacterium
GGGCTCGCCGTGCCGCAATCGATTCTTCTCAGCGCAGACGAGGTGATCCAATGACGATGCGGGTGGTTCTATGGCTTGCGATCGTGCTGCCCGCCGCGGTGCACGCCGACGAGCGACTGGACGAGGCGGTGCGCCAGTACCGGGAAAGACTCGCGGAGGTCTCGCCCGGCGAGCTCTACGTCATCATGGGCGAGGAGCTGTACCGCGCGAGGCGCGGGCCGAAGAACGCCTCGCTCGAAGGCTGCGACTTCGGCCTTGGGCCGGGCGTGCTGAAGGGCGCCTACGCGCAGCTGCCGCGCTACTTCGCCGACACTGGCAGGGTGGAAGACCTCGAGTCGCGCATCGCGAGCTGCATGGCCGAGCTGCAGGGCCAGCCGCCGCAGGCGCTGCCGCAGCGCGGCTTCGGCGACGCGCGCATGGGCGAGCTGATGAAGCTGGCGACCTATGTCGCGGCGCAGTCGAACGGCATGAAGCTCGCGCCGCCGCTCGCGCACCCGAAGGAGATCGAGGCCTACCGCGTCGGCGAGGTCCTGTTCTACCGCCGCGCCGGCTCGCACGACTTCGCCTGCGCCACCTGCCATGCGATCAGCGGCAAGCGGGTGCGGCTGCAGCGCCTCACCAACCTCGCCGACGCGAAGGACGCGCAGCGCGGATTCCCGACCTGGCCCGCGTACCGCCCGGTCGCCGGCGACGTGCACACCATGCAGCTCTGGCTCGGCGCCTGCTTCCAGCAGACGCGCTACCCGCAGCTTCGCTTCGCCTCGGAGACGAGCATTGCGCTCCAGGCGTACATGGCGCAGCACGCAGCCGGCGGCCTGATCGAGGTCCCGGGGGTGAAGCGATGAAGCGCGTTCTTTTCTCGATTGCGCTGCTCGGAGGCTGCGCGGGCGTGGGGGAGGACAGCTACCGGGAGCGTGCCGAAGCGGCGCTGAAGGCCGGCTTCGCGGGCGGCGATCCGAAGATCCTCGCGCGCGTCGAGCGCCAGGACGCGGCGCAGCGCCTGTGCTCGGAGCACCGCGACGCGCCGCCGGCCGCCATCGCGGCGTCGATCCGCTCCGAGCAGCGCGCCGCCTTGCGCTATCCCGCCTCGGGGCGGCTGGTGGGAGACTGGCGCGAGGGCAAAAAAATCGCCGAAGACACGGGCGGCCTGCGCTACGGCGACCCGGCGGGCAAGCCCGCGGGCGGCAACTGCTACGCCTGCCACCAGGTCGAGGCCCGCGAGCTCGCGTACGGCACGCTCGGGCCGAGCCTGCTCGGGTATGGGAAAAAGCGAAGTGCGAGCAAGGGAGGCGCAGATGCGGCGGCGCAGCGCGAGACCTACGAGCGCCTCTACAATGCCCAGGCCTTCACTGCCTGCTCCGCCATGCCGCGCTTCGGCCATAACGGCGTGCTGACCCCCGAGCAGATCGCCCACTTGGTGGCGCTGCTGCTCGACCCCGCTTCGCCGGTGAACCGTTGAGGCGGCGCGCGGCACTCGCGCTGGGCGCCGGGCTGCTGTGCGTGCCGGGCGCGCTGCTCGCGCAACCCCGGGTACGGCGCATCGGCTACCTGCACCCCTTCCCGATGAGCGAGACGCCGAGCCCGGAGCGCCAGGCTTTCCTCGACGGGCTGCGCGAGCTCGGCTACCAGGTGGGGCGCAACGTGGTCATCGAGTACCGCGCCGCGGACAACGACTTTTCGCGGCTGCCCGAGCTTGCCGCGGAGCTCGTTAACCTCCCGGTCGACGTGATTGTGGTGGGCGGTGCCGAGGCCGCCGCGGCGGCGAAGGCCGTGACGAGCACCATTCCGCTGGTGGTCACGGCGGCGGGCGATCCGGTGCACGCCGGGCTGGTGCGCTCCTACGCCCGGCCCGGCGGCAACGTCACCGGGCTGTCGTTCATTTCGCCCGAGCTCGGCGCCAAGCGCATCGAGCTGGTGAGGGAGATCCTGCCGAAGGCGAAGCGCATCTCGATCGTCTGGAACGCGCGCGACTCCGTTTCGGAGCGCGAGTGGGACCAGGCGCGGGAGGCGGCGCGCACGCTCGGCCTGGAGGTCGATCCGGTGCCGGTAAGAGAGACCGCCGATCTCGCGCGCGCCCTGCAGGCGCTGCCGCGCGAGCGGCCCGATGCGCTGCTCGTCATCGTCGACACGCGCATGGTGGGGTTCCGCAAGATCATCGCCGAGGCGGCGCTCGAAGCCCGCGTCGCCTGCGTCGCCGGATGGCGCGAGTACGTGATAGAGGGCGCGCTCGCCTCCTATGCGCCCGACTTCCGGGCGCTGTTCCACCGCGGCGCCTACTACGTCGACCGCCTGCTGCGCGGGGCGAAGGCCTCGGAGCTCCCGGTCGAGCAGCCGACCAAGTTCGAGCTGGTGGTCAACCTGAGAACCGCCAGGGCGCTGGGCATCGAGGTGCCGAGGAGGGTGCTGCTGCGCGCAGACGAGGTGATACAGTGAGCGCGCGGAGGAGCGCCTGAAGCCCAGCGAGCCGATCGTCGAGCAGCCGATCGCGCTGCCGCGCCGTCAGCGCGGCGGCAGGCTGTTTCGCAAGTACTTCCTGCTGATCCTCGCCCTGGTGTGCGGCGCGCTGCTGATCTCGGGCGCGATCGGGCTGTACTTCTCGTACCAGGAGAACAAGACCGCGCTCGCCAGCCTGCAGCGCGAGAAGGCGGTCGCGGCGGCCGCGCGCATCGAGCAG
>DATKAX010000355.1:0-3678 GCA_035514595.1 Burkholderiales bacterium
CGCGCTCAGGCGCGCGTCGAGATCCCGCCCGAGCTGCGCGGGCGCCGCTTCCAGCTCGAGATTCCGTTCGTCATGAACCTCGTGGATCAGTAGCCGTGGGCGCGAACGCCACCACGTGATCGACGTCGAGCCGGATGCCGATGTGCTCGCCGAGCGCGTGGTTGTGGTGGCTCGGGACGAGCGCGAGCACCTTGCGGCCGCTCGCGAGGCGCAGGGTGTAGAGAATCTCCGCGCCGCGGAACGCCTTGTGCACTACCTCGGCCTGGGTCGGCGCGGCGTCGTCGTGCACCACGTCGTCGGGCCGCAGCAGGATGTCGGCATGGCAGCCGCGCCCGCAGGCGTCGCAGCCGGGCGCGCATTGCACCGGGATCTCGCCGTCGAGCACGCCGAGCTCGATCTCGACCTGCCGGGGATTGAGCACCTTCGCGGGCAGGAACGCGCCCTGGCCGACGAAGTCGGCGACGAAGCGGTTGGCCGGCCGGTGATACAGGTTGTAGGCGCTGTCCCACTGCTGGATGTGGCCGTCGTGCATGACGCCGATCTCGTCGGCGACCGCGAACGCCTCCTGCTGGTCGTGCGTCACCAGGATCGCGGTGGCGCCGCTCGCCTTGATGATCTCGCGCACCTCGAGCGAGAGCCGCTCGCGCAGCTCGACGTCGAGGTTGGAGAACGGCTCGTCGAGCAGCAGCAGCTCGGGCCGCGGCGCGAGCGCGCGCGCGAGCGCCACGCGCTGCTGCTGGCCGCCGGAGATCTCGTGCGGGTACTTGTGCAGTTCGGCGCCCAGCCCGACCAGGCGCGCCAGCTCGTCGATGCGCCCCGCGCGCTCACCGCGCGCAACGCCATGCAGGCCAAAGCCGATGTTCTCGGCCACCGGCAGGTGCGGGAACAGCGCGTAGTCCTGGAACACCATGCCGATGCGCCGCTTCTCCGGCGCCACCATGACGCCCGCGCCCGAGACGATGCGGCCATTCAGCCGGATCGAGCCGTCCTGCACCGGCTCGAAGCCGGCGATGCAGCGCAGCACCGTGGTCTTGCCGCAGCCGCTCGGCCCGAGCAGGCAGCCGATGGCGCCTCGCTCCAGCGAGAAGGTGAGCTCGCGCACCACCTCCTGGCTGCCGTAGGCGTGCCTCAGGTTTTCGACTTCGAGCAGCGGCATGGCTTCATTATAGTAACAATTCTCATTAGCGTTAGAATTTCAAATCGCTAATTCCTAATAAGAATCTTGAGACACTTTGGCATCCTGGGCATCGCGACGCTGCTGATAGGGGCAGCGCTCGCCCTGCCTATCGTATCGGTGCTGGCGAGTTTCCTCGTCGGCACCAGCGAAACCTGGTCCTACGTCGTGTCGACTGCGCTGCCGGCCTATGTCGGCAACACGCTGCTGCTGCTCGCCGCCGTGAGCTGGGGCGTGGTCTCGATGGGCGTGCTCTCCGCCTGGCTGGTGACCGCCTACCGCTTCCCGGGCCGCGGCGTGCTCCAGTGGGCGCTCATGCTGCCGCTCGCCATGCCGGCCTACGTGATGGCCTACGCCTACACCGACTGGCTGCAGTTCACCGGCCCGGTGCAGTCGGCGCTGCGCTCGGCCACCGGCTGGCAGGCGCGCGAATACTGGTTTCCGGAAATCCGCTCGCTCTGGGGGGCGGCCGCGATGCTGTCGTTCGCGCTCTATCCGTACGTGTATCTGGTCGCGCGCACCGCGTTTCACGACATGTCGCGCAGCGCGATCGAGGCGGGACGGCTCGCCGGCCTGAGCGCCTGGGGCGCGTTCTTCCGCGTCGCGGTGCCGCTCGCGCGCCCGGCCATCGTCGCCGGAACCTCGCTCGCCCTGATGGAGACGCTCGCCGATTTCGGCACCGTGTCGTATTTCGCGGTGGAAGTCTTCACCACCGGGATCTTCCGGGCCTGGCTCTCGCTGGGCGACAGCGTAGCGGCCGCCCAGCTCTCGGCCTGCCTGCTCGGCTTCGTAGCGCTGGTGCTCGGCCTGGAGCGCGCGAGCCGCGGCCGCGCCGCGTACCACGTAGGCGCCCAGCGCAAGCCCGCCCCGCCGCAGGTGCTGCGCGGCAGCGCGGGCGCGCTGGCTTTCGCCGCTTGCGCCGCGCCGGTCGTCTTCGGCTTCGCGCTCCCGGCACTGCTGCTCCTCGGCCTCGCGTGGGACGAGAGGATCCAGTACCTGGGAAGCCGCATGGCGGCGCTGATCGCGAACAGTTTCGGCGTCGCGGGACTGACTGCCGTCATCGCGGTCGTGCTCGCCGCGGTCATGGCGTACGCGGCGCGCATCACGCGCAGCCGCGTCGTGAGCGCGGTGAATCGCGCCGCGAGCCTCGGCTATGCGGTCCCCGGCGCGGTGATCGCTGTCGGGGTTCTGGTGCCGCTCGGGCGCTTCGACAACGCGCTTGCCGGATGGCTGGAGCAGGCGCTCGGCATGAACGTCGGCCTCCTGCTGACCGGGACGATAGCGGCGCTGGTCTACGCGTATCTCGTGCGGCTGCTCGCGGTCGCGCTGCAGACCACCGACGCCGGGCTCGCGAAGATCACGCCCAGTATGGAAGAGGCGGCGCGCTCGCTCGGCAGCTCGGCGCCCGGCGCGCTCTGGCGGGTCCACGTGCCGCTGCTCGCGCCGAGCCTCGCCGCCGCGGCGCTGCTGGTATTCGTCGACGTGCTGAAGGAGCTGCCGGCGACCTTCGCGCTGCGCCCGTTCAACTTCGACACGCTCGCCATCGAGGCCTACAACCTGGCGAAGGACGAGCGCCTGGCGGAAGCCGCGGTGCCCTCGCTCGTGATCGTCGCGGTCGGCCTGCTGCCGGTGCTTTACGTCTCGCGGCGCTACTTCCAGGCGGCGCGGTCGTAGATCTTCTGCGCGGCGGGCTGATTCCTCCCCAGCGCCGCGACGTTCAGCGAATCGCGCTTGAACTCGCCCAGCGAGTTGAGCACCGGATTCTCGAGCTTGACGCTCGCCACCACCGGCCACTCGTTGTTGCCGTCGGCGAAGTAGCGCTGCGCCTCGTCGGTCGCGAGATACTCGAGGAACTGCACCGCGGCTTCGCGGTGCGGCGCGTGCTTGAGCACGCCGGCGCCCGAGACGTTTACGTGGGTGCCCCAGCTCGACTGGTTCGGAAACACGATCCCCAGACGAGAGGCGACCCGGCTCTCGTCGGCCTTCTGCGAGCGCGCGAGCCGGGCGTAGTAGTACTGGTTCGAGATCGTCACGTCGCACAACCCGGCCGCCACCGCCTTGAGCTGGTCGGTGTCGCCGCCCTTGGGCGGCTGCGCGAGGTTGGCGCGCACGCCTTTCGCCCAGGCCTCGGCCTTGGGCTCGCCAAGGTGCTCGATCAGCGCCCCCATGAGCGACAGGTTGTAGATGTTGGTCGAGGAGCGCATGCACACGCGCTGCCTCCACTTGGGGTCGGCGAGCGACTCGTAGGTCGGCACCTCCTCGGGCTTCACCCTGTCCTTGTTGTAGGCGATGACGCGCGCGCGCATCGAGAAGCCGAACCAGTGCCCGGCCGGCTCGCGGAAGCTCTCCGGAATCCGCTTCTCGAGCATCGCCGAGCGCACCGGCTGGAACAGCCCGAGCTGCGCGGCGCGCCAGAGTCGGCCGGCGTCGACGGTGATGAGCACATCGGCGGGGCTGCGCGCCCCCTCGTTGCGGATGCGCTCGATGAGCGCATCCTCGCCGGC
>DATKAX010000356.1:0-11331 GCA_035514595.1 Burkholderiales bacterium
GAGTTCCTGCTCTCGCTCGCGATCGAGCTCGAAGGCGTCGAGAACGCCTGGGCGATCGCCGCCGATACGGACGGCATCGACGGCTCGGAGGACAACGCGGGCGCGCTGATCGCCCCGGACACGCTGCAGCGGGCGCGCGCGAGGGGACTGGAAGCGAAAGCTCTCCTCGCCCGGAACGACAGCTACGGCTTCTTCGCGGCGCTGGGCGCGCTGGTCATGACCGGCCCCACCCTGACCAACGTGAACGACTACCGCGCGATCGTCGTCGCCTGATCAGGCGGCCCTGGCGGCGGCCGGCTTCTTCTCGGCCTTGTCGTCTGCGCCGGCTTCGGCGGGCGTCGCGGGCTTGTCGAGCAGCACCACCAGCGCGAGCGGGGCGTTGTCGCCCTTCCGAAACCCGGTCTTGAGGATGCGCAGATAGCCGCCGTTTCTCTTGGCGTAGCGCGGCCCGAGCTCGTCGAACAGCTTCTCCACCATGCCCCGGTCGCGCAGGCGGTTGAAGGCGAGGCGCCGGTTGGCGAGCGAGGGCTTCTTGCCCAGCGTGATGATCGGCTCGGCCACGCGCCGCAGCTCCTTCGCCTTGGGCAGCGTGGTCTTGATCTCCTCGTGGCGCAGCAGCGAGACCGTCATGTTGCGCAGCATCGCGAGGCGGTGGCTCGTGCTGCGGCCGAGCTTGCGCAGTCCATGGCCGTGGCGCATGTCAGACCCTGTGCTCGAGGCCGGCCGGCGGCCAGTTTTCCAGCCTCATGCCGAGCGTCAGGCCGCGCGAGGCGAGCACTTCCTTGATCTCGTTGAGCGACTTGCGGCCCAGGTTGGGCGTCTTGAGGAGCTCGGTTTCGGTGCGCTGGATCAGGTCGCCGATGTAGTAGATGTTCTCGGCCTTGAGGCAGTTGGCCGAGCGCACGGTGAGCTCGAGGTCGTCGACCGGCCGCAGCAGGATCGGGTCGACCGCGGGCGATTTCGGCTGCTCGGTGGGCATCGCGGTGCCCTCGAGCTGGGCGAAAACCGAGAGCTGGTCGACGAGCACCCGGGCGGCATAGCGGATCGCCTCCTCGGGCTCGATCGCGCCGTTGGTCTCGATGTCCATGACCAGCTTGTCCAGATCGGTGCGCTGCTCGACGCGGGCCGACTCCACCGCGTACGACACGCGCCGCACCGGGCTGAACGAGGCGTCCAGAATGATGCGGCCGATTCCCTTGGTCTCCTCCGGCAGGTAGCGCATGTTGCCCGGCACATAGCCGCGGCCCGACTCCACCTTGATCTGCATCTCGAGCTTTCCGCCGGAGGCGAGATGGGCGACGACGTGGTCGGGGTTGACGATCTCGACGTCGTGCGCCGGCTCGATGTCCACGGCGGTCACCGGCCCGTCGCCCCGCTTCTTCAGCGAGAGGATCGCCTCGGCGCGGTTGTGCAGGCGGAACACGACGCCCTTCAGGTTGAGCAGGATGTCGACCACATCCTCGCGCACGCCGTCCAGCGTCGAGTACTCGTGCACCACGCCCGCGATCTGCACCTCGGTGGGCGCGTACCCCGGCATCGAGGAGAGCAGGACGCGGCGCAGCGCGTTGCCCAGCGTATGGCCATAGCCCCGCTCGAACGGCTCCATGGTGACGCGGGCGTGATTCGGCGAAAGGTTCTGGACGTCGACGATACGCGGCTTGAGAAATCCCGATTGCGGCATTGTTCGATCCCGGTTTTACTTCGAGTACAGCTCGATGATGAGGCTTTCGTTGATGGTCGACGAAAGGTCGGAACGCGCCGGCAGCGCCTTGAAGGTGCCTTTGAGGCCCTTCGCATCCACTTCGAGCCAGTCCGGAAAGCCCCGCGACTCCGCCGCTTCGGCGGCGGCCTTGACCCGCAGCTGCTCCTTCGTCTTCGTGGCGACCTCGATCACGTCGCCGGGCCGCACCTGGTACGAGGGGATGTTGACCCGCTTGCCGTTCACCAGGATGCCGTTGTGGCGCACGACCTGGCGCGCCTCGGTGCGCGATGCGCCGAAGCCCATCCGGTAGGCGACCGTGTCGAGCCGCGACTCGAGAAGCTGCAGCAGCCGCTCCCCGGTGACGCCTTTGGAGCGCGAGGCCTCGTGGTAGGTGCCCCGGAACTGGCGCTCGAGGATGCCGTAGGTGCGGCGCACCTTCTGCTTCTCGCGCAGCTGCTTGCCGTAATCGGAAAGGCGCGAGCCGCTCTTCTGGCCGTGCTGTCCCGGCGCATAGGCGCGCCGCTCGACCGCGCACTTGTCCGTGAAGCACTTCTCTCCCTTCAGGAAGAGCTTCTCGCCTTCACGGCGGCACTGCCGGCACTTGGGTTCCAGATTCCTTGCCATGCGTTCTCCTGCTCCTCGTTATACGCGCCGGCGCTTGGGCGGACGGCAGCCGTTGTGCGGGATCGGCGTGACGTCCGCGATGCTCGAAATCTTCAGCCCGATCGCGTTCAGCGCGCGAACCGCGGATTCGCGGCCCGGGCCGGGGCCCTTGATGCGCACTTCGATGTTCTTCACGCCGCACTCCTGCGCGCCACGCCCGGCGCGCTCCGCCGCGACCTGGGCGGCGAACGGCGTCGACTTGCGCGAGCCCTTGAACCCGGCGTGACCCGAGGTCGCCCACGAAAGCGCATTGCCCTGCCGGTCGGTGATGGTGACGATGGTGTTGTTGAAGGACGCGTGGATATGCGCGATGCCCTCGGAGACGTTCTTCTTGGTCTTCTTGCGCGCGCGCGCCGAAGCAGTCTGCTGCAGTTCCTGCCGGGTGGGGGTGCTCCTGCTCGCCATGGGTTAAGCCGCCTTCCCTGCCTGTACGTTGAGCTTGATCGCCGCCTTGCGCGGGCCCTTGCGCGTGCGCGCGTTGGTGCGGGTGCGCTGGCCACGCACCGGCAGCCCCTTGCGGTGGCGAAAACCGCGGTAGCAGCCGAGATCCATCAGCCGCTTGATCGACATCGAGACCTCGCGCCGCAGGTCGCCCTCCACGGTGAAGCGCCCGACGCTCTCGCGGATGCGATCGAGCTCGGCATCCGTGAGGTCCTTGATCTTGCGCGAGCCCTGCACGCCGGCAGCCGCGCAGATGGCCTGCGCGCGCGCGCGGCCGATGCCAAAGATCGCCGTCAGGGCGATTTCCGTGTGCTGGTGGTTCGGAATGTTGATGCCTGAAATTCGGGCCATGGGCTTATCCGGCGAAACCTGAAATTATATCCAATTTCGTCAAGGCGTTATCAACCTTGGCGCTGCTTGTGGCGCGGATCCGGGCAGATCACCCGCACCACCCCCTTGCGCCGCACGATCTTGCACTTGCGGCAGATTTTCTTCACTGAGGCCATCACTTTCACTGGTCGTGCTCCTTGTCTACTTGGCCCGGAACGTAATGCGTCCCTTGGTCAGGTCGTAGGGCGTCATCTGCACCGTCACCTTGTCCCCCGGCAGGATGCGGATGTAGTGCATGCGCATCTTTCCCGAGATGAAGGCGTGGATCGTATGGCCGTTCTCCAATTTCACGCGAAACGTCGCATTGGGCAGGTTTTCGAGCACCTCGCCCTGCATTTCGATCACGTCTTCCTTCGCCATGCTCAGCGAACCGGCAACCCGCCCTTGAAGTTGGCCTTGCGCAGCAGGCTTTCGTACTGGTGCGTCATCACGTAGGCCTGCACCTGCGCCATGAAGTCCATCGTCACCACCACGATGATCAAGAGCGACGTGCCGCCGAAGTAGAACGGCACGTTCCATCTCAGGATGAGGAACTCGGGAAGCAGGCACACCAGCGTGACGTAGACCGCCCCGGCCAGCGTCAGCCGGGTGAGAATCTTCTCCAGGTAGCGCGCGGTCTGCTCGCCCGGGCGGATGCCCGGCACGAACGCGCCCGACTTCTTCAGGTTGTCCGCGGTCTCCTTCGGATTGTACTGGAGCGCCGTATAGAAAAAGCAGAAGAAGATGATGAGCGCCGCGTACATCAGCACGTAGATCGGCTGCCCCGGCGTGAGCGTGCCGGCGATGTCGCGCAGCCAGATCATGCCTTCGGCCGCGCCGAACCAGCCGAGCACGGTGGCCGGGAACAGGATCAGCGAGCTCGCGAAGATCGGCGGGATGACCCCGGCCATGTTGAGCTTGAAGGGCAGGTGCGAGCTCTGTCCGCCATAGACGCGGTTCCCGACCTGCCGCTTGGCATAGTTCACCAGGATCTTGCGCTGCCCGCGCTCGACGAAGCACACGAAGGCGGTAACCGCGAGCACGGAGACGGCAATGAGCAGCGCGGTGAGCGGATGCATGGCGCCGGTGCGCACCAGCTCGAGGGTCCCGGCGATCGCCGAGGGAAGCCCGGCGGCGATGCCCGCGAAGATGATGAGCGAGATGCCGTTGCCGATGCCGCGCTCGGTGATCTGCTCGCCGAGCCACATGATGAACATGGTGCCGGTGACGAGCGTCGTGATCGTGGTGACCCGGAACATGAGCCCCGGGTCGAGCACCAGTCCGGCCTGCGACTCGAGCGCGATCGAGATCCCGGTCGCCTGGAACAGCGCGAGGAACACCGTGCCGTAGCGCGTGTATTGGGTGATCTTGCGGCGCCCGCTCTCGCCCTCCTTGCGCAGCTGATCGAGGTGCGGGTTCACCGCCGTCATCAGCTGCATGATGATCGAGGCCGAGATGTAAGGCATGATGCCCAGCGCGAAGATGGTGAACCGCGACAGCGCGCCGCCCGAGAACATGTTGAACATCCCGAGGATTCCGCCCTGCTGGCCCTGGAACAGCTCCGCGAGCACGTTCGGGTCGATGCCCGGCACCGGAATGTGCGCCCCGATGCGGAACACGACGAGCGCCCCCAGCAGGAACAGCAGCCGCCGCTTCAGGTCGCCGTAGCGTCCAGCCTTGCCGACGTTGGGGAGCGTCGCCATCTAGTCCTTGGCCGCCCCTTCGGCCTTGGCGGCTGCTTCGGCCTTGGCGGCCTCGACGACGCTGCCGCCCGCCGCCTCGATCATGGAGCGCGCGCCCTTGCTCGCCTTCACGCCCTTCAGCATCAGCTTGCGGGCAAGCTTGCCGGAAGCGATCACTTTCGCAGACAGGGCCACTCGCGGCACTATGCCTTCGGCCTTGAGGGCAGCCAGATCGACCTCGGTCGCCTGCATCTTCTCCAGCTCGCTGGTGCGCACCTCGGCCACATCGTGGCGCGTGAGCGACGTGAAGCCGCGCTTGGGCAGCCGCCGCTGAAGCGGCATCTGCCCGCCCTCGAAGCCCACCTTGTGGTAGCCGCCCGAGCGCGCCTTCTGGCCCTTGTGGCCGCGGCCCGCGGTCTTGCCCCAGCCGGAGCCGACGCCGCGGCCGACGCGATGCCGGGCCGTCTTCGCGCCCGGCGCGGGCTTGAGCGTGTTCAGTTTCATGGTGTCAGCTTTCGATACGCACGAGGTAGTTGACGCGGTTGATCATTCCACGGACCTCCGGCGAGTCGGCCAGTTCGACGACCTGGTTGATCTTTTTCAACCCCAGGCCGCGCACCGTGTCGCGGTGGCCCTGCTTGGTTCCCGCGAGCCCCCGGACGAGGCGTACCCGGACCTTGTTCATGCCGTGATCTCCTCCACCTTCTTGCCGCGCCGCGCCGCGATGTCTGCCGGGGTGTTCATCGCGCGCAGCCCGTTCAGGGTCGCGCGCACCACGTTGTAGGGATTGGTCGAGCCGAAGCACTTGGCAAGCACGTTGGTGATGCCCATGACCTCGAATACGGCGCGCATGGGCCCGCCGGCGATGATTCCGGTTCCCTCGGAGGCCGGCTGCATCAACACCTTGGCCGCGCCGTGACGCCCGGTCACGGCGTGGTGCAGGGTGCCGTTCTTCAGCTTGACCTTGAACAGCTTGCGCCGCGCCTCCTCCATCGCCTTCTGCACCGCGACCGGGACCTCCCGCGCCTTGCCCTTGCCCATGCCGATGCCACCGTCGCCGTCGCCCACCACGGTGAGCGCCGCGAAGCCGAGCACGCGGCCGCCCTTCACCACCTTGGTGACGCGGTTTACCGCGACCATCTTCTCGCGCAGCCCGTCGCCCCGCTCCTCCGAATGCTGCATCCTGGGTTGGATCTTTGCCATATGTCCTCGTCAGAACTTCAGGCCGCCCGCGCGCGCGGCCTCGGCGAGCGCCTTGACGCGCCCGTGGTAGCGGTAGCCGGCCCGATCGAATGCGACCTCCTCGATGCCGCGCTCCTTCGCCTTGGCGGCGATGCGCTGCCCGATGATCTCGGCGGCCTTGCGGTTACCCCCGGTCTTGAGCTGACCGCGCACTTCCTTCTCCAGCGTGGAAGCGCTCGCCAGCACCTTGTCGCCGGTCGACGAGGTGATCTGGGCGTAGATGTGGCCGTTGGTACGGTGCACCGTCAGGCGCACCGCGCCGACCTCGCGGATCTTGAGCCGGGTCTGCCGCGCGCGGCGCAGCCGCGCAGTATTCTTGTCTCTCATGTCGTCACTTCTTCTTCGTCTCTTTCAACACCACGACCTCGTCGGCGTAGCGCACGCCCTTGCCCTTGTAGGGCTCCGGCGGGCGGTAACCACGCACTTCGGCGGCCACCTGGCCGACCAGCTGCTTGTCGATGCCGCTGAGAACGATCTCGGTCTGGGTCGGCGTCGCGACCTTGACCCCCTTCGGCATCTGGTGCACGACCGGGTGCGAGTAGCCGAGCGAGAGATTCAGCTTGTCGCCCTGCGCCTGGGCGCGGAACCCGACGCCCACCAGCGCGAGTCGCTTCTCGAATCCCTTCGTCACGCCGGCAACCATGTTCGCCACCAGCGCGCGCATGGTGCCCGACATCGCGTTGGCGTGACGCGAATTGCCGAGCGGCTTGCACAGGATCTCGTCGCCGGACCTCTCCAGCGCCACATTGGGATCGGCGGCGCGCGCGATCGCGCCGAGCGGGCCCTTGACCGAGATCTGCCCGGCGGCGACGTTCACGTCGACGCCCTTGGGCAATGGAATCGGGTACTTGGCGATTCGGGACATGCGAGCGCTCCTACGCCACGATGCAAAGCACTTCGCCGCCGACACCGTCGGCCCGCGCCTTGCGGTCGGTCATGACCCCGCGCGAGGTCGACAGGATCGCGACGCCGAGCCCGTTCATCACGCGCGGGATGGCGTCACGGCCGCGGTAGACGCGCAGACCCGGCTTCGACACGCGCTCGAGGCGCTCGATGACCGGACGCCCGGCATAGTATTTCAGCCCGATGCGCAGCTCCTTGCCGGGGCCGTTCTCGCGCACCGCGAAGTCCTCGATGTAGCCCTCGTCCTTCAGGACCTTGGCGATCGACGCCTTCAGCCTCGACGCGGGCATCGCCACCTCCGGGTGCCCGACCATCTGGGCGTTGCGGATGCGGGTCAGCATGTCCGCAATCGGGTCGCTCATGCTCATCGGCTCTCTCCTTACCAGCTCGCCTTGATGACGCCGGGCACCTCGCCCCTGAGCGCCAGCTCGCGCAGCTTGTTGCGTCCCAGCCCGAACTTGCGGTACACCCCGCGCGGCCGGCCGGTGAGCGCGCAGCGGTTGCGCAGCCGGACCGGTGACGCGTCGCGCGGCAACTTCTGCAGCTTGGCGCGCGCCTCCTCCCGCGCCTCGTCCGAGGCGCGCGCGTCGTGGATGATCTCGAGCAGCTGGGCGCGCCGCGCCTTGAACTTCTCGACCGTCTTGCGGCGCTTCTGATCGCGCAGCTTCAGTGCCAGCTTGGCCATGCCGTAGCCTCTCTCAATGCTTGAACGGGAAGCGGAACGCGGCGAGCAGGGCGCGCGCCTCGTCGTTCGTCTTCGCGGTAGTGGTAATGGCGATGTTCATGCCCCGGAGCGCGTCGATCTTGTCGTAGTCGATCTCGGGGAAGATGATCTGCTCGCGTACCCCGAGGCTGTAGTTGCCGCGCCCGTCGAAGGCGCGGTTCGACACGCCCCGGAAATCTCGGATGCGCGGGATCGCGATGTTGACCAGCCGGTCCAGGAACTCGTACATGCGCGCGCCGCGCAGGGTCACCATGCAGCCGATCGGGAATCCGGCGCGGACCTTGAAGTTCGCGATCGAGCGCCGCGCTTTCGTGGCGACGGGCTTCTGGCCGGCGATCTTCGCCATGTCGGCCACGGCGTTGTCGAGCATCTTCTTGTCGCTGGTGGATTCGCCGACGCCCATGTTGAGCGTGATCTTGCGGATGCGCGGCACCTGCATGACCGTCTGGTATCCGAATTTCTGCATCAGGTCGGGCACGATTTTCTCGCGATAGTGCAGCGCGAGCCGCGCCGGCGGCGCCGGCAGCTGCGGGCCCTCGGAACGGGCGGGCGCCTCCTTCTTCGGCGCCTCCTTCTTCGGCGCGGCCGGCTTCGACGCCGGCTTCTGCGCCTGCTCCTGCTTGGGTTTTGCCTGCTTTTCCTTGGCCATCGTCAGACGTCCACCTGCTCGCCGTTCGCCTTGAACACCCGCACCTTGCGCCCGTCCTCGAACGTCTTGACCCCGCTGCGATCGGCCTTCTTGGTGGCGGGATTGAACAGCGCGATGTTGGAGGCATGGATCGGCATGTCCTTGTCGACGATGCCTCCGGTAAGCCCTTTCATCGGATTGGGCCGCTGGTGCTTCTTCACGCGGTTCACGCCCTCGACCACGAAGTGCTGCGCGTCGACCCGGCGCAGCACGGTGCCTCGCTTGCCCTTGTCGCGGCCGGCGAGCACCACCACCTCATCGCCCTTGCGAATGCGTTGCATCAGAGCACCTCGGGTGCAAGCGATACGATTTTCATGAAGCGCTCGGTCCTGAGCTCCCTCGTCACCGGCCCGAAGATGCGCGTGCCGATCGGCTCCAGCTTGGGCGACAGCAGCACCGCGGCGTTGCGGTCGAACCGGATCAGCGAGCCGTCGGACCGACGCACCCCCTTCGCGGTCCTCACCACCACGGCGTGGTAGATCTCGCCTTTCTTCACCCGGCCGCGCGGCGCGGCGTCCTTGACGCTCACCTTGATGACGTCGCCGATCGACGCGTAGCGGCGCTTGGACCCGCCCAGCACCTTGATGCACATCACCGCCCGCGCGCCGGTGTTGTCGGCAACGTCCAGTACGGACTGCATCTGAATCATTGGCTTGTCTCTCCAATCCAACTTGCTCCGCTACCGCGCGGGCAGTCTTGGACCCCGTCCGGGGGTTGCGATTCTAAACGGCCTTGGATTTTTCCACAAGGCGGGTGACGCGCCAGGACTTGGTCCTGGAAATCGGGCGGCACTCGGCGATCTCGACCAGGTCGCCCTCGCTGAACTCGCCCTGCTCCACGTGCGCGTGGTACTTCCTCGAGCGCGTGATGGTCTTGCCCATCATCGGGTCGCGCACCCGGCGCTCGACGCGGACCACCACGGTTTTCTGCATCTTGCTGCTCGTCACCCGCCCCAGCAGCTTGCGCTGGTTCTTCGCCGCCGCGGGGGTCTGAGCGGTCGCTTCTGCGTTCATTTCGCCGCCTTCTCTCTCATGATGGTGCGCAGGCGCGCGATGTCGCGGCGCACCTTCTTCAATTGGCTGGTATTGCTGAGCTGCTGGGTCGCGAGCTGCATGCGCAGCCCGAACTGCGCCCTGAGCAGCGCCTCAAGCTCCTTCTGCAGCTGTTCGCCGTTCTTGGCGCGGAGTTCGCTCGGTTCCATTGGCGCCTCTCTATGCCTAGCCCAGCATCCGCTGCACGACGATGGTGCGGAACGGCAGCTTCGCCGAGGCGAGCGCGAAGGCCTCCTTCGCGAGCCCTTCGATGACGCCGTCCATCTCGAACAGGATCTTGCCGGGCTGGATCTCGCAAACGAAGTACTCGGGATTGCCCTTGCCGTTTCCCATGCGCACCTCGGCGGGCTTCTGCGACACGGGCTTGTCCGGAAACACGCGGATCCATATGCGGCCTCCGCGCTTGATGTGGCGCGACATGGCGCGGCGCGCCGCCTCGAGCTGGCGCGCCGTGAGGCGCCCGCGCGTGGTGGCCTTGAGGCCGTATTCGCCGAAGGACACCTTGCTCCCGCGCGTCGCCACGCCGGTGTTGCGGCCCTTCTGCTGCTTGCGGTACTTGGTGCGTGCGGGTTGCAGCATGCTATGTCATTCCTTCTTTCCACCTTCGTCCTTGACGACTTTCCTCGGGCGCTTGACCACCGTCTTCGGCGCCGGCGCGGCCTCCTTCTTCGCCGGCTTGCGGTCCGCCTCGGCGCGCGGCTTGGCGCTCGAGCGCTTGGCGCCTGCCCGGGGCGCGGGCTTCTTCGCGCGCTTCGGCTCGGCCGGGGCCTCGGGCGCAACACCCGGCGCGGCGCCGGAGGGCAGCGCCGCCTGCGCCTCGCCCTTGGGCATCACCTCGCCCTTGTAGACCCACACCTTGATGCCGATGACGCCGTAGCTCGTCTTCGCTTCGCCCAGGCCGTAGTCGATGTCGGCGCGCAGCGTATGCAGCGGAACGCGGCCCTCGCGATACCACTCGGTGCGAGCAATCTCGATGCCGTTGAGACGGCCCGAGCTCATGATCTTGATCCCCTGCGCGCCCAGGCGCATCGCATTCTGCATGGCGCGCTTCATCGCGCGCCGGAACATGATCCGCTTCTCGAGCTGCTGGGCGATCGAATCGGCGATCAGCTGAGCGTCGATTTCGGGCTTGCGGATCTCCTCGATGTTCACGTGCACCTGCTGCACGCCCATGATGCGGCGCAGCTCGGCCTTGAGCGACTCGATCTCCTCGCCCTTCTTGCCGATCACGACCCCGGGGCGGGCCGAGAAGATCGTGATCCGGGCGTCCTTCGCCGGCCGCTCGATCAGAACCCGCCCGACCGAGGCGTGGGCGAGCTTTCTCTTCAGGAAGTCGCGCACCTTGATGTCCTCGGCGAGCATCGGCGCGAACGAGCGGCTGTTGGCGTACCAGCGCGAGCTCCAGTTGCGGTTCACCGCCAACCGGAAACCTACAGGATGAATTTTCTGGCCCATCTAGTCTCCGACCGTGATGAAGATATGGCAGGTGTGCTTGAGCACGCGGTTGCCGCGTCCCTTCGCCCGTGCCTGGAAGCGCTTCTGAAACATGCCGCGCTCGACGAAAATAGTCTTCACCTTCAGCGCGTCGATGTCGGCCCCGTCGTTGTGCTCGGCATTCGCGATCGCCGACTCCAGCACCTTGCGGATGATCGCGGCGCCCTTCTTCGGCGTGAAGGCGAGGATGTCGATCGCCTGGTCGACCGGCTTGCCGCGAATGAGGTCCGCGACCAGCCGTCCCTTCTGAGCCGAGAGGCGCGCGCCGCGGAGGGTTGCCCGGGTTTCCATGTCGTGCATCCTTACTTCTTCGCCGGCGCGGCGGCGGGCGCGGCCGCCGCGGCGGCGGCGGCGGGCGCGGCCGGCGCAGG
>DATKAX010000357.1:0-10417 GCA_035514595.1 Burkholderiales bacterium
CGGGGCACTTGGGCAAAAGCTTACCTCCCGGCGCCCGGGAAGTCTGTGACGTATTACCCGGGAAACCAGCGCGCAGGCCGCTTCTCGGCGAACGAAGCGAGACCTTCTGCCGCTTCCGGGCTGCGGCGCTTGGCCGCGTGCTGCGCGACCAGCCGCTCGAACAGCGCCTCGCCCGGCGCCCCCCATGCGAACTCGAGCGCCACCGCCTTGGTCTGCGCATTCGCCTCCGGTGCATTCTGCAGGAGCTGCCCGACAATGCGCTCGCCCGTCGCCTGCAGCTCGGCGCCCGCCACCACCTCATGGACCAGCCCGATGCGCCGCGCCTCCTGCGCGCCGAAGCGCTCGCCGGTGAGCGCATAACGGCGCACCTGGCGCGCGCCGATCGCATCCGCGAGCTGCGGCAGGATGATGCCGGCGATCAGGCCCCAGCGCGTCTCGGCGATCGAGAACATCGCATCCTGCGCGGCGATCACGACGTCGCATGCCGCGACAATGCCCGTCCCGCCGCCGAAACACCCGCCCTGCACCAGCGCGACAGTGGGCACCGCAAGCGCGTTCAGCCGATGCACCGCCGACGCCGTAGCGCGCGAAGCGCGCTCATTCTCCTCCGCCGACTGCCCGACAAGCCCCCGGATCCACTTGAGATCCGCGCCCGCCTGGAAGTGCTTCCCCGCCCCGCGCAGCACCACCACCCGCAGCCCGGCGCGCGCCGCGAGCTCGTCCATCGCATCGTGCAGCCCCTGGATGAGCGCCGCGTCGTAGGCGTTGTTCACCTCCGGCCGGTTGAGGGTCACGGTCGCGACCCCGCGCGGGTCCACGCTCCAGAGGACGGTTGGGTGGCTCATGGATTCTGGGATTCTGGCGGAGAGAGAGGGATTCGAACCCTCGATACGGGTTTTGCCCGTATAACGCCTTAGCAGGGCGCCCCCTTCGGCCACTCGGGCATCTCTCCGCAGGGGGGAAATTATGGACTAATCCGGGCTGCTGTTCTATCACTCCTGGTCCAGCTCGAATGCGCGGTGCAGCACGCGCACCGCGAGCTCGGTGTATTTCTCCTCGATCACCACGGTGATCTTGATCTCGGAGGTGGAGATCATCTGGATGTTGATGCCCTCCTCGGCCAGGGTGCGGAACATCTGGGCGGCGATGCCGGCGTGGGAGCGCATGCCCATGCCCACGATCGACACTTTGGCGATGCGGTCGTCGCCGCTCACGTCGCGGCACTTGAGGTGCGGCTGGACCTGGCTTTTGAGGATCTTGAGCGCCCGGGCGTAGTCGCCGCGGTGCACGGTGAACGACAGGTCGGTCATGCCGTCGTGCCCCACGTTCTGCACGATCACGTCGACGTCGATGTTCGCGTCGGCGATCGGCCCGAGGATGGCGTAGGCCACGCCCGGGCGGTCGGGAACGTCGTGCACCGTGATCTTGGCCTCGTCGCGGTTGAACGCGACGCCGGATATCACTGCCTTTTCCATCGCCATGTGGGGGTCGTCCTCGAAGGTGATGAGCGTGCCGGCGCGCGCCTCCTCCTCGACCGGTACGGCGGGGTCGGTGAGGCTGGAGAGCACGCGCGTGGGCACCCGGTACTTGCCGGCGAACTCCACCGAGCGGGTCTGCAGCACCTTGGAGCCCGCGCCCGCCATCTCCAGCATTTCCTCGAAGGTGACGCTGCGCAGGCGCCGCGCCTCCGGCACGATGCGCGGGTCGGTGGTGTAGACGCCGTCCACGTCGGTGTAGATGTGGCACTCGTCGGCCTCGAACGCGGCGGCGAGCGCCACCGCCGAGGTATCCGAGCCGCCGCGGCCGAGCGTGGTGATGTTGCCTTGCCCGTCGACGCCCTGGAACCCGGCCACCACGACCACGATGCCTTTCTTCAAATCGGAAAGAATCCTCTGCTGGTCGATCGAGGTGATGCGGGAGCGGGTGAAGGCGGAATCGGTCAGCACCTTCACCTGCCAGCCGGTGTAGCTGCGTGCGGCCACGCCGAGCTCCATGAGCGCCATCGCGAGCAGCCCGATCGTCACCTGCTCGCCGGTGGCGGCGACCACGTCGAGCTCGCGCGGGTCGGGCTGCGGCTGGATCTGGTTCGCGAGCGCGATCAGGCGGTTGGTCTCGCCGGCCATCGCCGAGAGCACGACCACCAGCTCGTGGCCCGCCGCCCTCCACTTCGCGACGCGGCGCGCGACGTTGCGGATCCGCTCGACCGAGCCGACCGAAGTGCCGCCGAACTTCTGGACGATCAGCGCCATTCCCGCGCCACCCCGGACGCGCCCGGGAAAAACGGCGGATTCTACAGGATGCGGTTGAACCAGAGCAGCGACAGCAGCACCGCGGCCGCCGCCAGCGCCGCCGCGGCCGCGGAAAACAGCGCGCTGATCTCGGTGTCCTTCTTCTCCAGCACCAGCCGGGAATTGAGCACTTCGTAGACGCGCCTGAGGTCCCTCGCCGTGCCGGCATGGAAGTACTCGCCGCGCGTCAGATCGGCGATGTCCCTGAGCGTGTCCTCATCCAGGCGCACGCGGATCGACCAGCCTTCGCCGGTCAGGATCTCGCCTTGCGTGGTGCCCACCCCCACGGTGAACACGCGCACGCCCCGCTCGGCGGCGAGCCGCGCGGCATCGAGCGGATTGGGCCCGGTCGTGGTCTGGCCGTCGGTGAGCAGGATGATGGCCGCCGAGCTGTAGGAGCCGGGCGCAACCGGCGCGGGCCCGCCGCCGGCGGCCGCCGGTCGCGCCTGGGCGCGCTGCAGGTCGAATTCCAGGTCCGGGAAGATCGCCTTCAGCGAGACCAGGATGCCGCTGCCGATCGCGGTGGCGTGCTGCAGCTGGAACTGCCCGATCGCGGCATCGATCGCGCCGCGGTCGTGCGTCGGCGCCTGCACCAGCGAGGCGCTTCCGGCGAAGGCCACCACGCCGATGCGCGTATGCCGAGGCTGCTCCCCGACGAACGCGCGCGCGGCGGCCTGCGCCGCCTCCAGCCGGGTAGGCTCGACGTCGGCGGCGCGCATGCTGCCCGAAACGTCCATGGCGAGGATCACCGTCTCGTGCTCCGAGGGCAGCATCAAGACGGCCGCCGGCCGGGCCGCCGCCAGCAACATGCCGATGAAGGCCACCAGGAACAGCAGCGGGGGCAGGTGGCGGCGCAGCCCCGGGCCCTTGCCCATCGCGTCCTTCACCATCGCGAGGCTGGCGTAGCGCAACGCCGCTTTCTTCCTCCTGCGCAGCGCCCAGACGTATGCGCCGACGAGCGCCGGCGCAGCCGCGAGCAGCCACAGCATCTTGGGCCACAGGAACGTCATGCGGCGAGCCTGTTGCCAATCTGCGGGGAGGCAGCCATCAGAAGGGCGGGAGTCCTGCGGCGGCGGCCGCGGTTTCGATGGGAACGGCGAAGGCGATGCCGGCGAATGCGCGCTGCTCGTTGGGGCTGAGGATCGCGGTGACGATGCCGATGACCTCTCCGGCGGCGTTCACCAGCGGGCCGCCGGAGCTGCCGGGATTGGCGGCGGCATCGAACTGGATCAGGTTGGAGAGCATCCGCTCGCCGTGCGGCGAGCGATATTGGCGGCGCAGGCCCGAGATCACGCCGGCGGAAGTCGACGGCCCGATGCCGAAGGGGAAGCCGACCGCGACCGCGTGGTCGCCCGGGCGCAAGGCATCCGCGGAAGCGAGCGTCGCCGGCATCAGGTCATCGGGCACGTCCGCGGCCTGGATCACGGCAAGATCGTTCTCCGGCTGGGTGCTCACCACGCTCGCGCTGGATTCGTGCCCGTCGGCGAAAGTCACCATAATGCGGCTCGCGCCCGCGACGACGTGCAGGTTGGTCAGGATCACGCCGCGCTCGACGATCACCACGCCGCTGCCGACCGCGCGATGCGCATACTCGTCGTATTCGAGGCCGTCGCCGATGGCGCGCACCCGCACCACGGAAGGCGCGATCGCCTCGTAGGCCTTCGCCGCCGGCGAGGGCAGCGTCGCCGCCTGCAGCGTGCGCGCCACCGCGTGGTCGATGTCGTCCTGCGTCAGCGCAGGCGGCGCGGGCGAAAGCACGGCATGCGTGGCAACCAGCGCCAAAGCGAGCAAAGCGCCGGCGGCTACTGCAAGCACGCGTTCGTTACGCTTGTAGATATCGCGCCACGCGCGAGCGGGCGGCGCTTTTTCGGCGGTCGGGGTTTCCCCGACAGCCAGGCGCGGGCGGCTCGAGCGGTTGCTGTAGAGCGTGGCTTTTTTCATGGACGCCGGAAACCTGAACTTTCGAGACTCCGCACGCAAGCTGCAGTTCCGCCGCGCGTCGCCGCGGCCATGAGCCGCTCGGAGAGCGGTCCGCACGAAAAGCCGGCGAGAACCATGCCGGGTCCCAGCAATCGGCGGGCCCGACGGCGCCGGGGCTGCTCAGAGGATGCGGTTAAACCAGAGAAGCGAGAGCAGCGCCGCGGCGATGACCAGAACGGTCGCGACGGCAGCGAACAGCGCGGTGATCTCGGTACGCTTTTTCTCGAGCACGAAGCGCGAGTTCAGCGTTTCGTAGATCTTCTTCAGGTCGGGCGCGCTGCCGGCGTAGAAATACTCGCCGCGCGTGATGTCGGCGATGCCGCGCAGCGTCTCCTCGTCGAGGCGCACGTGCATCGACCAGCCCTCGAAGCCCACGATCTTGCCTTCGGCCGTGCCGATGCCCACGGTGTAGATACGCACGCCGCGGTCTGCGGCGAGCCGCGCCGCCTGCAGCGAGTCCGGGCCCATGGTGCGCTGGCCGTCGGTGAGCAGGATGATCACCGCGGAGCCGTAGGAGCCGGGCGGAACCGGCTTGAAGTCGGCCGCCGGCTTCTGGCCGCGGCGCGCCGCTTCGGGGCCGTAGGTGAACGAGGCCACGTCCAGCCCCGCGTCCGGGAAGATCGTCGCCAGCGACACGATGATGGCGCTGCCGATCGCGGTGGCGCGCTGCAGTTGGAAGCGGTCGATCGCCGCGACCAGCGCCTCGCGGTCGCGGGTCGGCGCCTGCGCGACCGTGGCGGTGCCGGCGAAGGCGACGATCCCGATGCGCACGTTCTCGGGCTGATCGGCGATGAAAGCCTTGGCGGCGGCCTGCGCGGCGGCCAGGCGGTTGGGCTCGACGTCCGCGGCGCGCATGCTGCCGGAGACGTCCATGGCGAGGATCACGCTCTCGTGCTGCGAAGGCAGCGTCACCATCGCGTCCGGGCGGGCGATGGCGAGGATCATGACCGCGAGCGCGGCGAGCAGCAGCAGCGGCGGGATGTGGCGCCTCATCGTCTGCCGCGCGCTCATCGCCTCCTTGACGAGCGTCAGGTTCGCGTAGCGCAGCGCGAGCTTTTTCTTGCGGCGCAGCACCGCCAGGTACACGGCGACGAGCGCCGGCAGCGCCAGCGCGAGCCACAGCATCTCAGGCCATTGAAAGCTCATGTCTCCTCAGCCGCCGGCTGCGCCGCTTCGCGTCGGCGAAGCGCAGGACGCAGTCGGCAAGATCGTCCTCGGTGGATAGCTCGAGCGCATCGACGCCCGCATCGCGAAACGCCGCGCGCAGCGCGTTCTCGCGCCGCTCGGCAGCTTGCGCGAAGCGGCTGCGGAACTCGCCGTCGTGCGTATCGACGAACAGCTCCTCGCCGGTCTCGGCATCGCGGATGACCAGCATGCCGAGATCGGGCAGCTCGGACTCGAGCGGGTCGTAGAGCCGCACCGCGATCGTCTCGTGGCGCCGCGCGAGCCGGCCGAGGGCGTCGGACCAGCCCGGCACGCTCATGAAATCGGAGACCACGAAGACGAGCGAGCGCCGGCGCACCAGCTGCGCGGCCGTGTGCAGCAGCTCGCCCAGGTCCGTCTGCACGGCACGCCGCGGCTGCGGCCGCGACTGCATGGCGCGCAGAAGCTGCAGCACGTGGCGCCGGCCGCTGCGCGCGGGAATCACCGTATCCACTTCGTCGCCGTACAGCAGCGCCCCGACGCGGTTGCCGTGGCGCGTGAGCAGCCGGGCGAGCACGGCGACGAAGTCCTGCGACACCGACTGCTTCCTTACCTCGCCGGAGCCGAAGTCGACCGAGGGGCTCAGGTCGACCAGGAACCACGCGCTGATCTCCCGGTCCTCGTGGTACTCGCGCACGTAGGGCGTCTGCAGCCGCGCGGTCACGTTCCAGTCGATGCGGCGCACGTCGTCGCCGTACTGGTACTCGCGCAGGTCCGCCAGATCCAGCCCGAAACCGCGGAACAGCGTCCGGTAATCCCCCTGCAGCAAACCGTCCAGGCGACGGATCACCGTCCACTCCAGGCGCCGCAGGACGGCCTCAGGATTTCTCCGCAACACGGACATGCGTCTGCAGCGGCTTTTCGGGGGCGCGCACCGCCTGGAGGAGGCGGCGGATGAGCTGGTCGGGGGTCAGGCCCTCGGCGAGCGCCTCGTAGGAGAGCACCAGGCGGTGGCGGAACACATCGGGCACCAGATCGGTCACGTCCTCGGGCAGCGCGTAGTCGCGCCCGCGCAGGAACGCCAGCGCGCGCGCCGCCTCGATCAGGTGGATCGACGCCCGCGGGCTCGCCCCGTAGGTCAGGTAGTGCGACACATCCTTGATCCCGAAGCGCTCCGGATCGCGCGTCGCCGCCGCCAGGCGCACCGCATACTGGATCAGCGCCGGCTCCACATAACCCTTGCGGCACTCGCGCTGCAGCTGCCCCAGCTGCTCGGTCGTGGCCACCGCCACCGTGTCGTGCAGCGCACCGGTCACCCGCTCCACGATCACGAACTCCTCCTCCTCGCTCGGGTAGCCCACCAGCACCTTCATCATGAAGCGGTCCACCTGCGCCTCCGGCAGCGCGTAGGTGCCCTCGGTCTCGATCGGGTTCTGCGTCGCCATCACCAGAAACGGCTCCGGCACCCGGTGCGTCTCCCCCGCGATCGTCACTTGGTGCTCCTGCATCACCTCCAGCAGCGCGCTTTGCACCTTCGCCGGCGCACGGTTGATCTCGTCGGCCAGCAGCAAATTGCAAAACACCGGCCCCAGCGCGGTCGCAAACTCCCCGCTCTTCTGGTTGTAGATGCGCGTGCCCACCAGGTCCGCAGGCACCAGGTCCGGCGTGAACTGAATGCGCCGGAACGAGCCACGCACCACCCCGGCCAGCGTCTTCACCGTCAGCGTCTTCGCCAGCCCAGGCACCCCCTCCACCAGCAAATGCCCCTGCGCCAGCATCCCCACCAGCACACGCTCCAGAAAATGATCCTGCCCCACCACCGTCTTCTTCACCTCGTACAGGATGCGCTCCATCAGCGTCGACGATTCCATGCGTCTCCCTAGAATGGTGGCAGGCCTGCCGCCGCGGCGGCGTTCTCGATCGGCACCGCGAAGCCGATCCCGATGAACACGCGCTGCTCGGTCGGATTCAGAAGGCCGGTCACGATGCCGATGACCTCGCCCTCGTTGGTAACCAGCGGCCCGCCGGAGTTCCCGGGGTTGACCGCGGCGTCGAACTGGATAAGGTTGGTGAGCACGCGAGCGCCTTCGGGCGAGCGATACTCGCGCCGCAACCCCGAAATCACGCCCGCCGAGGCCGACGGGCCGATGGCGAAAGGAAACCCGACCGCGACCACCTCGTCGCCGGGGCGCAGGTCGCTCGTCGAGCGCATCGTCGCCGGGACCAGGTCGTCGGGAACCGCCCTCGCCTGCAGTACCGCCAGGTCGTGCTCCGGGCGCACGCCGACCACGTCGGCGTCGGCTTCCAGTCCGCTGGCGAAGACCACTTTCACGCGCTTTGCGCCGTGAACGACATGCAGGTTGGTGAGGATCGTGCCGGTTTCGACGATCACCACGCCGGTGCCGGTATTGCCTTCCGGCTCGTGCTCCGCGGCGGCCTCGTCTTCCACCTCGGCCTCGTCCTCGGCAGGCAGTCCGCGCACCAAAACGACAGAAGGTCGTATCTGCTCATAGGCATCCGCGGCGGAGGGACGGCCGGCCGGCTCGAGAGGCGGCTCGGGCGTCACTCCGCCTGGCGAAGGCGCGAGCGCCCAGCCGGCCGCAAGCAGGATCGCGAACGCCGCCGCCATGACTGCGGCGCGGAATTTGAGCGGGTGCGCGCGCGCCAGCTCGCCCGGCGAGGAGCGCTCGGCAGGCTGCGGCGCTGCAGGCGCGACGGCCTCGGCCCGCCGCCGGCGGATCGAGCTGCTGTAGACCGCCGCCCGTCTGTTCACCCGGCCATTGTGGCGGATACCGGGGCGCCGCGCCAACCCTGTGGTCAGGCGCTCGGCGGGCCGGCGTGGGCGGCGACCCACCGCACGATGGAGCGTGCGTCCATCGCCCCGGAGATGCGCGCGAGCTCCTTGCCGGCGCGAAACACCATCAGCGTGGGAATCGAGCGAATGCCGAAGCGCGCCGACAGCCCGGGGGCGGCGTCGGCGTTCACTTTCGCGAAGCGGGCGCTCGCCTTGAGCTCCGCCGCGGCGCGCTCGAAGGCCGGCGCCATGGCGCGGCAGGGACCGCACCACTCGGCCCAGAAGTCGACCACCACGGGCAGCTCGCTGCGGCCGACGAAGCTCTCGAATTTTTGCTCGTCCAGGACCGCAGGCTTGCCGTCGAGCAGCGACGCGCCGCACTTGCCGCACTTCGGGTCGTCCGCGAGCCGGTCGGCCGGCACCCGGTTTGCCGTCGCGCACCGGGCGCAGGCCACGACGAGCTTCGCCGGGGCTTCGGGCGCCATTTCGTGAAAGTCGGGTCTCAGGTGGCGCAAAACAATCCCCCCCGATATAGTCTTCGCCGAGAGAGAGGGGGGTCAAATGGCAAGGCGTACGGTCGAAGGTCCGCGCGCCGGCGGCGTGTCGCCGGCAAAGCTCGCGCATTTCGTCCTGGTCACCCGCGACCTGCCGCGGCTGCGCGACTGGTACCTCACGGTGCTGGAAGGCCGGGTGGCTTATCAGGACCCGGTCCTGTGCTTCCTCACCTACGACGACGAGCACCATCGCATCGCCATCGGCGCGCTGCCCGGCGTCGAGGAGCGCGAGCCGGGGCTGCGCGTCGGGCTGCACCACACCGCCTTCACCTACCGCGACCTCGGCGAGCTGCTCTACACCTACCGCCGCCTCAAAGGGCGCGGCATCGAGCCGTTCTGGACCATCAACCACGGTCCCACCACCTCGATGTACTACCGCGATCCCGACGGCAACCGCGTCGAGCTGCAGGTCGACAACTTCACCACCGCGAAGCAGGCCAACGAGTTCATGCGCGCGCACTACGCGGAAAACCCGATCGGCATCCTGTTCGATCCGGAGGCGCTGATCGCGCGCTACGAGGCCGGCGAGCCGCTCGAGGCGCTGCGGCAGCGGCCGAAGCTGCCGAGCGGCAAGACGCCGCTCGACATGATGCGCGACTAGCATGGCGCGCGGGCCGATCTCGCATCGCCGCTACCTCGCTCTCCTGGGGGCACTGTTTGCCGCCATCTGGCTGGCGCTCGCGCTCGAGCCGCGCTACCGCGAGGACTGGGTGATCGAGAACGTGCTGGTCGCCGTCTTCGTCGTCGGTATCGCGGCCTCGCACCGCAAGCTGCTGCTCTCGCGCATCTCCTACACGCTGATCTTCCTGTTCCTGTGCGTGCACCAGGTCGGGGCGCATTACACCTACTCCGAAGTCCCCTACGACGCCTGGGTCCAGGCGCTGACCGGCCGCTCGCTCAACGAGGCCATGGGCTGGGAGCGCAACCACTTCGACCGCCTCGCGCATTTCCTCTACGGGCTTCTCCTCGCCTACCCGCTGCGCGAGTTCTTCCTGCGGGTGGCCGACGTAAAGGGGTTCTGGGGCTATTTCCTGCCGCTCGAGTTCACCATCGCCACCTCGGCGATCTACGAGCTGCTCGAGTGGGGCGCGGCGCTGGTGTTCGGCGGCGAGCTCGGCGCCGCCTACCTCGGCACCCAGGGCGACATCTGGGACGCGCAACGCGACATGGCGCTCGCCAGCCTGGGCGCCCTGATCGCGATGCTCGCCACCGCGGCGCTCAACGCCTACCTGCAGCACGACTTCGCGCGCGAGCTGCAGCAGAGCCTGCGCGTCAAGGCGCGCACCCCGCTCGGCGAGGACGAGATCGAACGCTTGCGGCGCACCAAGCGCCTGCGGGAGGACCGGCACGCTTTCCGGCTGAGGCTTGGCGGAGAGTGAGGGATTCGAACCCCCGAGCCCTCGCGGGCTAGCGGTTTTCAAGACCGCCGCATTCGACCGCTCTGCCAACTCTCCTTGAAAAACCCTGTTCCGCCCGCATTTTAGCTCCTGCCCCCGGCACTGCGAGGTTGCAACTTAAGGGGGCTTTGGTAGTCTTAAGTACCTGACAAGGAGGGAACGGAATGCAACCAGACCTGAAGCCTGTGCGCACGAACGACCGCGGCGCTGGCCGGGGCCGCTACGAGATCGGCCAGGAGGCAGGCGTTCCCGCCCCGGGCG
>DATKAX010000358.1:0-2151 GCA_035514595.1 Burkholderiales bacterium
AGCCCGCGTTTGGCGTCCGTTACCTGCCGCGCGCCCGCCTGCCCGGTGAGCTGGCGCAGCGCCTCGACCATGCCCAGGAACCCGCCCGCCGCTCCCGCCTGCCCGACGGAGAGCTGGCCGCCGGAGGTGTTGAGCGGGAAGTCCCCTTCCCAGGTGAAGCCATGCCGGCGGACGAACGCCGGCCCTTCCCCCTTGGCGCAGAAGCCGAGGTCCTCGAGCTGCATCAGCGAAATCACCGGGTAGTCGTCATAAGTCTGCACGAAGTCCATGTCCTGCGGGCTGCAGCCCGCCTGCGCGTAGAGCTCGTCGCGCTCGAGCGCCCAGCCGGCGCGCATCTGGATGGGATCTGCGGCGAAAGCATTGTGCCTTTCAATCGTACCCAGCAGGCGAGCGAACGGGATTCGAAGCGCTCTTGCCCGCTCTTCGCGAAGCACCAGAAAAGCCTCGGCTCCGGCGCAGGGCATGACGCAATCGAACAGCCGCAGCGGCTCGGCAATGAGGCGCGCCGACAGGTACTCCTCGAGAGACAGCGGTTTCTTGAACAGGGCCTGCGGATTGCGCAGCGCGTTGGCGCGCTGCGCGACGCACAGCTTGCCGAAGTCTTCCGGCTTCGCGCCGTACAGGCGCATGTAATAGGCGGTCAGGAAGGCAAAGCTGGCGTTCGGTCCGCCCGCGCCGTAGGGATAGACCGCGTCGCGCGCGAACTGGCTGAAGTTGGCGAGGGTGAGGCGAAACGAGTCGACATGGTTGGTATCGCCGGCGAGGCAGGCGACGATGTCCGCGTCGCCCGCCTGCACCGCGCGGGCCGCTCGCCGCAGGGCGACCACGCCGCTCGCGCCTCCCAGCGGCACATGGTCGAGCCAGCGCGGCGACAGGCCGATGTGCTGCGTGAAGCCGATCGCGGTGTCCGGAGCAAGCGTGAAGCTCGAGACCGTCAGCCCGTCCACTTCGCTTTTCTGCAATCCGCTCGCCTTCAGGAGCCGGGAAAGCGCTTGGGCGAGCCACCAGTGCGCCGCGCGGATCGAGTAGCGCACGTACGGCACGCTCACCGGCGCCGCCACGGCCACGCCTTCGTAGCCTGCTCTCATGCCTTGGCCGCATCGCGCCGCTTGCGGCTGCGCAGGTCGAAGCAGTTGGCGGCATCGAAGTGAAAGTCGGCCAGCTTCGCCTTCTGTACCTTGTTGGTCGAGGTTACCGGGAGCTCCGCGACGAACGCCACCAGCCCGGGGGCCTTGAAGTAGGCGAGGCGCTCCAGGCACCAGTCCTGAATGGAGATCGCGGTTTCGAGATCACATGCTGCTTTTTCATGAACGACCACACAGGCCATGACCTCCTCGTCGCGCAGCGTATCGGGCGCCGCGATGACCGCCACCTGGCCCACGGCGGGGTGGCCGGCGAGGGCGGCCTCGACCTCGAGCGCCGCGATGTTCTCGCCCGAGCGGCGGATGATGTTCTTCAGCCGGTCGATGAAATGCAGGCTGCCGTCGGGCCCCCGGCGCACCGCATCGCCGGTGTGGAACCAGCCCTCGCGCCAGGCTTCCTGCGTCGCCGCGGCGTCCTTGAGATAGCCGGAAAAGAAGCCGCGCCGCGGATCGGCGCCGGCCTGCCGGACCAGCAGCTCGCCGGTCTCGTCCGCGATCCTCGTCTGCAGGTTTTCCCTGGGGACGCCGATGCACCGGGTCGCGACGTGGCGCGGCTCGCGGCTTGCCACGATCATCGCGCCGCCGCCGGTTTCGGTCATGGCCCAGGCCTCGATCAGCGGGAAGCCGAAGCGCGCCTCGAAGGCCGCGTGGTCCTTGGGATTGACGTTGGCGCCGAAACCGAAGCGCACGCGGTGCGCGCGGTCGTATTTTTCTGCAGGGAGATTCAACAGGATTGCCGGCATGATGCCCAGGTAATGCACGATGGTGGCATCGGACTCGACGACGTCGCGCCACCAGGTTCTCGGGTGGAAGCGGTCGAGCTGAACCACGCAGCCTGCGGCAAGAATCATCGCCGTGGTCGACACCGCCAGCGCGTTCATATGGAACAGAGGCAGCGGCGTGATCAGGCGCTCGGCGCCGTGGCGCACTTCGCACAGGCCGCCCTCCGCGAGGTAGGCGCGCGCGATGTTCAGGAAATAGAAGTTGCTGAGCAGGCAGCCCTTGGGCT
>DATKAX010000359.1:0-4103 GCA_035514595.1 Burkholderiales bacterium
CGCAAGCGGCTCGCCGAGTTCCTCGACCGCCACGTCTCGGACCCGATCGCGAGCCTCTCGCCTTCGTCCTGACCCACAAAGAAAAAGGGCGGCCGAAGCCGCCCCCGTTCCTCCCTGCCAGATCTGTCGGTCAGAACTTGAAGACCACGCCGACGCTCAGGACGGAAACGTCACTCTCGCCGTCGCCTACATCGGGATAGTTCTGCCACTCCAGGCGCGCACCCACGGTGGGCGTCACGTCGTAGCGCACACCAACGCCATACGTAACTTCGACGCTGTCCTCGCTCACGCCGCCAGCCTTAAACTCGCCCCGGGAAAGGCCGAGCTTGCCGTAGACGGAAAACTGGTTAGCAACCGGCAACGAACCCACGCCAACCAGCTCAATCGCATTTCCTTTGACGCCTTGAACCTTGCCAAAATCCGTATACGCGAGCTCGGCAGCGAAGTTCTGATTGATCTGGTATCCGCCGAGAATCCTGAAAGCGGTGTCCTCGTCGTTGGCCTCGTCGATGTCTGCCTGCCCGATGTGCACTCCAGCGTACCAGGGCGACTGCGCCATGGCCACTGCGGGAGCAACGGCCAATGCGATGGCGCCGAGGACACCCGCGACGACCTTCTTGGTCTTGATCATCTCAACTTCTCCTTTCTCTGCCTCACGTGAATGTGCGCAACGTGCGCGGCAGCAGACTAGTCCTCGCTATGTGTTTGACGGTGGGCAAAACGCAAGTTTGGCCCGCATACGTCGCCGACTGTTGCCATGACGCTACAGAGGCACGCGCCCTCCGGGACTTACTTCACGATTTCGCTAATGCTTTGAGAGCGGTGCGAATGCCTTCGGCCACGGCGATTCCCGGCGGCAAGGATCGCACCGCTGCCAGCGCTTCCTTCTCGCTGTAGCCCAAGCCAACCAGGGCGTTCAGAACGTCGGAGGTGTGCACCTGCGCGGCGGTGGGGGCGGCCTCGGCGAGCTTGCCCTTGAGCTCGAGGAGCAGGCGCTCGGCGGTCTTCTTGCCGATGCCTGGGACCTTAACCAGGCGTCCCGCTTCCTGGAGCGCCACGGCCTGCGCCAAGTCGGCGACCGACATCCCCGAGAGCACTGCGAGGGCGGTGCGCGCGCCGACGCCCGAGATGCGGATCAGCTGGCGAAAGGCGGCGCGCTCCTCCTGCGTCGCGAATCCGTAAAGCGTGTGAGCGTCCTCGCGAACCACGAGATGCGTGAACAGGCTCACCGCCTCGCCGGCGGCAGGCAGGCTGTAGAACGTGCTCATCGGCACGTCGATCTCGTAGCCGACGCCGGCGACGTCCACCAGCACCTGCGGCGGATGTTTGGCGGCGAGGCGCCCCGTTAGCTTACCTATCACACCAGCCGTCCCCTTCTGACGCGATAGGTCTTCGTTTCGATCGGCCCCATCCTGCGCCCGTGCGCATGGCAGATGGCGCAGGCGAGCGCATCGGCCGCATCCGGCGCCGGGTCTCCAGCGAGCGCAAGCAGGCGCCGCACCATGTGCTGCACCTGCTCCTTCGCCGCGTGGCCGTTGCCCACCACGGACTGCTTGACCTGCAGCGCCGTGTACTCGGCCACCGGCAAGCCGGCCAGCACCGCCGCGCAGATCGCCGTGCCGCGCGCCTGCCCGAGCGCCAGCGTGGACTGCGGATTCGCGTTGACGAACACCTTTTCGACCGCCACTTCGCCCGGCGCGTGCGCCGCGATCACTTCGTTGAGCCCCTCGAGAATCGCCTTGAGGCGGCAGGCAAGATCCCCCGTGCCTGATCGCACGCAGCCGCTCGTCACATAGCGCAGCCGGGTGCCGCTCGACTCGATCACCCCGAAGCCGGTCACCTGCAGGCCGGGATCGATGCCGAGGATTCTCAGTCGATCACCGCCGTGGTGTAGACGTCCTGGACGTCGTCGAGATTCTCCAGAGCGTCCAGCAGCCGCTGCATGCGCGCCGCCTCGTCGCCGGCGAGCTGGTTCTCGGTCAGCGGCTTCATGGTGATCTCGGCGAGCTCGGCCTTGAGACCGGCCTTTTGCAGCGCCGCCTTGACCGAGTGGAAATCCGACGGGGCGCAAAGCAGCTCCACCGAGCCGTCGTCGTTCTTCACCACGTCCTCGGCACCGGCATCGAGCGCAGCCTCCATGACGCGGTCTTCGCTCGTGCCCGGCGCGAACACGAACTGCCCGACGTGCTTGAAGAGATAGGAGACCGACCCGTCGGATCCGAGGTTGCCGCCATTCTTGGTGAACGCGTGGCGCACCTCGGCCACCGTGCGGGTCCGGTTGTCGGTGAGGCAGTCGAGCAGGATCGCGGCGCCGCCCGGGCCGTAGCCTTCGTAGCGGATCTCCTCGTAAGCCGCGCCCTCCAGGCCACCGCCGCCGCGGTTGACCGCGCGCTGGATGTTGTCGTTCGGCAGATTCTGCTCGCGCGCCTTGTCGATCGCCAGGCGCAGCCGCGGATTACCGGTCGGATCGCCGCCGCCAAGACGCGCCGCGACGCTGATTTCCTTGATGAGGCGGGTGAAGATCTTGCCGCGCTTCGCGTCCGAGCGCTCCTTGCGGTGCTTGATGTTCGCCCATCGGCTGTGGCCGGCCATACTCCTTATAATTTTACGGCATGGTCCCGCCGCCTCTCATAGCGAAGAACGACGGCAAGCGCCGTTGAGCGCCGGCGGATACCGCGTCGGGGGGGTGCTGTTCGCGCTGGTCGGGGTGCTGGCGTTCTCGTTTCGTCCCATCCTGATCAAGCTCTCCTACGCCGCATACCCGGTAAGCCCGACGACGCTGCTTTTCCTGCGCATGGTGCTCGCGCTGCCGTTCTTCGTCGTGATCGCGTGGTGGCTTCGCGCAGCCGAGCCGCGCCTCACTGCGCGCGACTGGCTCGGAATCGCGGCGCTCGGGTTCGTCGGCTATTACCTCTCCAGCCTGCTCGACTTCCTCGGCCTGCAATACGTCGGCGCCGGCGTCGGCAGGCTGATCCAGTTTCTCTATCCCACGCTGGTGGTCCTGCTGTCGTTTCTCTTCCTTCACAAGCGGCCTACCCGCCGCGAGCTCTCGGCGCTCGCCATTACCTACACCGGAATCGCCCTGGTGGTTTCGCACCAGCTGGGAGCCGGCGCCGAGGGCCGCCTGTTCCTGCTCGGCGTGCTGCTGGTTTTTGGCTGCGCGCTCACCTATGCCATCTACCTCGTCGCCGGAAGCGAGCTCATTCGCCGTGTCGGGTCGATGCGCTTCACGGCATATACCATGATCGTATCCACGGCCCCGATCGTGGTGCAGTTCGTGCTGCTCGAGTCGCCCGCGGCGCTCGAGCTTCCCGGCGCGGTCTGGTGGTACGCGGCGTTGATGGCGACCTTCAGCACCGTTCTGCCGGTGTTTCTGGTCGCCGAAGCGTTGAGGCGGATCGGGCCCAACCACTTCGCGCTCATCGGCGCAGTCGGCCCGGTGAGCGTCGCCGTGACGAGCGCGCTCGGCCTTGACGAGCCCTTTACCTGGGTCCAGGCAATGGGAGGCGCGCTGGTGATCTTCGGGGTATTGCTGGTTTCACTGAAAAGGAGCTGAAGATGGAGCTTGGCATCCGCGGCAGGACCGCCTTGGTATGCGCGGCATCGAAGGGGCTCGGCAAGGGCTGCGCGATGTCGCTTGCGCGAGAAGGCGTCAACCTCGTCATTACCGCACGCGGGCGCGACGCGCTCGAGGCGACCGCCGATGAGCTGCGCAAGCGTTTCGGCGTCGCCGTGACCACCGTTGCGGGCGACATCACCACGGCACCCGGCCGCGAAGCCGCGCTGCAAGCCTGCCCCTCGCCCGATCTCCTGGTGAACAACGCCGGCGGTCCACCGCCCGGCGACTTCCGGGAATGGGACCGCGAAACCTGGATCAAGGCGCTCGACGCCAACATGATCGCCCCGATCCTGCTAACGCGCGCGGTGATCGACGGCATGATCGCGAGGAAGTTCGGCCGCATCGTGAACATCACCTCGGGCGCCGTGAAGCAGCCCATCCCGGAGCTCGGCCTGTCCAACGGCGCGCGCACCGGGCTCACCGGCTTCGTCGCCGGGCTTTCTCGCACCACGGTGCAGCACAACGTGACGATCAACAACCTGCT
>DATKAX010000360.1:0-4133 GCA_035514595.1 Burkholderiales bacterium
GTGGTGGTCAGCCCCGCCGGGTTGATGACGATGCCCGCCGCCGCGTCGATCGCCTCGTGGACCCAGTCGATCACCTGCGACTCGGCGTTCGACTGGCGAAACTCGATCGGGCGAGCGCCGGCCGCCTTGCGGCACATGGCCTCGACCTCCGCGAGCGTCGTCGTGCCGTAGAGCTCCGGCTCGCGCTTGCCGAGCCGGTTGAGATTGGGTCCGTTGAGGACGTAGATCGGCTTGTCCATTTTCTCGCTTTCACCCTGTGTAGCCGAACAGCCTTGGCAGGTATAGCACGAGATCCGGCACCAGCGTGACGAGCGCGAGCGCTGCGAACATGACGGCGAGGAAGGGCAGGATCTCGCGCACCAGGTCCGCGAGCGCCACGCCGGCGATCTTGACCATCATGAAGAGCATCAGCCCGTAGGGCGGCGTCACCAAGCCGATCATGATGTTCATGACGGCGACGACGCCGAAATGCACCGGGTCGATGCCCAGCGACTGCGCCGTCGGCAGGAGTACCGGAACGATGATCAGCAGGATCGTGGTGCCTTCCAGGAAGCAGCCCAGGACGAGCAGCGTCAGGTTGGCGAACAGCAGGAAAGCGAGCGGCGGCAGCTCGTAGGCCTGCAGCATCGCGGAGATGGTCCGCGGGATGTTCTCGATCGTGATGACGTAGTTGAAGACCAGCGCCCCGGCGATCAGCATGCCGATCGAGATCGTGGTGCGGGCGCTGCTCATCAGCGAGCGGTGGACGTCGCGCGCGCCGATGCTGCGGTAGACGAGGGCCGACACGAGCAGCGCGTACGCCGCCGCGGCGGCGGCGGCCTCCGTCGGCGTGGTGATGCCGCTGTAGAGGCAGCCCAGAAGGATCACCGGCATCAGCAGCGCCGGGAATGCCTGCCAGGCGATACACGGCAGCTCGCGCAGCGGCACCGCCGCCTCCACCGGGAAGCGGCGCCGCCGCGCCAGCCAGGCGATGAGGCCGAGCTGCACGGCTCCGAGCAGCAGGCCCGGCACCACGCCTGCGAGGAACAGGTAGCCGATCGAGGTATCCGAGACCAGCGCGTACAGCACGAGCGGGATCGAGGGCGGGATGATCGGCCCGATCACCGCGGAGGCCGCGGTCAGGGCGGCGGTGAAGCTCGGGGTGTACCTGCCGTCCTTCGTCATCAGCGTCTGCATGATCCTGCCGCTGCCGGCCGCGTCGGCGAGCGCCGAGCCCGACATGCTGGCGAAAATGATGCTCTGCACGACGTTGACCTGCGCCAGCCCGCCGCGGAAGCGGCCGACCATCGCGTTGCAGAAGCGCAGCAGCCGGTCCATGATGCTGCCGCTGTTCATGAACTCGGCGGCGAGGATGAAAAGCGGTATCGCGAGCAGCAGGTTGCTCGTGTACATGCCGTTCAGGAGCTGCTCCCCGGCGGTTCCCATGTCGAGGCCGGCGAGCCAGAGGTAAAGCACCGAGCCGGCGATCATCGCGTGACCGATCGGCAGCCCGAGCACGGTCAGGGCGACGATTGCCGCGAGGGTGAGGGCGAACGGGCTCACGGCTCCCCGGGCTCACGGCCGCGCACGAGCTGCGACAGGATCCAGAGGTAGCGCACGATGCTCGCCACGAGGAACACGAGGAAGATGGAGAACAGCCAGTCCATGCGGATGCCCAGGTAGGAGCTCTTCTCCACTTTCATGAAGGTGACGTAGTCGTACGCCGCGGGCAGCGCCGCGCCGTACAGCACCACGAGCGCCGTGCCCGAGACGATGCCCATGGCGATGCGCACGCGCCGCGGCGCCGAAGCGAAGACGAGATCGAGGCGGATCTCGTCGCGCTCCTTCACCACGAAGGCGGCCCCCCAGAGCACCAGCCACAGCCACATGATGACGGTCAGCTCGGTGCTCCAGCCGGTCGGCAGGTTGAGGAAGTAGCGGAACACGATCTGCAGCACGAAGGCGGCGAACATCACCGCCAGCATGGCGGCGGCCAGGTTCTCGGCGCGGCGCCGCAGCCAGCTCCCAAGGGCTCGCATTTGCACTTAGTATAATTTCAGCGATGAAGGTCCTGGTGCTGCACGGCATCAACCTCGACATGCTCGGCAAGCGCGACCCCGCGCAGTACGGGACCCTCGCGCTGCGGGAGATCGACGAGCGGCTGCGCGCGCTCGGCGCCGAGCTCGGCGCCGAAGTGGAGAGCTTCCAGACCAACCACGAAGGCGCGATGTGCGAGCGCATCCACCGCGCTTCGGCCGAGAAGGTCGACGCCGTGCTGATCAACGCCGGCGCCTGGACGCACTACAGCTACGGCATTCGCGACGCGCTCGCCATCCTCACCGTGCCGGTGGTCGAGGTGCACCTGTCCAACATCCACGCCCGCGAGGAGTTCCGGCACAGATCGGTCCTCGCCGCGACCGCCAGGGGCCAGATCTGCGGCTTCGGTCTCGACAGCTATCTGCTCGCGCTGCGCGCCGCGGTCTCGGCCGTCACTACAAAGCGTTGATCTTCTCGAGCAGCCCCTGCGGCCAGTCCTTCGCCTGATCCGAGCCGAGGTAGACCTTCTGCGCGTGGTCGCGGAACGCCTTCACGTCCGGGGCGTACACCTCGAGTCCCGCCTTCTTGAAGCCATCCGCGAGCTCGGCTTCACGCTTCAGGTGCTCGCTCGCGCTCCACTGGGTCGCCTTGTTGACCGCGGCCTGGAACGCCTGCTGCCGCGCCGGCGACATTCCCCGCCAGGTCTTGAGGTTGACGCACAGCAGGTCGTAGCCGATGAGGTGCGAGGTGAGGACGATCTGCGACATCACCTCGTGGAACTTCATCGCCTGGACGTTGGGCAGCGGGTTGTCCTGGCCGTCGACCGCGCCGGTCTGCAGGCCGGTATAGGTCTCGGCGAAGGCCATCGGCGTGGGATTCGCGCCGAGCGAGCGCCCGAGTAGCTGCCACGCGTCTCCCGGCGGCATCCTGAGCTTGATGCCGGCCATGTCGGCGGGCGTGTTGATTCGCTTATTGACTCTCAGCCCAACCTGCCGGGTGCCGAAGAAGGTCGGCGCAAGTATCTTAACTTTCGCCTGGTCCTCCGCCATCTTCTTCATCTGCGCGCCCAGATCGCTCGCCCAGAAGGCGTGCAGGTGGTCGGCGTCGCGGAACAGGTAGGCCGAGGTCAGGATCGACCACGACGGGATCTGCTTGGAGATGTCCTGCGGCGCGATGTTGCCCATCTCCAGGTTGTCGCGCTGCAGCGCGACCAGCTCCGTCCCCTGCTTGAACAACGTCGCAGCGAAGAAGGGCTCCAGCGTGAAGTCGCCCTGGATGTCCTGGGCGAGCCTGCGGATCATGTCGGCGCGGATGTCCTTGTCGGAGAACACCGCGGCAAAGCGCAGCGTGGATTTTGCCTGCGCCGCGGCGGGCAACGCCCATGCCGCGGCAAGCGCGGCGCCCGCCTGGAGCGCCGAGCGGCGGTTGACGCGGAATTCCCCTTGGTTTCGTTTCTGTCCCATTGCCTGCTGCCTCCTCCGTCAGAAGTTCGCTCGAAGCGGTGTCGTGCTGTCCAGCATAACACGATTCTATTCCATCGCCGCGCTCCCGCGCCCCGTTCCCTGAGGAGAACAAAGCAGCCATGGCCTGCTGTTTTGTCGGCCGCCCTGATATAAGAGAACGACGTTCGGGCAAGCGCAACAAGTCACCCATGGCCGCCGAGGAACACGTTCCGGAACCCACCAACCCGCTCGGCATCGACGGCCTCGAGTTCATCGAGTACGCCACCTCCCAGCCCCAGGCCTTCGGCGCGCTGCTGCAGAGAATGGGCTTCGCCGCCGTCGCGCGTCATCGCTCGCGCGAAGTCATGCTCTACCGCCAGGGATCGATGAACCTCATCGTCAACTCGGCGCAAGCGCAAGGCGGCGAGGTCGCGCCGACGCCTGTGCTCGCGGCCGTCGCGCTTCGCGTGCGCGATGCAGGCCGGGCCTTCGAGCGCTCGCTTGGGCTCGGCGCCTGGGAGATGCCCACGCGGGCGGCGGCGATGGAGCTGCATATCCCGGGAATCCACGGCGTGGGCGACAGCCTCATCTATTTCGTCGACCGCTACGAGGACTTCTCCATCTACGATGTCGACTTCGTGCCGCTTGCGGGCACCGAGCCGCGCCCGCCGGCGC